>NZ_JANIBK010000019.1 GCF_024505165.1 Methylomonas rivi
TTTAATAGGCAAAAAGGTTTCTGATACCCAGTCGGGGTTGAGAGGGGTGGGCAGAGAGTTGATTCCTACCTTGATTTCTCTTAATGGCGAAAGATATGAATATGAAATTAATCAGTTAATATTGACAAAAAGTATTGGAGTTGAAATTTTAGAGGTCGGGATTGAGACGGTATATATACAAAATAATAAATCGTCGCATTTTAATCCGTTGCTTGACTCAATGAGAATATATTTTTTGTTGTTTCGATTTTTGCTGTCCGCAATATTGACGAGTATTTTTGACTTGATTATATTTGTTGCTATTTATAATGTTTCGAGTTCATTGCCGGCAAGTATTGTCATTGCAAGGTTATGCGCGTCATTTTTAAATTTTGCCCTCAATAAAAAAATTGTGTTTCATAACACATCGAAGACAACTCACGTATTAACTCTATATTATTTAAATGTTTTAGTGAGTGGGTGTTTGGCTTATATATTAATTGATATGTTTAGTACGTCACTGAACTTGGCGGTAGTGCCTTCTAAGATTATTGTAGAGGCAATGCTGTTTATAGTTAATTTTGTTATACAGCGCGACTTTATTTTTAAAAACAAGCGATTGGATGCGTATTCGGATTGAGAGCAGGCATCATTTAGGTTTGGCGTGGTGTAGTGTGTTAATTACGGTGAGTTTTCGGTGTGAATGCTTATCTCCCGTTAACAAGTTGGTTTTAAAGTGAAAATATAATGCAAAAACAGACTGATTGGGATAGTTATTATAAAAACCCATACTTTTTCTCGCGAATCACAAGAGAAATAAGTGCCATGAAATTAAAACGGATTATCTCTAGATATTTAGGAGGTGAGGGTGGTGATGTCGTGGAATTGGGCGGTGGAAATAGTTGTTTTTATCGGATGATCTGTGAAACGTTTCGTATAAAACGCTATACTATAGTCGATAATAATGAGTTAAGTTTGCAAAAGTTTTCATCTGTTGATGAATCGCCTTCAAATACTTTAACGAAGTTGATTAATTGTGACATTCTCAATCAACAGGAGCTAGTAAAAATGCTTTCCGACCAAGCTGACATCGTTCTCAGTGTCGGTCTTGTTGAGCATTTTAGCGGCGCTAATTTTACTAAAGTTATTGAGTCACATTTTGCGTTAGCTAAAAGCAATGGAATAGTTATTATTACCTTTCCCACGCCTACTTTTCTTTATAAAATAACCAGAAAGCTATCGGAATTAATCGGTCTGTGGATATTTTATGATGAAATACCTTTAAAAATGAGTGAGGTTCGTGAGGCGGTTCGTGCGTTTGGAATTATTGAGTCGGAAGAAATTAATTGGCCAATTATTTTAACGCAAGGCATAATTGTGATTAGGAAAATTTAATTTGAATTATATCGCTATTAAATAAATATTTAAACTTAGCTGTTTGCGCTTTTTGAGTTATTAATTTTTTACATGATTTGATTTTAGATATTAAAGTTGATATTTTTATTGAAGCAATTGCTTGCTTCACTTGTGCAGCTCGTCGGTTGTTGTCATTGTTTAAAATGGATAATGACTGCGGAATTTATAAGAGATATTAATTGAAAATAGTTTTTGTTTCAGGGTCGTTTAATGTCCTACACCCAGGGCATTTGCGGTTACTCCGATTTGCCAGAGAGTGCGGTGATCGCTTGATCGTTGCTGTTCAATCAGACCGCCTTGCCGGTAACTCCGCGCATGTGCATGAGCATCTTAGGCTTGAAGGGCTGCAAAGCATTTCCTGGGTGGATGAAGCGTTTATTTTCGACGAGCCGCTTACTTCTCTTATTGCGCGTTTACGTCCGGATGTCGTCGTTAAAGGTAAAGAGCACGAGCTGCGATTTAATGCCGAACTGGAAGTATTGGAGCAATATGGCGGCACCTTGGTTTTCAGTTCCGGCGAGACTATTTTTTCTTCGCTCAATTTGATTCGAAACGAATTCCAGGTAATGGATTTCAATTCAATCAGTCTACCGAACGACTATCTGGTGCGCCATCAGATTAGTTCCGCACGATTAGCGGATTTGCTACGGCAATTTTCAGGACTCAAACTATGCGTTGTGGGAGACTTGATTATTGATGAATACATTACCTGTGAACCCTTGGGCATGTCGCAGGAAGATCCGACCATTGTGGTTACCCCGATCGATGCCACGCGTTTTGTGGGTGGGGCCGGTATCGTTGCCGCGCATGCGGCCGGTTTAGGTGCTTCGGTGCAGTTCATTTCGGTGACGGGTAATGACGCCGCGAGAGATTTTGCGTTAAGCGGTTTAGCGAAGGCGGGTGTTGATGCCCATTTGTTAGTCGATGAAAGCCGTCCGACCACATTGAAGCAGCGTTATCGAAGTAAGGGTAAAAGCTTGTTGCGTGTCAGTCATCTTCATCAAGGCGCTATTTCGGCGTCGATCCAGGCACGGTTATTAAGCTTAGTCGAACAGGCGCTCGCCAATGCCGATTTGTTGGTGTTTTCGGATTTCAATTACGGTTGCTTGCCGCAACCGGTGGTCGATCAAGTAATCGGCATGGCCAAGGACCGGGGTGTGCTGTTAGCCGCCGATAGTCAGTCTTCTTCTCAGGTAGGCGATATCGGCCGCTTCAAGGGTATGGATCTGCTGACGCCAACGGAACATGAGGCGCGTATCAGCACTAGAAATAGAGAAGATGGCCTGGTAGTGCTGGCGGAGCAACTTCGTCAGCAGGCCGACGCACAAAACGTGTTGCTCAAGCTAGGCGAAGAAGGTCTGTTAATTCATGCAGGCAATGGTAAACAGGCGGAATGGCTTACCGATAGGGTGGACGCTTTAAATAGCGCGGCAAAAGATGTGGCGGGCGCGGGGGATTCATTGTTGATTGCCAGCGCAATGGCTATGGCTTGCGGCGGCACTATTTGGGAAGCAGCCTGTCTTGGTTCGTTGGCTGCCGCGGTGCAAGTGGGTAGGGTTGGCAATACGCCGTTAAAGACCGAAGAATTGCTGCGGGAGTTAAGTTGATGCGTGCGTTGCTGCTGGCCGCCGGTTTCGGTTCCCGCTTAAGGCCGCTTACCGATTTTACGCCTAAATGTTTGGTTCCAGTTAAGGGACAGCCGCTGTTGGGGATTTGGCTGGAGCGGTTGACTCAGGCGGGTATCGGACCGTTTATGATCAATACGCATTATCTGGCGGAACAGGTCGATAGCTTTATAGAAAGCAGCCCTTATCGCGAGCGGGTGGAGCTGGTAAATGAAACAATTTTGCGAGGAACCGCCGGAACCTTGATAGCTAACCTGCCGTTTTTTCACGGTCGGGATGGGATGTTGATTCACGCCGATAATTATTGCCTGGCCGATTTGGCGGGCTTCCTACGCGCGCATGCCAATCGTCCCGCTGAGTGCCTGATCACCATGATGACTTTCCGCACCGAGAATCCGTCGGCCTGCGGTATAGTCGAATTGGACGATCGCGGCGTGGTGGTCGGCTTTCACGAAAAGGTCGCCAACCCGCCGGGGAATCTGGCGAATGGCGCGGTTTATATTCTGACGGCCGAATTATTGGAAAAAATGAATACGGAGTGGCGTACGGCACAGGATTTCAGTACCGAAGTATTAAATCGGCTGGTAGGTCGGATATACAGCTATGAAACCGCCGAGCTGTTTTTGGATGTGGGTACGCCGGAAAGCTATGCGAAAGCAAACGATTGAATGAACGGAATGGGTATTTCACAATTTATTAAACGGCAAACCGCTCAGATACAACAGGAAGGTTTTTGGCCGGTACTGGGCAGGAAGACTAAGCGATTATTACGGATGATTTTCGTTCGGCCGCCATCCTTAATTCTCGCCGCGCCAATTGTGCTGGCAATCCGCTTGATTAAGCCTTGGATATTGATTCGGTTGGGCGATATGCACAGCTTAAAGTTGGGGCATTTTGCCGCTAACACGGAGTTATATCTCTGCGAAATGGAAGCGGGTATCAATAAGCCGAAGGGCCGGTATTTCGATGTGTTTTTTTACGGCTTTCCGGTGGTTTGCAATCAACAGCTGGCCATCATGTGGAAACGCGTTTTGCGTATCTGGCCCCGGTGGATTTTAGAGCCTGTTTTCAGGGTTAACAGCTTTATTCCCGGAGGCGCAATGCATGAAATCGGTTCCAATACGCAAGCTGACCGTGACGTACATAATCTTTTAGATCGATTTCCTTTACATTTGCAATTTACTGCGGATGAAGAGCAGCTTGGGGAAGCCGCTCTGCGCGCCATGGGCATTCCGCTCGGAGAGAGTTTCGTTTGTTTGAATGTGCGCGACAGTGCTTATCATCAGGATGACAACGATAATTACCGGGATAGCGATATACAAAAATACGTATTGGCGGCGGAGGAGCTTGCCGGCCGGGGTTTCTTCGTCATCCGCATGGGCAGCAAAGTACATTCCCCTATTCGCAGTAACCACCCCAAGGTAATCGAGTATGCTACAAGCGGCATGCGCAGCGATTTTATGGATATATATCTTGGGGCGACGTGCGCCTTTTGCATCTCCGTCGGCTCCGGTTTTGATGCCGTTCCCCTAATATTCCGGCGGCCCATTGCCTATGTGAATATGGTTCCGGCCGCTTATTTATTTACCTTTAGTCCGCTATTCCTGGGGCTTTTTAAGCATCACGTAGATATGGCGAGTAACCGGGAATTATCCTTGGCCGACATTTTCGCCAGCGAAGCGGGATTTTGCTTGCGTACTTCCGACTATCGGGCAAAAGGGGTGAATCTGCTTGAAAACACCCCCGAGGAAATCAGAGACTTGGTAGTTGAGATGGCCGAGAGGCTGAACGGCACTTGGCAAACGCAACCCGGCGATGAAGCCTTGCAACAACGTTTCTGGGAGGTTTTCCCGTCTGAGGGGAGGAATAATAATGGCAAACTGCACGGCGAGATTCGGGCCCGATACGGCACCCTGTTTCTACGCCAACACCCGGAGTGGTTGCAATGAGTAAAAAATCCAGCATTGTGGCGATTTTTAGCGAATTTTTGACTCGCTATCCGCGTCAATTCGGTTTGTTGTTCCTGCTGTTGATCGTCGAGGGTACGGTGGCGGCTATTTCGGTAATGGCATTGGTGCCGGTAGCGGACTTTATGCTGGACCCCTCGCTGACTAAGGCCAGCCGCATTACTCAGGTTGTGGTCGAGGTACTTGCGGCGATGGGCTTGTCCCCCACGTTTTGGGCGCTGGGTTTGCTTTTTGTGTTTTCATCCTTCCTAAAAGGGCTGCTGGACGTTGTCATACGCTATACGATTTTATATATCAAATATATTGTAGTACGCGGCTTGTTCGGCGATGCCCTGCGGACTTTTTTCAAGGCCCGTTGGCAGTTCTTCAGCGGTTCGGATCAAGGCACTTTGTTAAACACGCTGAATAGAGAGTTGAATACAATCGGCGATACCCTGGGCGGTTTGGCAACATTGCTTGCACAAATGGTGCAGATATTGATTTATCTGGCTGTGCCGATATGGCTGAATCCGCAATTGACGCTGACAGCTCTGGGATTGGCGGTACTGTTCGGTTTGCCGTTCATGCTGTTGCACCGTATCAGTTATCGCCTGGGACAGCGCAATACCGAGACCGCGAACGTCGCTCTAGGCATTTTGAGCGAAGTGATAGGCGCCGCCCGCTTGATCTTGGGGTATGGCAGGCAAAACCAAGCCAGACAGCGATTTATCGACGCCTTTAATCAGCATACGCATGTGACCTTGCGATCCCAGACATTGGCGGTGGCGGTGCCTAGGCTGTTTCATCCTATGGCTATGCTGGCAATTGTGATAGCGATAGGTATCGCAGTGCAACAACAGGTGCGTATTTCGGAGTTGGCGGCAGTGATGTGGAGCCTGTTGGGGGCCATGCCTATTCTAATTGCGTTGCTACAAGGTAATATCAGTATCAGTAATTTTTTACCCAGCTATGAACAGCTGGTCGCGTTACGGGAGAGAGCCGCTGAATTCGAAGAAATTCAGGGGGAAGGTGTTTTTAGCCGGTTGGAACGAAGCATCGAACTTAAAGACTTGAGCTTTACTTACCCCGGCCGCACTCAGACACTGACCGATGTCAATTTATCGATTCGGAAGGGACGAATGACCGCATTGGTGGGCGAGTCCGGTTCTGGCAAATCGACCATCACCGATCTTATTCTGGGGCTGCAAATTCCCGAAAAAGGCCAAGTATTGATTGACGACGTTCCGCTTGGCGAATTGCAGCAAAACACTTTTCGCGAACGGATAGGTTATGTGCCGCAGGATCCGCAGTTATTTCACGCCTCCATCCGCGACAACCTGTTATGGTCGTTCGATCAGGCTTCCGAAAGCGATCTTTGGGAGGCCTTACAACTCGCGAATGCGGGGGCCTTCGTTAAGGAATTGCCGCAAGGCATCGATACGGTGGTGGGTGATCGAGGTATTCGGCTATCCGGCGGTCAGCGGCAGCGTATCGCCTTGGCGCGGGCCTTGTTGCGCAAGCCGGAATTATTGATTCTCGACGAGGCTACCAGCGCGCTGGATTCGGAATCCGAGCGGCTGATTCAGCAATCCATCGAGCAGGTTGCGCACGGCACTACAATACTCGTCGTGGCTCATCGCTTGTCGACTATCGTCAAAGCCGATCAGGTTTACGTGTTACGCCAAGGTCGAGTCATTGAAGAAGGCTCATTTTCGACTTTAAGCGTAAAATCCGGCGGTGTTTTGAACGGCATGTTGCTTGCCCAATTGCCGCTCGAGCAGGCAAAATTGGCAGAGACGGTTAATTAATCTTCCTTGACTCACAAATTCGCAATGAAAATCCTAATTACGGGCGCCGACGGTTTCATCGGTTCGCATCTTACCGAAGCGCTGGTGCGCCAGGGGCACTTAGTTCGCGCCTTCGTGTTATACAACTCTTTCAATATCTGGGGCTGGTTGGAGCATTGCGGTCCGGACGTAAAAGGTCAATTTGAAGTATTTTCAGGCGACATCCGCGATCCTCATGGCGTGAAAGAAGCCATGAAGGGGTGCGATGCGGTTTTACATTTGGCCGCGCTGATCGCCATTCCGTACTCGTATCACTCGCCGGATACTTATGTCGACACCAATGTAAAAGGCACGCTGAATGTGCTGCAGGCGGCAAGAGAGCTTGGCGTCAAGCGGCTGATTCATACCTCGACCAGCGAAGTCTACGGGACGGCGCGTTTCGTACCGATTACCGAAGAGCACCCTTTGCAGGGGCAATCCCCTTACTCGGCCTCCAAGATAGGCGCCGACCAATTGGCCTATTCTTTTTTTGCCTCTTTCGGTCTGCCTGTGGTGATAGCGCGGCCCTTCAACACCTATGGCCCGCGCCAATCCGCCCGGGCCGTGATTCCGACCATTATTACCCAGATTGCCAACGGCCGGCGTCAAATCAAATTGGGCGCGGTTTCGCCAACTCGCGATTTTAACTATGTTCAGGACACGGTCGCCGGTTTCATGGCGGCCCTGCATTCCGAACAGGGCTTGGGTGAAGTCGTTAATTTCGGCAGTAATTTCGAAATATCCGTGGGCGATACCGCCCGCTTGATTGCCGAAGCCATGAACGCTGAAATTGAAATCGTCACCGACGAAGCCCGCTTGCGCCCGGAAAATTCCGAAGTGGAGCGCTTGTGGGCCGATAACGCTAAAGCCAGGCAATTGTTCGGCTGGCAGCCGGCTTATGGCGGACGGGAGGGCTTCAAGCGCGGCTTGGCCGAGACGGCCGAGTGGTTTGCGCAACCCGAGAATCTGCGCGGTTACAAGGCCGACATTTACAATCTATGACGGCCATGCAAGCCCAGAACACCCTGGCCGGCCAAATTGTTTCGGCGATCCGCGAGGTGGTTGGCGCCGGACCGGCGATGCTGCACGAACCCAGTTTCAACGGCAACGAGTGGCTGTATCTTAAAGAATGTCTGGATTCTACGTTTGTCTCATCGGTGGGCAAGTTCGTCGACCGTTTTGAGCTCGAGCTGGCCGAGTTCACCGGCGCCAAGCATGCCGTGGCGGTGGTTAACGGCACTGCGGCCTTGCATATCGCGTTGAAACTTGCAGGGGTGACGGCCGGCGATGAAGTTTTGGTGCCCGCGCTGACTTTTGTCGCTACCGCCAATGCCGTGACGTATTGCGGCGCCATACCGCATTTTGTCGATAGCGACGTAGCGACATTGGGTATCGATGCGGCTAAGTTACGCGACTATTTGCTCAGCCACACCGAACAACGCGCCAACCAGTGCGTGAATCGTGCTAGCGGACGTATCATCCGGGCGATGGTACCCATGCACGCCTTCGGCCATCCGGTAAATCTGGATGAATTATTGGCGATTGCCCGCGATTTTAATCTGGCATTGGTCGAGGACGCGGCGGAATCCTTGGGTAGCTACTACCACGGCCGACACACTGGCACCTTCGGTTTGATGGGAACCTTGAGTTTCAACGGCAACAAGACGATTACCACCGGCGGCGGCGGCGCCATTCTAACCAATGATGTAGAACTCGCTAGGCATGCCAAGCATTTGACGACTACCGCCAAGCTTCCGCATCGCTGGGAATACCGGCACGATGAAATCGGTTACAACTATCGCTTACCGAATTTGAATGCGGCTCTGGGATGCGCGCAATTGGAACAGTTACCCAGGATGCTCGCGGCTAAAAGAGAGCTGTTTTGCCGTTATCAGGCCGCTTTTATGCAGATAGCAGGCGTTAAGTTGATAGCCGAACCGGATCAGTGTCTGAGCAATTATTGGCTGCAGACCTTGTTATTGGATGCCGAGCGGGCGGATCAACGCGATCGGGTTTTGCAGGCCAGTAACGACGCCGGATTCATGACGCGCCCGGCTTGGGCTTTGATGCACCAATTGGCGCCGTTCGAAGAATGTCCTCGCATGGATTTGAGCATGGCGCTGTCGCTGTCTCGCAGATTGATCAACATTCCCAGCAGTGCGAGCTTGGTGCCTGACGCAATATGAGCAAACCGAGTTTGATTCTTATCGGTGCCGGAGGCCATGCCCGTTCTTGTATCGATGTGATTGAGCAACAAGGCCAATTTCATATAGCCGGTCTGGTGGGCTTGGTCGAGCAAAAGCATGCCACCCAGCTGGGTTATTCCGTAATAGCCAGCGACGACGAATTGCCAAGCCTTGTTAATACTTATTCCTACGCCTTGATTACCGTCGGGCAGATTAAGTCGGCCGATCAGCGTATGCGCCTTTTTCAGAAAGTCCGGCAGCTTGGGTTTAGTTTGCCGGTTATCATTTCGCCCACCGCCCATGTTTCACGCCATGCCAGTATTGATTCGGGGACTATTGTCATGCACGGCGCGATCGTCAACGCGGGCGCCAAGGTCGGCAGTAATTGCATCGTCAACAGCCGGGCGCTGATAGAGCATGACACAATAGTTGAGGATCACTGCCATATTGCCACCGGCGCCATTCTGAATGGCGATGTTTCACTGGGTGCCGGCAGCTTTATAGGCAGCGGCAGCGCGATTAAGCAAGGCGTCAAGATTGGCGCAAGATGCTTGGTCGGTATGGGCGTTACCGTGCGGCACGATTTGAGCGATTTCGCACACTTTATGGGGCACGATAAAGCATGATAAATCGAACGCTGATTATTGCCGAAGCAGGTGTCAATCATAACGGCGACCTTGACTTGGCCAAGCGGCTGATCGATGCCGCTGCCGAGGCGGGAGCGGATCTGGTTAAGTTTCAAACCTTCAGCGCCAACCGTCAGGTAACCAAGCTTGCCGCAAAGGCCGATTATCAACTACAGGCTACCGGTAACACCGAGTCGCAACAAGAGATGCTGCGCCGCCTGGAACTGAGCGAGGCCATGCACCGCGAGCTGATCGAGCACTGCGCCATTCGGCATATCGGTTTCTTTTCCACCGGTTTCGATATCGAGAGTGTCGATTTGCTGGTAAAGCTGGGCCAGGATCATTTCAAGATACCGTCGGGCGAAATTACCAATCTGCCCTATCTGCGCCATATCGGCCGGCTCGGCAAAACCGTCATCTTGTCGTCCGGGATGGCGAGTCTGGGCGAAATCGAGGCGGCTATCGAGGTACTCGAGCAAGCAGGTACGCCGCGCCCGGCGATTACCGTGTTGCATTGCACCACCGAATATCCCACGCCCATGAGCGAAGTAAACCTGCGCGCCATGCAAAGCATTCAAAACGCCTTTAAGGTTGCAGTCGGCTATTCCGATCATACGCAAGGGATAGAAGTAGCCATTGCCGCGGTGGCAATGGGTGCCGCGGTCATCGAAAAACATTTCACGCTGGATCGCAACTTGCCCGGCCCAGACCATCAGGCCAGTCTGGAACCGGCTGAGCTGGCTGCCATGGTGGCGGCTATACGCAATATAGAAATTGCGTTGGGCGATGGCATAAAACGTCTAACCCCAAGTGAAGCCAAAAATAAACCGGTAGCCCGCAAATCGATTGTAGCCAGCCGGGCGATAAAAACCGGCGAGGTCTTCAGTGCCGATAATCTGACCGCCAAACGGCCGGGGACAGGATTGTCGCCCATGTATTGGGATACAATATCAGGCAAGCAGGCCCGGCGGGATTTTGCCGAAGATGAGCTGATCGAGTTATGAACCGCAAAATTTGTGTGATTACCGGCACCCGGGCCGAATACGGCTTGCTGCGCTGGATTATGCAAGGCATTAAGGACGATCCCGAACTCTCGTTACAAATCATTGCCACCGGCATGCATTTGTCGCCGGAGTTCGGTTTGACCTATCGAGCGATAGAGCAAGACGGCTTTGTAATCGATCGTAAGGTCGAAATGATGCTGAGTTCGGATACCCCTGTCGGTATCGCCAAATCCATGGGGCTGGGCTTGATCGGTTTCGCGGATGCGCTGAACGACTTACAGCCCGATTTGCTGGTCGTGCTGGGGGACCGGTTTGAGATATTTTCGGCGGTGTCTGCTGCATTGGTGGCCCGAATTCCTGTGGCCCATTTACATGGCGGCGAGAGCACCGAAGGAGCGATTGATGAAGCATTCCGGCATTCGATCACCAAAATGTCGCATTTGCATTTTGTGGCTGCCGAAGCCTATCGGCAACGGGTGATTCAGCTGGGTGAACAATCCGAGCGGGTGTTTTTGGTGGGTGGCTTGGGCATAGACAATATTAAACGCCTGCGGCTATTGGACAGAACTTCGTTGGAGGAGGCGCTCGATTTTCAATTCGGCGCCAAAAATCTGTTGGTGACTTTTCACCCGGTCACGCTGGAGACAGCTACCGCCAGTTGTCAAATGGCGGAATTGCTGGCCGCCTTGGCGGATTTACCGGATACTCGGCTTATCTTCACCTTACCTAATGCGGATACAGACGGGCGGGTATTAATTGAAATGGTGGAGCAATTCGTTGCCGAACACGGCAATGCGAGAGCGTATGCGTCTTTGGGCCAACTGCGCTATCTCTCGTGTATTGCTCAGGTCGATGGGGTCGTCGGAAATTCGTCTAGCGGTCTGCTCGAAGCGCCCAGCTTCAGGAAGGGCAGCGTCAATATCGGCGATCGGCAGAAAGGCCGTTTGCTGGCCGGCAGTGTGATCGGCTGCGAACCGACGCGGGAAAGTATTGCCGCCGCACTGGAACACCTGTATTCCGCCGAATTCCAGGAAAGTTTGCACGATGTCGTCAATCCTTACGGCGAAGGCGGCGCCAGCGAAAAAGTGATAGAAACGCTGAAGCGCTATGATCTTAGCGGTATTGTTAAAAAAACCTTTAATGACTTGTGAATCAGTAGCGATAACGGACCGAACCGAGTGAACCCATCCGAACAACTTTGGCGCCAAGCCATGCTGCCAGTTAATGCCACCATTGGGCAAGCCATACGCAACCTTAATGAGGTCTCGATCAAGATCGTTTTGGTGACTAACGAGGCGGGCGAATTGGAAGGCACTATTTCCGATGGCGATATTCGGCGCGGCTTGTTGAATGGTTTGGATCTGAATAGCCCCATCGACAGCGTCATTCATCGCAACGCGCTGGTGGTACCGCCGGATTTGGCCCGGGAACTGGTCATGAGGTTGATGGTAGCCAACAAAGTTCAACAGATACCGGTTGTGAATGAGCATAATCATGTGGTCGGCCTGCATTTGTGGGACGAGATTACCACGCCGCCCGCGCGATCCAATCTGATGATTATTATGGCGGGCGGCAAGGGTACGCGGCTGCGCCCGCATACGGAAAACTACCCCAAGCCTTTATTGCCCGTGGCCGGTAAACCGATGCTGGAACATATCATCGAGCGTGCCAAGCTCGAAGGTTTCACGCATTTTTTACTCGCCATTCACTATCTTGGTCACATGATTGAAGAGTACTTCGGCAACGGCGAACGCCTGGGCGTGCGGATCGATTACTTGCGCGAGCAGACGCCTTTGGGTACCGCCGGCGCGCTGAGTTTGCTCAATCCGTTGCCGGAAGCGGCGTTTGTGGTCACCAATGGCGACGTGATTACCGATATCCACTATGGCGAATTGCTGGATTTCCACATTCGGCACGCGGCGACCGCAACCATGGCCGTGCGTGTGCACGAATGGCAGCATCCCTTTGGCGTGGTACAAACAAACGGTATCGAAATTGTCGGTTTTGAAGAAAAGCCCATTGCCCGTAGCCACATCAATGCCGGTGTTTATGCGCTTGAACCGGCGGCGTTAAGTGTTTTGAATTCCGGCGAGCATTGCGACATGCCTGTTTTGTTCGAACGCCTGCAGTCCGTCGAGCGGCGGACGGTTGCCTATCCCATGCACGAACCGTGGCTGGACGTTGGCCGGCCTGACGATTTGCTCGCCGCGAACACAATTTAATTTTTTGGACTTTTGGAAAAGACAGTGAATATTGAGAATTTGCACTGGTGCTCGAATTGCTTAACCATGTCAACCCGGCCGCGTATCACCTTTGATGAGAGGGGCTGGTGTAACGCCTGCGTGTGGACGGAAAAGAAAAAAACCATCAATTGGGAAGCAAGACAGCTGGAATTGCAAAACCTGTTGGATACGCACAGACGCAATGACGGCCATTTCGATTGCGTGGTGCCGTTAAGCGGCGGCAAGGACGGTTCGTATGTTGCCTATAATCTAAAGCATAAATACGGCATGAATCCGCTTTGCGTGACGGTCACGCCGGCGCTGCCGCTGCCCTTGGGCGACCAAAACCTGCGTGCTTTTGTCGAAAGCGGCTATAACCATGTCTCGATCAACCCGGACCATGAGGCCATGCGGGTGTTGAACAAGACCGGTTTCATTGAAATGGGTTTTCCATACTATGGTTGGCTGATTGCCATCCACACGGCCGTGATCCGCATGGCAACGGCGTTCGGTATCGATCTGATTTTTTATGGCGAGGATGGAGAAGTCGAGTACGGCGGCTCCACGGAAACATCCAAAAATCCGATTTACGATGTGCATTATCAGAAAAAGGTCTATCTGGAAGGCGGCTATGAAAAAGTCTTGGCTGCTTCAGGCTTAACCGCCGGCGAGCTGAATTTCTTTCGTTATCCGAGCGATGAAGAGCTGAATCAACACGCGCTACAGCTGACGCATTGGTCCTATTTCGAAAATTGGGATCCTTACAGAAATTATCTGGTGGCCAAGGAACATTGCGGTCTGAAAGAGGCGGAGGATTCAAATGCCGGCACTTTCACCAATTTTTCGCAGAATGACCAAGCTATTTACGCCTTGCATACCTATTTGATGTATTTGAAATTCGGCTTCGGGCGAGCCAATCAGGATGCCTGCATAGAGGTACGCCGCGGGGCTATGGATAGACAACAAGCCGTCAATTTGGTGCGTCTGTACGATGGGCATTATCCGGAAGAATTTATGCAACAGTATCTGAATTATTACCGGATGAACCAGGATGAATTCGATGCCGTGCTCGACAGATATGCCAATCGCGATTTGTTCGAGAAGGTTAACGGCCGGTGGAAGCCGATGTTTGCTGTCGCATGATGAATTCCGGCATCACTGTTATCGATTACGGCATGGGCAACATGTGGTCGGTGCTCAGCGCCTTGCGTTATCTGGGCTGCAACCCGACCGTCAGCGGCCAGCCGGATGTTGTTGCAAACGCTGATGCGCTGTTATTGCCGGGGGTGGGTTCTTTTCGGAAAGCCATGTTAACCCTAAAACAATCCGGGCTGGATCAGGCCATTCTGGAAGCCGTGCAAGTCAAACAGCGTAAAATTCTCGGTATTTGTTTGGGCATGCAGTTGATGGGCAGTCGCGGTTCCGAGGATGGCGAGACCGAGGGACTAGGCTTGATCGCTAATCCGGTCGATCTATTCACTCCGGAAGAAACAGGTACTAATAAAATTCCCCACATCGGTTTTGATTTGGTGCGCGGCCAGTCGGATGCCCGGCTTTTTCAAGGTCTGCCGGAGGCAGCCGATTTTTATTTTGTGCACTCGTATCGGATGTTGCCGGCCGGGTTGGCCGGAAAAGCCGCGCTCTGCAATTACGGTATCGAATTTTTGGCCGCCTATGAACAGGAGAACATTTTCGCGACCCAGTTTCACCCGGAGAAAAGCCAGACCAATGGCTTGATGCTTTTGAAAAACTTCTTGGCTCAATAATTGTTATGCTTAAAAAACGGCTGATATTTACGCTGCTATATAACCAGGGACAGTTCATGTTGAGCCGGAACTTTCGCTTGCAGAAAGTTGGTAATCTGGATTGGTTGCAAACCCATTACAATTTTTCGCAAATTTCTTTTTCCATAGACGAATTGATCGTATTGGACGTCTCGCGAGGAGAACGGAATGCCGAAGCTTTTTGTACGGCACTGAAAACATTGGCCGAGGGCTGTTTTGTGCCCGTCGCCGCCGGAGGCGGTGTCCGGACGCTTGAGCAGGCTCGGGTCTTACTGCGTTCGGGCGCCGATAAGGTGGTGGTTAACACGCCGGTTTATGATAGCAGGGCTTTTATCGGTGAGTTGGCCAGCGAGTTCGGTCAACAATGCGTGGTGGCGGCAATGGATGTCAAACGTATGCCGGACGGTTCATATAGCACCTGGGTGGAATCCGGCAGCCGTTGTCTGGAAGGGACGGCGACGGCTTGGATTGAGCAGGTGGCGCAAAGTGCCGTGGGTGAACTTTATCTCAATTCAATCGATCGCGACGGTACCGGGCAGGGTTACGATATGCAAGTACTCGATCTGCTGCCTACCGACATGCCCAAGCCGGTTATATTGGCGGGCGGAGTCGGAAACGCGGCGCATCTGGCCGAAGGGCTGGCCGACCGGCGGGTTGATGCCGTGGCGACCGCGCACCTGTTTAACTTTGTGGGCGATGGCCTGAAGCAGGCACGCCTGTCCCTGATCAAGGGCGGCGTCGATTTGCCTATCTGGGATATCCAGTTACTCGAACAGCATTTGCGACCAGTTGACACGAGGCAGCCCGGTCAGTGATTAACCGTATTCTTATCGTCGGTCTCGGCAGCATAGGGACGCGCCATTTGCGATTGGCCAGACAATTACTTCCCGATGCCGATATCCGGGTGTTACGCCGCCAACCGTGCGATTCGGTACCGGCATATGCCAACGGTTGTATGCAAAGCCTGGCTGCGGCAATCGATTTCGCGCCGCAGATTGCCGTTATCGCCAATCCGTCCTCGCTACACCTGCAGGCCGCCCTGCCTCTGGCGAATGCGGGCGCGCATTTGCTGGTAGAAAAACCGTTGTCGGCCACTCCGGAAAATGTCGGTCAATTGCTTACCACATGCCATAAACAAAAAACCGTCCTGTTAACCGGTTACAATTTACGATTTTTACCCTCGTTGCAGCAGTTTCGGAATTTGCTGGAACAGGCCGTGATCGGTAAAGTTTTGTCGGTGCGCTGTGAGATCGGTCAGTATTTACCCGCTTGGCGGCCGGACAGCGATTATCGGCAATCCGTGTCGGCCCGGCGCGAACTGGGCGGCGGAGCGTTATTGGAACTTAGTCATGAACTGGATTATCTGCGCTGGATATTCGGCGAAGTCGACTGGGTCAATGCAACGCTGAGCCGGCAAAGCAGTTTGGAGATCGATGTCGAAGACACTGTTCATTTGCTGTTGGGTTTTCAGCCTTTGTCTGACGGCCATCGGCTTATCGGCTCGGTCAGCCTGGATTTTATTCGTCGCGATACCACTCGCCTGTGCACTGCAATCGGCGAGTACGGCAGTCTGCGTTGGAATGGCTTGACCGGCATGGTCGAGCAGTTTGAGGTCGGCGCGAATGAATGGCGCACACTTTTCCACTATCAACACCAGCGCGACGACAGTTATTTGGCGGAATGGCGGCATTTTCTGGCGTGCGTGGCTGGACAAAATACAGCGCTGATCAGCGGCGAGGATGGATTGAAGGTGTTGCGGATTATTGAAGCGGCTAGACAGGCATCTGAGACCGGTTGCCGCACTCACGTTGGAAGCTGGGAGGGCGAATGAAAACCGTAGCCTTCATTTTCGCTCGCGGCGGCTCTAAGGGATTACCCGGAAAAAATGTCCGGCTATTGGGCGGCAAGCCCTTGATCGCCTGGTCGATCGAGCAGGCACTGGCGGTCGAGCGTATCGGGCGGGTAATTGTCTCCACGGATTCGGATGAGATCGCTGCGGTGGCTCGCCAGCACGGTGCGGAAGTGCCGTTTATGCGGCCCGCCGAATTAGCCCGAGACGATAGCCCTGAATGGCTGGCTTGGCGGCATGCGCTCAACTACCTGTCGGATACGGCAGGCGGTTTGCCGGAGGCCATGGTGTCGTTACCGGCTACGGCCCCATTGCGAATACCGCAGGATATCGAGAACTGCCTGGACGAATTTCAAAAAGGCCAAGCCGATATGGTGATCACCGTTTCCGAAGCCCATCGCAGTCCGTACTTCAATATGGTGAAAACTAACAGCGATGGCAGCGTCGGCTTGGTGATTCCGCCGCAATCCAATATTACGCGCCGCCAGGATGCGCCTGCGGTTTACGATATGACTACCGTGGCCTATGTTGCCGACCCGGCCTTTGTGATGACCCGCAACGCTGTCTTTGATGGGCGGGTACGGGCAGTGCATGTGCCGGTCGAGCGGGCTATCGATATCGATACGCTGTTGGACTTTCAGATTGCCGAGTGCCTCTTGAACTTCGGAAATAAGCAAGCATGACCACTATTAAACAATTGGCCGATCTTAAAGGTCGCCGGGCTCTAATAACCGGTGCGACCGGTTGTTTGGGGAGAGTGATGGCCGATACATTGGCAGAACTCGGCGCTGAGTTAGTTTTGGTTGACCGGCCGGGTTCCGATTTCGAAACGCTTGCTCAAAGATTAAGCAGGCAATGGGGTGTTCGCGTCGAACATCGTTTTTGCGATCTGGAACAGCAGACGCAGCGCGCCGAGTTGATAGCTTGGCTGAAAAATAGCGGCGAAGGTTTGAATGTCCTGATCAATAATGCGGCCTTTGTAGGCACTTCGGAATTACAGGGTTGGGGGGTGCCTTTCGAACAACAAACCGTTGAGACTTGGCGGCGGGCGGTGGAAGTCAATTTAACGGCTGCATTTGAGCTTTGCCAGGGGCTGTCCCCCCTTTTAAAGGCCGCGGAAGGGGCAAGTATCGTTAATATTGCTTCGATCTACGGTCAATACGGTCCCGATTGGAGTTTGTACGCCGGCACCAGTATGAGTAACCCGGCAGCCTATGCGGCTTCCAAAGGCGGGTTGATTCAGTTCACACGCTGGCTGGCGACGACTTTAGCGCCGCATGTGCGGGTCAATGCGATCTCTCCGGGGGGCATTCATAGAAACCAGCCCGAGGTTTTTGTCGAGCGTTACGCGGCACGAACCCCTTTGGGGAGAATGGCAACCGAGGACGATTTTAGAGGCGTTATTGCATTTCTGGCTAGCGATTTATCGCAGTATGTAACCGGGCAGAATCTGTCCGTGGATGGCGGCTGGGGCGTATGGTAAACATACAGTGACGATGTCTGAATTGTTCGATGAACTTTGTCTAAAAATGGGAGAAATCGGGGCGTGAATACCGATGTACGGATAGCTGATAGTCAGCAGCAGAATATAAAAAACACACTCGTGATAACCGGCGCGCCCAGATCAGGCACCAGTTTACTGGGTAAATTGATCAGCACTCTGGATGGTATCGACTACCACTTCGAGCCGCCCATGGTTTGGGTTTTGGCTTCCTTGTTGTCCATGAAAGCATTATCGCCGGACGTGGCTTCGGTTTTATTGAGACTGCATTTGCACGAGGACTTGCTGCTCGAGTCCGCGCACGGCAGAAAAGCCAATCTTCGCCCTGGAGACGATAGTTTGGTGCTTAATTCCATGCACTGGCCCGAATTGCTGTCGCGCTGGCAAACTATTCGCAACCGCGATGATGCGATCCGTTACGTTTCGGAACGGCAACTGAGGCTGGCGTTCAAAACCCCGAGCGTGATCGATGCGATCCCGTTTTTCGAGTCGGCGCTGCCCGAATGCAAGTTTATTATCATCATGCGGGATGGGCGGGATGTAGTAAAATCCATCCTTCAGAAGCGATGGTTCAGTGACGAAGGCATGAAAGATAATTATTGGCCTTATAAAGTGGTCGATGGCGTCAGTACCACGCATCTGGTCGAGGATTCGATGGTCGGCCAATGGGCGACGATGAACGAAGCAACCAGAGCTTGTTACTTATGGCGACGGGATGCGGAGTTTGCGCTTGAGGCAAAGAAGAGAGGGTTGGGAGATAGGCTGTATATGCTTTCGTATGAGGCGTTGCGACTGGATCCGACGGGGATGATGGAACAAATCGCAAAATTCCTGTCGACAACTACCACGGACCTGACCAAACTGAGTACGTTGTCGGTCAGGCCGATGGCCGAAAATCCGCTATCCGGCAAACGGTACGATTTTTTAAATGATGTGGATGTCGGCGAATTGAAAAAATTCAACGAACTGAATTCGGCGTGGGGATACGCTTGATTCAATCTGCAACCGTTCGCCAGTGCTGGGAAATTTGCCTAGACCTTATTTCAACTTACTTTTAAGCCATTGCCGGCCGTATTGGGTGCGGTTCCGGGTGTGCGCCAATACAGCCCGCCGGATAAGAATAACTACAATATAACACCATGAAAGTACTGATCTATGCACCTCATTCCGCTATTTGGGTGCACGCCTTTCCGGAAGCGTTGGTGGCCGAGGCTCTGGTTCAACAGGGGAACGACATTGTGTATGTCGGCTGCGGCAGGCAGTTTAGTCGCTATTGTGTGGCAATGAGCGCCTTTGGGCTGACCTACGACTCGCCGGTACATGAAAAAGAAAATATTTGCCGTAATTGCGAAAAAAACAAAGCTTTTTTGCGGTCGGAGTTCGGACTGAACGGCCCCGATATTGCCGGTGAATTGTCTGCGGAAGATACTCAACACCTCGAGCAGGTACTGGAAACAGCCACGCCGGAAAACTATTTGAGTTTGACCTATTCTGGGATAGATGTCGGCAGGTTGGCTCTGTATGAGTTTCTGCTAAATCATAAGAAGAACAATCTCGAAATCACCCCAGGCGAGTGGCCGGCCTATAAAGCGGCGTTGTGGAATAGTCTGTGTTCCGCGCTGGCGAGCATGAAAATTATCCAGCGGGAGAAACCGGACGCCGTCATCACCTACAATTCTTTTTATTCCGTGAATCATGTTTGCTGCATTGCCGCGGACAATCACTCTGTTCCGCATTATCTGCTGCATGCCGGCGCCAATATGGCGCACCGGATGGAGACGTTGACGTTATCCAAGGGGTACGCGTACAACTACATCACTCGCAATCCGGTTTGGGATGTTTACAGGGCGCAACCGCGTTCTATCGAGAAGTTCGCTGTCGTGACGGATCACATGTTGGCTTTGTTTAAAGCGACCAGTGTGTTCGTCTATTCCGCCCCTAAAAGCCAAGAAAAAGTGGACTTGAGGCAAAAGTTTGGGATTAGTCCGCAACAGAAAGTTATAGTCGCGACGATGAGCAGTCACGACGAGCGGTTTGCGGCAGTCACCATCGGTGTGATGCCCAAGGACGGAACATTGGTTTTTCCCGAGCAAATCGACTGGATCAGAGCGCTTACATCGTTCGTTGCCGGTAGACAAGATTTGTTTTTGCTTATACGGGTGCATCCGCGGGAATTTCCAAACAAAAGGGAGTCGGTCACCTCCGAGTATGCGAGCAAATTACAAAACTTGTTGGTCGACCTGCCGGAGAATGTCAAAGTAAACTGGCCTGGCGACGATATTTCTCTGTATGACTTGGCGGACATTGCCGGCGTGTTTCTAAATTCCCGTTCCACTACCGGTCTGGAAATGAGCATGCTCGGCCTGCCGGTGGTCGTCTATTCGCCCGACCAGCTTTATTCGTATCCGCCTGATTTAAATTATACGGCGGATACGCTGGAAGACTATTTTCTGCAGATTGACCGGGCCTTAACCCATGGTTGGGATATCGAGTTCGCTAGGATGGCGTTTAGATGGGGGGTGTTTCAATATTGTCACGCTGTATTTGATATCTCAGAAAGTTACGGAAAAGAACTGGGACGTAGCCTTAATCTCATGCAACGGGCAATAAATAAAATGACCAGAAACTTGATTCCGTTATTTGAGCAGCGAAAAGATGCCAGGTGCCGGGCAGAAAGTCTGAAGGATGCTAAATTAATCAGCGACTTTCTAAAAAGCGGAAAATCGAGTGTTGTTGAAGTGCGTCCTGAAGTTTTAAGCGAGTCCTCGCTTGATCAGGAAACGGCGGCGCTTAGGCATGAATTCGGCAGGATTTTTGCGGTATTATACCCGGGAAAAACTCAGCCTTTGCCCGGCTCTTTGCAGGCGAAAATGCAGGCGTTCATAAACGGTGATTAGCGCGTAAGGTGAATATGCCGCACATAGTTACGTGCCAGCATTTATAGGGATTTGGCGCTCGAGTATCGTTTGTTATTTTTCGTAAGAATGTGAGTTGTAATATATTAATTTTGGTTTTAAAGAATGCCTATTGAAATATATTTCCGCTGCATTTTTCTTGCAAAACTTAAGTGCGGTTAAAGAATTGCAATATATCGTTTTAATAAAACAATATATTGCTTTGATGTTTACTTACCCATGAATATAAAATTAATAATATTAAAGTTTCTTCCGCCGAGCTTCAGAGCGTTTCTGAGATGGGTACGCGCTAAACTGTTCGATATATACGTTGTGAAAGCCTATTCTCAAGAAGGTGAGGATCTAGTCATGCAACGGATATTTGCCGGCAAGACGGATGGTTTTTATGTGGATGTAGGTGCGCATCACCCTCGGCGATTCTCGAATACCTATCTCTTCTATCGTCAAGGGTGGCGAGGGATAAACGTTGAACCCAATCCGGACTTTGCGGCCGATTTTATGCGGGAAAGAAAGCGAGATATCAATCTTCAGCTGGGCGTGTCCGATTGCAGAGGGACGCTGACCTATTATCAATTCAATGATCCTGCCCTTAACTCATTCGACAGGGAATTAACTGAAGCAAGGCTTGTGAATACCTCCTATAAACTATTAGGCACACAGGAAATTTCTGTTGAAAGATTGGAACGTATTCTGGAACAACACGTGCCGAGCGGCGTCAAGATCGACTTCTTGTCGATTGATGTTGAGGGGCTGGATATGGCCGTTCTCAGGTCGAACAATTGGAGTCTGTACAGGCCGCGCTATGTTTTAGCCGAGTCTCTGGAAACGTCGTTAGAAGACGCGTTGCAGGGGGAGGTCTATGCTTTTATGAAAACCCAGGGCTATAAATTATTCGGCAAAACATTAAATACTCTAATTTTTCAAGAAGACAATGGTGACGCGGGGCCAAAGGCATGAATTGTGCCCCGATTGCATTGTTCGTATACAACCGGCTCGAGCATACCCGGCGTACTGTTAAAGCATTGCAACAAAACAGTCTGGTGGAACAGAGCGAACTGTTTATATTTTCCGACGCGCCCAAGCATTCGGCACAAGCTGAAAACGTGCGCGAGGTTCGGGAATATATTCGGCAGCTTGACGGTTTTAAATCGGTTACTGTTATCGAACGCGCAACCAATTTGGGCTTGGCGCGATCCATCATTGATGGCGTTACGGCTGTCGTCGCAAAATACGGCCACATCATCGTGCTCGAGGACGACATGCTGACCTCCGAACATTTTTTAACTTATATGAACGAGGCGCTGGAGGTATATGAGGCGGATGACAGGGTTATCAGCATACACGGCTATACCTATCCTGTCAGCCGCCCCATGCCGGAAGCGTTTTTTCTGGTGGGGGCCGATTGTTGGGGATGGGCAACCTGGAGCCGAGGCTGGGCGTGTTTTAATCCCGATGGTCAATATTTATTGGATGAATTGAAGCGCCGTAACTTGCTGGCTGCCTTTGATTTCAACGGTGCGTATCCCTACTCAAAAATGCTGGAAGGGCAGATTAACGGCACTAACGATTCTTGGGCTATCCGTTGGTACGCATCGGCCTTTTTGGCGGAAAAATTAACCTTATACCCCGGCAGGAGCCTGATTCATAATATAGGCAATGACGCCAGCGGCACGCATTGCGATGAAACGAATGTATTCAATACGAATTTAAGCGCTACGCCGATAGACCTTGGGAATATCGAGATAATGCCTTCTTCTTTGGGGTGTAAGGCTTTTGAAGATTTCTTTCGTCAAACGCAAGGCGGTTGGCGCGCAAAAATGAAACGATACATTCAAATACTTTTTAAGTGAATGAAAACATGAGTGGTTTGCGTGACTGGGCCAAAGACTGCCTGCCTCCCGTTTTATTGCGTGGCTTAAGGCAATTGCGTGGAGGTGGCATCGTTTTTAAAGGTGACTACCCGGATTGGGAAAGTGCCGCCGCGCAATGCTCCGGTTACGATAAAGATATAATACTGGACAAGGTTTTGGACGCCACGCGTAGGGTAAAGCGTGGCGAAGCGGCCTTCGAACGCGACTCGGTGGTCTTTGATGAATTCGAGTACGCATGGCCGGTTATCGCCGGATTGATGTGGGCGGCCGCGCGGAACGCCGGTAGCTTGAATGTTTTGGATTTTGGCGGGGCATTGGGCAGCAGTTATTTCCAGAATCGCAGATTTCTGGATAAATTGCTCGATTTTAACTGGAATGTCATTGAACAGCCGCACTTTGTTCAGACAGGTAAATCGCATATCCAAGATGAGCGGCTCAGGTTTTACTTTACTATTGCGGAATGTCTTACGGAAAATCGTCCGAATGCAGTTTTGCTTTCAAGTGTTTTGCAGTACCTGGAGGACCCGGCAACGATAATTAAGGAACTTAAGGCCGTAAATCCATCCGTCGTCATTTTAGATAGAACGATTGTGAATCAATCGGCCGAACATAAAAATTACATTCAAACTGTGCCTGCTAGCATTTATTCCGCAAGCTATCCTTGTCGTTCGCTTGCGGAATCCAAATTGATTGAATATTTCTATCCCGAATACCAGCTAGAGTCGTCTTTTCCTAGTCTAAGTTTTCCCGCTTTGGAAAAAATTGATTCAATGTTTAAAGGTTTTCTGTTTACCAAGGTTAATGAGTGAAATCAATTTTATCCGAAGTTTTTGAACATCCCGCGCTTCAAAACAAACCGCCCGTTTTAATTGATGTCGGGGCCTCGGGAGCACTTCCTGAGCAGTGGAAGCTGATTGCACCGTACTCGATTTGCGTGGCATTTGACGCCGATACAAGGGATTTCAATGTCACTGAATCCGATGCGGGTGGCTACAAAAAGCTTTATTCGCTGAACCGGTTGGTTGCTGAAAAATCCGCCGATGAGGTCCCTTTTTATTTAACACGCTCTCCCTATTGTTCAAGTTCGTTGCACCCCGACAACGCCGCGCTTAAACCGTGGGCTTTTAGCGGCTTGTTCGAGGTTGACAGGGTGGTCGCCATGCCGGCGGTTGATCTGGTTGAGGCATTGGGAGCGATTGGGATTGACTATTTGGATTGGTATAAATCGGACTCGCAGGGAACGGATCTGCGTATTTTTAAGGCGTTACCGGCCAGTACCCTATCGAAGGTGATAGCAGCGGAATTCGAACCGGGAATCATTGATGCCTATTTAGGCGAGGATAAATTGCATCAGCTTATGGCCCATATGGATTCCGAATCGTTTTGGATAAGTCAGATGCAGATCAAAGGGACGCAACGAATCGATCAGGAGGATTTGGCTGAGCTTAACGGTTTGCAACGGCGATACATCGGCGCGTTTCTAAAGACGGCCCCGGGATGGTGCGAGATATCGTATTTTAATAAATTTGATGCCGGCACCATGGGGTTACGCGAGTATTTACTCGGTTGGGTATTTTCATCCATTTACCAAGAGTACGGTTTTGCGTTGCATTTGGCAAAAGAAGGAAAGGCAAAATTTAATGAACCATTATTTGATGAAATGGAAGTGATTTCGAAAAAAGCTTTGACAGGCGGCTATTTCAAGCTTGCTGTGCGAGCATTTGATAAGCTTGTAGGGTTGATGGCTGGTTTTAGTAAATGAAGACCTATCACGGAAAACAGATACTGATTACCGGCGGGCTTGGCTTTATCGGATCCAATCTAGCCAGGGCCTTGGTTGGGCAGGGCGCCCATGTTACTTTAGTCGACAGCCTGATTCCGCAATATGGCGGAAATCCATTTAATATTGACGGCTTTGCGGATCGGCTTACGGTTAATGTCTGCGATGTGCGCGATCCGTTCGCCATGGCCTATTTGCTTCAAGGCAAGGATTATTTATTCAACTTGGCCGGGCAAACCAGCCATATGGATTCGATGACCGACCCGAAAACCGATCTGGACATCAATGCAAATGCGCAACTTTCTATATTGGAAGCCTGCCGTGAGTCCAATCCCGGCATCAAGATAGTGTTTGCCAGCACCCGCCAGCTGTACGGTAAACCCGATTATTTGCCTGTGGACGAGAAACATCCCATTCGGCCGGTGGATGTCAACGGCATAAACAAGCTTGCCGGAGAATGGTATCACCTGCTGTATAACAATGTTTACGGTATTCGCGCTTGCGCCTTGCGGCTGACGAATACATACGGGCCCGGTATGCGTGTGAAAGATGCCCGCCAGACGTTTTTAGGCATTTGGGTGCGGCTTCTGATCGAAAATCAGCCGATTAAGGTTTTTGGCGATGGTTTGCAACTGCGGGATTTCAACTATGTCGATGATTGCGTGGAAGCGCTGCTGCTTGCGGGCGCCAGTAACGAAGCCAACGGTAAGGTTTATAATCTCGGCAGCAGCGAAGTAATAGGACTCAAGGATTTGGCTGACATGATGGTCAGCCTTGGCCATGGCGGGCGTTTTGAGTTGGTTCCCTTTCCACCCGAGCGCAAGGCTATCGATATCGGCGACTACTATAGCGATTTTTCCCTGATTTCAAACGAATTGGGTTGGACGCCCAAGGTCGGTTTGCGGGAAGGCTTGCAAAAGACAATGGCCTATTATTTGGCTCATCATGCGCACTATTGGGATTAATCCGAATTACGTTTCCGCTGACCATTTACCAAGCCTTTAGGAATGCGCATGATTTTGATGAATGATTTTAAAGCCGAACCGCTTGCACTGCGCGAGGCCATGGCTCAGGCCGCGCGGCGCGTACTAGAGTCGGGTTGGTATGTGCTGGGCAAAGAAGTCGAAGCTTTTGAAAAACAGTGGGCCGGCGTCTGCGGTCTTGCTCATGGAGTAGGTGTCGGCAACGGCATGGATGCGATTGAAATCAGCCTGCGCGCGTTGGATATCGGTCCCGGAGATGAAGTCATCACCACGCCAATGACCGCATTTGCCACGGTGCTGGCTATTTTACGCGCGGGTGCGACGCCTGTTTTGGCCGATATTGAGCCGGATACGGCTCTCTTGTCTATTGAAAGCGTGCGTCGCTGTATTTCAAAACAGACTAAAGCGGTGTTGCTAGTGCATCTATACGGCCAGGTCAGAGCCATGCATGCTTGGCAAGCGCTTTGCCGGGAACACGGAATTAGTTTGCTGGAGGATTGCGCGCAAGCGCATCTGGCGACGTGGCACGGACAAGTTGCCGGTAGTTTCGGCTCGGCCGGCGCTTTTAGTTTTTATCCCACCAAGAATCTCGGTGCGATTGGCGATGCCGGGATGCTGGTAACACAGGACCAAAGTCTTGCGCAAAAAGCCGGTCGAATTCGTAATTACGGGCAAAGCGTTCGTTATTCCCATCCTGAAATCGGCATGAACAGCCGCCTGGATGAAATTCAGGCCGCCATGCTTGCCGAACGCTTGAAATGGTTACCCGAGTTTACCGAGCGGCGGCGTCAGATAGCAGATGCTTATCGACAAGGTATCGACAACCGTTTAGTCAAGCATCTGGCTGAGCCGGAGCAAGCGTCCGCGCATGTTTATCACCTTGTTGTGATCGTCTGCGAGCGCCGCGAAGCTCTGCAAAGCCACTTAAACCAACATGACGTGCAATCGTTAATCCATTACCCCATCCCGGTTCATGGCCAGGAACCGTGTCTGGCCGTCAAGCGCGATCCATTAGGTTTGCCGAATAGCGAGCAACACGCGGCCCATTGCCTTTCGCTGCCGTGCCACCCGCAGATGAGCGATTACGATATTAAGCAAGTAATCGATGCAGTGAATGCATTTAAGGGTTAAACGATGGAGCATTTCGTTACGTTGTTTGACAGCTTATTCCTGCCGCAAGGATTGGCGCTGCACAGGTCCATGCAAAGACATATCAAGGATTACTGTTTGTGGGTGCTTTGCATGGATGACGAAACTCACCAAGCATTAAGCAAATTGAATCCGCCGAATGTTCGCCTGTTGGAATTGAGCAAGCTGGAAACGGAGGCCTTGCTTGCGGTCAAGCCCAAGCGAACCAAGGGTGAATATTGCTGGACCTTAACCCCGTTTACGCCGAAATTTGTTTTTGAAGCCGATTCTACCGTCGAACGGGTGACCTATCTCGATGCCGATTTATGGTTTCGAAAAAATCCCGCGCCGATATTTGCGGAATTCGATGCGTCGAGAAAACATGTACTGATTACCGATCACGCATACGCAGCGGAACATGATCAATCCGCTACTTCGGGCCAATATTGCGTTCAGTTCATGACGTTTACCAGGACGGGTGGCGAGTTGGTAAGACAATGGTGGGAGCAAAAATGCGTGGAATGGTGTTTCGCCCGATTTGAAGAAGGCAAGTTTGGCGATCAAAAGTATCTGGACGATTGGACCGAACGGTTTCCTCTACAAGTTCACGTGTTACAGAATAAGGAATTGTTGCTGGCTCCCTGGAATGCGACTAGATTTCCGTACGGAAACTCGGTGGCATGGCATTTTCACGCTTTAAGGGTGCTTATAGCTAAAAATCAAGCTATATATGTTGAGTTTGGGCCTTATTTGTTGCCTAAATATACATTAGAGCATGTTTATAAAATGTATCTCCTGGATTTAAAGAGTGCGGTTGAAGCGCTTAAGGATTTTCAAATTCCTTTCAAATCCCAAAAAGAGTTTTCGAAATTATCGGTTATTAAGGCTAAAATAAAAACACCGCTTCGTCAATTAAGGTCATTATTCTCTACTTCGGTCGGTGAATTCTTATAGAATTTTATGGCTGGATTTTTCATTTATCATAATATGTATTTTTTTATGATTGTCTTTTTACAGGGATATTCGTCCAATGTCTTCTGATACGACAGCCGATGCTAGCAAGCCTTTAGTTTCCATTATCACATCAACTTTTAATGCGGCACTGTATTTGCCGGCAGCTATAAAATCAATTCAAGATATATCGTACGATAATTTTGAATGGATTATAATTGATGGAGGCTCCAGCGATGGAACCGTAAATTTAATACGGCAACATGAGGATATTGTCAGTTATTGGCTTAGCGAGCCGGATAAAGGTATTTATCATGCATGGAACAAAGGATTGCGTGTGGCTAAGGGAGACTGGATTTGTTTTTTAGGTGCCGACGATTTAATTATGCCGGACTCTATTTCTAATTTGCTGTCGTGTCAGAAAAAGTATAGCGAAAGCCTTGATTTTATTTATGGACGAGTTGAATTGTATGAAAATGGCAAGTTATTAAGAACCATCGGTGAGCCTTGGCTATGGTCTAAATTTAAACGTTATTTTGCGGCCACTCATCCCTGTGCATTGCATAACGCGTCTTACTTTAAACGTTATGGCGAGTTTGATACTTCATTCAGGATTACAGGCGATTATGAAATGTTGCTTAGGGCTGGAAGTTCGCTAAAAGTAGGTTTTCAAAATAACGTTGTGGCACATATGCAAATGGGGGGAGTAAGTAATGGAAATGCGGCCGTTTTTCAAGAAACTTTGCGCGCTAAACTCAAACATGACTTGACAAATCCAATTGCCGGGGAAGTATATGCAAAATGGTCCGAAATTAAATGGCGTCTGCGCCGGTATTTAATCGGCGTTTGATTGCACCTATATTAATATAAATGACGGCTTTAAAGAAATTGGTGTGGACTTATGGTTATTGTGGCCTTCTCAGGTTGATGTTGGATTATCTCCATACCCGATTACTATTCTCTGATGCCCGCATGGTGCGCCGCCCTGTTTATGTGCGGGGGAAAGCCAATATCCGTTGGGGTAAACGCTTAACCACCGGTGTCGGCGTACGGCTCGATGTGTTTTGCAGCGATGCCGAACAACGGCTTTTTTTCGGCGACGATGTTCAACTTAACGATTACGTACATATTGGTGTCATCGAACGCGTCGAGATTGGTAATGATGTGCTGATTGCCAGCAAGGTGTTTATTAGCGACCACAACCACGGCGGTTATAGTGATTTCATTGCCGAGAGCGAGCCTTTTGTGCCGCCGCTACGCCGGCCATTGGTTGCCAAGCCGGTGTGCATCGGTGACCGGGTGTGGATTGGTGAACAGGTTTGTATTCTGCCGGGCGTCATAATAGGCGAGGGGGCGATTGTAGGGGCGGGTTCAGTAGTAACCCGCGATGTGCCGGCTAATAGTATTGTGGCCGGGAATCCCGCTAGAATCATTCGGGTTTTCAATGCGGAGAGTGGCGCTTGGCAAAGAGTTTAAAGAAACGGTTGGTTGTCTCCGCGGTGAATTTTACCGAAGGCGGCCCGCTGACCGCTTTACGGGATTGTCTATCCGCGGCGGACTCTGTTCTGTCGGATAATTGGGAAATCGTTGCTCTTGTGCATGACAGCCGATTATTCGATATTCCCCGGGTGATATTTATTGAGTTTCCCCACTCCAAACTCTCTTGGTCTAGCCGGTTGTTCCACGAGTTTTGGCGTTTCCATGCGTTATCGCTGGAATTAAAACCGGATGTTTGGTTGTCGCTTCACGATATTTCTCCAAGGGTCAGCGTGCCGCGGCAGGTGGTATATTGCCATAATCCGGCACCTTTTTATAAACCGCGGTTAGCCGATTTATGGTGGGAGCCAAGGTTCTTATTATTTACACTTTTTTACCGTTATTTGTACCGTTTTAATATCCATGCGAACGATTTGGTTGTAGTCCAGCAGGATTGGATTCGGCAAGAATTTAAGCGGATGTTTAATGTTAAAAATGTGCTGGTTGCGCATCCTGTTTTAGTCCATCAAACGGCACAAAAATCGGGTGATTCCGTTAAAAAACCAGGTGTTTTTCTTTACCCGGCCTTGCCGAGGGTGTTTAAAAATTTCGAAGTGCTTTGCGAAGCGGCCCGGCTTGTTCGGCAACAGGTTGGGGATATTTTTGAAGTTCGACTGACTTTAAATGGCGACGAATCGAAATATGCGGCCTTTATTAAATCGCATTACGGCGATATTTCCGCCGTTAAGTTTATCGGGCGGCAAAATTCTCAACAAATGGCGTTGCAGTACCAAGAGGCCGATGTTGTGGTATTTCCTTCTCGATTGGAAACCTGGGGTTTGCCAATTTCCGAAGCCCAGGCGTTTGGCAAACCCATTATCGTTTCAGATTTACCCTACGCCCATGAGGCGGTCGGAAACTATGCTAGGGCGGCATTCTTTAATCCGCTCGATTTCAAGCAATTGGCGGCGATTATGTTGGCTTATTTGCAAGGCGAGCTAAAGTTCAATCCGCATTCTCAACCAGTTATTTCTTCTCCTTTTGCGCCAAACTGGGAGTCGCTTATTCGCGCGGTAGTGGCGGAAACCGTAAAGGAAGGCTCTTTATGATTTCGATATCGGTTGTTAGTCACGGGCAAGGCGGGCTTGTCTGTCAGCTTTTGTCCGATCTAGCCCAAATTAGCTACGAGACCGGTTTTGAAGTTGTTTTGACCAAGAATATTCCCGAGCAATTACCATTTGCTATCGATGGATATCCGTTTTCAATTAGAGTGATAGAAAACAAATCGCCCAAAGGGTTTGGCGCCAATCATAATCAAGCATTTATGAGTGCATTGGGCGAGTATTTTTGCGTTATGAATCCGGATATCAGGATAGCCGAGGATCCTTTTCCGAGATTGCTATCGACGTTAACAAACGAGAATGTCGGGATCGTTGCTCCGCAGGTTGTTGATCCTAACGGTGTATTGGAAGACAGCGTGAGGCGGTTTCCCACGCCGCTAAGTTTAATGGCTAAATTATTCCGGATTAATGATGGCCGATATTCGGTTCCACATGACGGGAAACCTTATGCGGCGGATTGGGTAGGAGGCATGTTTATGTTGTTCCGGACGGAAGACTATAAGTTGGTAAACGGTTTTGACGAGGCTTTCTTTCTCTATTATGAAGACGTGGATATTTGCACGCGTCTTTGGAAAAAAGGGCGGCAGGTAATGGCGAATCCTAGTATATCGGTTACTCACGATGCGCGCCGTACCAGTCGGCATGACCTTCGGTATGTTATTTGGCATATCGAAAGCATGGCAAGGTATTTATTAAAACACTGCTGGTGCTTACCGCGTACTTCGCGCTGATTGCAATAGATAGTGAAGATGAAGTTGATGAAACGCAGTTTTAGCAGAAAAGAGATTTGCCTTGTGCCGTTATTGGGCTTGTTATTCCTGTTTTTAAAGAAAACAATATGAAACCTTCTCATGTTATGGCTTGGCAAGGTTTGTTTACCTTTTTCCGCGCCTGATTTTTTAAATGGGCGTGGTATAAACTCGCTGTAATCCCATGATGATTTTTATTCCGGCTGATGTATGAATAATTTGGTTTTGGTAAGCGGTGCCGGCGGCTTCATAGGCGGCTCTTTATGCGTTGCTTTGCAGAGCGGCGGTTACAGAGTCAGGCAGCTAACGCATAGTCGGTTGCACAAGGATAAACATACATTTGAGATGGATTTAGCTAAAGATCCTTGTCCGCCCGGTTTACTTCAGGATGTCCACGCAGTCTTCCATCTTGCCGGCAAGGCTCACGCCCTAGCCGAAACCCGGCAAGATGAAAACGAATATTTTCAAATCAACACCGAAGGTACCCGCAAACTATTAGAAGCCGCCAAACAAGCCGGTGTGCAAAAGTTCATCTATTTCAGCAGCGTCAAAGCGGTGGGGGATGGTGAGCGCCAGCCCATGGATGAGTCTGTGCAAGCAGCCGCGGATACCCCTTACGGCCAATCCAAATACGCCGCCGAACAATTGGTGTTGCATGGAGGCTATGTCCCGCATCCGGTGGTTATCCGACCCTGCATGGTGTACGGCAATACCGGCAAAGGCAATTTGCCGCGCATGATTCAGGCCATTCGGCGAGGCGTGTTTCCGCCGTTGCCTGAAACGCATAACCGGCGATCGATGGTGCATGTGGATGATGTGGTGCAAGCGGCGCTGCTGGTCGCGGAAATGCCGGAGGCGGCCGGCCAAGTCTATATCGTTACCGATGACGACGCCTACACTACCCGGCAAATTCACGATTGGATCATAGCGGCGTTAGGAAAACCACCGTCAAATTGGTACATTCCGATGCGTTTGCTAACTATTTTTGCCAAAACGGGCGATACCATCGGCCGCTTGATTGGCCGCCGCTTTCCGTTCGATAGCGATGCATTGGACAAATTAACAGGTTCTGCGTGGTATTCCTCTGCTAAAATCCGGCACGAACTGGGTTTTAGCCCTCAACATACTCTTCAATCCTCATTGCCGGATATAATGCGTTTTCTGCAAATGAAAGCTTGATCGAAACAATTTGTTGGTATTTGGGGTTTGCCTGCCTTCATTGTCGCGGCGTATTTCTTAACTTTCTTATGCATGCTAACGCACCAAAGTGGAGATTGCTCATGCGTACGACTATCGATATTGAAGATGATGCGCTGGCGGCAGCTGTTTTGATAAGCGTTTGACTTTGGATGCCGTGATAGGGGCGACCGAGGATCTTTTGCATATTCTTCGCTAGCCGTAATCAGTTTTTTCCATATTCCATTTTTTTGCACGTGAAATGAATAATGTTGGGTTATTTTTACTGACCGGTTTGGCTGCTTTTAGTATTACCGGTATTTTGCGACGTTATGCAATAGCCAAGTCCGTCATGGATATACCCAACCACCGCAGCTCGCATACCAAACCAACGCCGCGAGGCGGAGGCTTGGGCATTGTGTTGGCTTTTGGTTGCGCCTTGGCTTTACTTAAGTCCGCGCAACTGATCGATAGTTCTGTTGCGGCCTTGATGGGGGCCACTTTGCTGGTGGCCGGTATTGGTTTCTGCGATGACCATACCCACGTCCCCGCGCGATGGCGGTTTTTGACGCATTCGGTAGCGGCGCTATTGATATTGATCGTAATGGGTGGGTTTCCGTTAGTGTTATTGGCCAGTCCGTTGGACGGCATCTTGCGGCGCGGGCTGATCGATTTGAGCTGGCCGGGTTATCTGTTTGGAACCTTATGGCTGGTTTGGTTTTTGAATTTATTCAATTTTATGGATGGGACGGACGGAATCGCGGCGTCCGAATCCTTGTTTATGTCCATGACCTTGGCCGGCTATGCTTATTATCTGGATGGTTCCTTGTTTTATATTTGTTTGAGTTTGTCGGCCGCATCGTTGGGATTTTTGTTCTGGAACTGGCCCAAGGCCAAGATTTTCATGGGCGATGTCGGCAGCGGATTTTTAGGCTTATGGATAGGCGTGTTGATATTGATGGCTGCTCAGCAAGCGGCTGTCTTGCTGTATTGCGGTCTGATTTTGTTCGGTATTTTTTTAGTTGATGCCACCTACACGTTAGGCGTGCGTTTTATGTCCGGACAGAAATGGTATGACGCCCATTGTTCCCATGCCTATCAACGTGCCGCTAAGCAACATGGGCATTTACGGGTTTTGCTGGCTTGCTGGCTGATTAACTTGGGCTGGTTATTGCCGGTGTCATTCTGGGTGTTCGTTCATCCCAGCCACGGGTTAGCAGGCGTTGCCGTAGCTTATTTACCGTTGGTATGTGTGGCTCATCGATTCAAGGCCGGGCAGACGGATTGGGCTCATTCATGAACTTCAAATTTCGCTCTCGTACCTCGATCTTCCTGCACGATTTATTGATGGTGCCGCTGGCTTGGTTCGGCGCCTATTGGCTGCGCTTCAACCTGGACGAAATTCCCGACGAATATTTTTACTCGGCGTTATTGTTTTTGCCGGTGGTTATCGTCATACAAGTATCCGCTTTTTGGGTATTTGGCCTGTATCGCGGGGTCTGGCGCTTTTCCTCGATGCCCGATCTGGCGCGTATCGCAAAATCGGTCTTCGCCGGCATCTTTTTTATTGCCGGCTCTCTATTTCTTTACAACCGCTTAGAAGGTTTACCACGTTCCGTAATGCCGCTCTATATGCTGATTTTATTGGCATTACTTTGTATTCCGCGATTTGTGTACCGATTTTGGAAAGAGCGGGCTATCGTCGAACGGATGGGAATGCGGGCATTGATTGTGGGCGCCGGTTCGGCGGGGGATATGCTGGTCAGGGACTTATTGTCCAATCCCAATAGCGGCTATATACCTATCATATTCGCCGATGATCAATCCGGTAAAATAAACCGGGAAATCCGCGGGGTTCGGGTAGCGGGAAGGATAGAGCAAATTCCCGCTTTAATTGAGCAGTGGGAAATCGATGTGGTATTGATCGCCATACCTTCGGCCACCGACACACAGATGCGCCGTATCGTGGAAATTTGCGAAGGTTGTAAAGTTCAGTTCCAAACTCTCCCATCGGTCAAAGAATTGCTCAGCGGCGCGGTAACGAAAGCCAGCCTCAGAAATGTGTCTATAACGGACATTTTGGGCCGCGATCCGGTGTGGCTGGATTGGCAAGGTATTCAAGCCGGTTTGCACGATAAAACCATACTGGTGACCGGCGGCGGCGGCTCGATCGGTTCCGAATTGTGCAAGCAACTGGCCAAGATTCAGCCGCGTAAATTGATTATTTTCGATCAGTGCGAATTTAATTTATACAAGATTGACGCTGAATTATCGCAACATTATCCGCAGTTGCAACATTCGGCCATATTGGGCGATGTCACCGATGCATTAGCCGTGCGGCAAGTCGTTGAAGGGCAAAAACCTCAAGTGATTTTTCATGCCGCCGCTTACAAGCACGTGCCGTTATTGGAAAGTCAAGCGCGAGAGGCGGTGCATAATAATTTGATCGGCACCAAAATTGTTGCCGAGGCCTCTATTGCCGCCGGCGTGGAGCGGTTTGTGCTCATCTCGACAGACAAGGCCGTCAACCCCACCAATGTGATGGGCGCTACCAAGCGGGCGGCGGAAATTTTATGCCAAAATCTGGATAAAACCAGCAACACCCGGTTTACGACCGTGCGCTTCGGGAATGTGTTGGACTCCGCGGGCAGCGTGGTGCCTTTGTTTCGGGAGCAGATTCGCGCGGGTGGGCCGGTTACCGTGACGCATCCCGACATTACCCGTTATTTCATGACCATTCCCGAGGCATGTCAACTGATTATGCTGGCCGAAACCGTGGGCAAGGGCGGAGAGGTATTCGTGCTGGATATGGGGGAGCCGGTCAAGATCGTTTACCTTGCCGAGCAAATGATTCGGCTGAGCGGGAAAGTGCCCGGCAAGGATATTCATATTGAATTTGTCGGGTTGCGGCCGGGTGAAAAATTGTATGAAGAGCTATTTCACAATGACGAACAGCTGATGGAAACCGGCTATAGCAAATTGCGTTTAGCCAAAGCCAGGGTTTATGAAGACGATGGCTGGTTCGGTACTGTCCAGGCCTTGACCTTGGCCTGCCGGCAGCCGGGACGGCAAGATATTTTGTTACTGTTAAAACAATTGGTGCCCGAATTTAAATCGGAAATTTGACGCGGTAATTGTTGGCCAATTTCCAGGGGGGATATTAGTCGAATACATCGCCCCAGTCGGGCTCCGGTGTATTTTGCGTTTCGCCGGCGGCTTGTTCGTTCGCCGTCATCTCGCCGGCAGGTGTGGCAGTATCCGCTGTCTCGGCCGGTTGCGATGCGTCCTTGCCGCGGGGAACCAGGCTATTCAAGTAATAATCCAATAGATCGCAAAGTTGATCGTAAACAATATCGCTGGGTTTTTGTTTTAACAGTTGATCGATATACTGTTGCAAAAACCGTCTTTCCGCGCCGATTAACCGCTCGCTAATGCCTTGGGCATCGTTTTCCCCCTTATCGAAATGGCGCGCGAATTTTCTTGCCAACTTGTTTTTGCGGGTATCCTGTCTCTCTTTAATTTCATCCAGCAGTTGCTCCAGTTGCCGATGCTGTTTGCGCTTTTTGAACCAACTTACGCTTAAAAAGCCGATTATTGCCAGTAAAACAAGGGTCGTTACCAAAACCCCCATGAGCAGCAGCATTCTCATTTCAATCATGTTGACTTGGGATGTAAGATGTTATGTTCGGTTTCTTGAAAAATCTGCAGCATTTTTTTCCGGCTATTTTCCAACTCCAGCGCAGTTTGATTGCCGCTGAAAACACGGGTATATTCGGCCGTGATTTCGTCTATGGTTTGCATCGCGGTATCCAGTTGCTGTACCAATTGCTGATTAATGCGTTCCAGTCCTTGCGAGGGGGGAGTGGCGTGGGAGGATACGCCTTTTTCAGTTGTATGCAAATGGGTCAGCAGCTGGCAATAGGGAAGGGATAAATCGTTAATGCGTTTGTCGATCTGGTTTAACAAGGACATTTCGCGCTGCAGAAAAAGTTTGATGACGATTTGCATCAGCGCGCGCTCGGAATCGCTGACATCTTTCAAGGTTTGCTCAACCGTCTGCTGATCCAGGCCGCATGTATCGGAAAGCAGCTCATGCAATGGTTGATTCTTAAAAGACGCTTGGTCGTTAAATTGGTTGATAAAGCTGTCGATTGCCCGCATTTCCCGCTTCCTTTTCCGTCTGGAAATAAATATCAAGCCGGCCGACAGCAATATCAATACTCCCAGCGCTTCCGCCAATAATATTACCAGCGCGGTATCCACTGTCATCATGCCAATCTCTCCAGTAATTGTTGTTGTTGTTTCTCAATAGCTTTTTTGAGCGCCTTGTAAACAAAAAAGCCAATACCGCAAAAAAGCAAATTAATAGCCAAGACGATGCCGATGATAATGCCCCACTCATTCTCAATCTGTGAATTGGTTGGCGGCGTTTGATCCGTGGCTTCGGGTACCGCTTCGCTGTTAGCGGTTTCCGTAGGCGATGGCGATTGCGTTTGTTCTTGTTCCAATAAAACCGCAGGCTCCGGGGGTGCAAACGAACTATCATCAATTTTGACAGGGGGCAGTTGAGGCGTAACAACCGTTCCATCCAGGCTTTTGGCCAGGACATCGAAGTTGACCGACAGCGATTCTCCAGCCGGCAACTTATCCAGTTTCAATTGCCATTCGCCGTTTTGTTCCTGAATGATTTGCGACTCAGGTTCCCGGCCGGGTCGATGTAGGGTGGCGGTTATCGACAGCGTTGAAGCGTCGAGGACGGCAATATCGGGGGTAAACTTAAGGGTAATGGCGCGGTTGGCATGATCGATCAATTTGTCGATTGTAATAAGTGCCGGCACTACGGCAAAGTCCTGGCTAATTTCGCGTTTAAAGGTCTTGCCGTCGGCGACTATCGCCAGTGAATGTTTGCCCTTTGCCAAGCCGTCCAGTACGTGGAAAAAAAAGCCAGGCTCGGTTTTGTCCGCTTCTATTTTAATGGGAGTCTGTCCGTCGAGAGAGACGGTGATAGCCATCAAATCGATAAAATCGGCGCGGCCGATCAAGTTGCCCTGTTCGGTAAAATGCAGTTTCAAGGGCAGGGGCTGTTTTTCCCCCAGGAAGCTGGCAAGTTCGTTTAAATGCATTTTCAGGTCGGTGAGGATCATGACTTGATTATCCGGATCGATAGCCGCTTCTATATGCCATTCGCCGGGCATGGGGCTTTTTACCGTAACCAGATCATAACCGTCGGCGCTCAACCAGAACACGGATTCGGAAACACTGATTTTAGTTAGCGTTTCTTGGTCTGGGCGGATTATTTGACTCGGTGTTGCGTTCGGTTGTTTGAATATCAATAGGGAGAACTCTTGAATACTGCTGTCTACAGTGAAGGCGTTATTGTTAAGCGGCAGGCTATCTTTAGGCGCTACTTTCCGCGCGGTTTTCAAAAACAAGCGCTGAAGCTGATCCGCGGACTCGGCGGATTCAGCCCAGCCCCCGGATTGAAATGCCAATTTATCCAATAGCTCCTTGTCCACTTGATCGGACAAGGCTATGGTTTGAACTTTAACTTTTCCCAACTGCAATTTGGGAATCAAGTCGCTTAAAATGCGTTCCCGCGAATCGGCACTGACCATAATGTCCTTGGAGATGTCTACCATGCCATCGGTCAGGATAATCAGGTTTTTGCTACCATTACCTGAAAAGCCTTTTTCAAGGGTGGTTTGAATGGCGTCTTCTATGTGGGTGTAAATGCCATGCGAATGGATTTTTTGGCTGGCTTTAAGCGCATCCTGCCGCCAATTTTCATCGACGGCATCTGCGTGGCTAAGCAAGGAGGTCTTTTCCGCAAACAGCCATAAAGACACGTTGGCATTGTCCGGCAGCAGGCGAATTAACAATTGAGTGGCCGCCACGCGCAGATTTTGCGGGTCGTTTTGTTTCATGCTGCCGGAGACGTCGATCAAAACCTGAACTTCATTTGTATCATTAAAGTGTTGTGAAGCGTTAACTACACCACCAAGAAAAAATGAAAGATAGATAATTAAAACATTCGTTGATAGTTTCATAACAAAGGAAGGCGGATTATGTCTTTATTTGTTGAACTATAGTCCAATAGACTCGCTTGGCGAGTCTCCAAATAATTTTGCGCTAAACTTGTGTTCGGCGATTTGCTAAAAGGGCTGTACACTTAGGTTCAATTTATACCTTGTGACCGGTCGATATTAAAAATAACACAAGAAGTATTGTCTCAAACCAACTATCTGATGTGGTGACAGGTAGGAGTCCGGATTTCCGCTAAAGCCATGTGCAAATATCAAACACTATGAAGATCCCTTTTTCAATCAGACTGTTACAGCCTTTAGCAACCTTTGCAAGCGGGCTTGGCAAGCGTAAGAAACTTTTGATCATGATTTACCATAGAGTTCTGGATAAGCCTGATTTCATGCGGCCAGGCGAAGTGGATAAGGTTGCCTTTACGTGGCACATGCAACTTTTGGCTAAGCACTTTAACGTATTGCCGCTGGCGGATGCGCTGGATCGAATGCAAAACGACACGTTGCCGTCCCGCGCGGTTTGCATTACTTTCGATGATGGTTATGCGGACAATTACAACAACGCATTGCCGATTCTGCAACAATTTAATCTGACCGCTACTTTCTTTATCGCCAATGGTTTTTTGAATGGCGGCAGAATGTGGAACGATACGGTAATTGAAGCGATACGGAATTTTCCAGGTTCAGTATTGGATTTAACCGAAATTGGTCTGGGGCAATTCGATATGATATCTGAAAACCAAAAAGGTCAGGCCGCCAATAAAATCATTGGGCAAATAAAACATCTTCCAATTGAGACGCGTAATCAATACACTGCCTATATTGCCGCCCAATCGCAAAATCTGCCGGATGACTTGATGATGACCAGTGAGCAGTTGAAAAAATTATATCAAAGCGGAATGGAAATTGGCGGACATACCGTCAATCATCCGATTTTAGCAAAGCTGGACGATGAAATTGCCAATCAGGAAATTTTGCAAAACAAGCTGTTTTTAGAGCAATTATTAAGCATTTCGCTACGATTTTTCGCATATCCAAATGGCAAGCCTGATAGCGATTTCCTGCGGCAACATAAGCAAATGGTCAGGGAAAACGGTTATCAAGCGGCAGTATCTACTCATTGGGGAGTAGCTACCAAAAGCACTGACCAATTGCAATTGCCTAGATTTACCCCATGGGATAAAACACCATTGAAGTTCATGATCCGAATATTTTCAAAATATAACTAACTCAAGACGAATTGGGTACGAATGGTAATGAAACTCTGGATAATCAGGAATATAAATAAAATACCACATGACTATATACCGTAAACTACTGCTATTTAACTGGCGCAGAGTTATTAAGGCGGGGTTGTAAGTTTGTAAAGTCAGGTCGGCGTATAACTGCTCATGTATTCGATATGTTCTGAACAAATATTTAATACTTAACTTAATGACATGGTTTTTTGTTAGAAGTGTTTGAAAGTATTCAATTGAAAGTGCCCGTTAAATAGAGTTGCGCGTGGTTTGGTGAAAGTAAGGCTCATGTTGGTATGAAAAAATCACATTAGAATGTCGATATAAATTAAATTATTTTCTTGGCTTATTTTTAAGAATCGGAAACATGCAAAGTCCAAATAATACATTATTGCTTTTTGGTATGCCTAGATCGGGAACAACATGGCTAGCTAAAATGATAGATAGTCACCCTGATGTAATCTATAGGCATGAGCCTGACAGTGAAAAAAAAATACCTATACCGCTCATTACTCAAAGTAATGAGCGGTATGATGAAATTGTTGGCGAATATGGCAGAGGGATATTGAATCTGCGTACGATAAAAACATGTGGTAAAGCTCCTTTTTTTAATAAATCATATTTTAATCCGTTTACTGCATCGTTGTTGGTTGGTAGTGTTTATTTGGCAAAGCTTGCCAAAAGAGCGAATGTTTCTATCAAGATTATCGAGCATCTTGCTTCGGATAAAGATTTATGTCTGTTATGGAAGTCGATAGAGTCGGTTGGGCGTATAGAAACGATTATGGCGGGTATGCCTGAATGCAAAATGATTTATATTATTCGCCATCCATGCGGTCAAATTGCATCAGTGCTTAATGGAGAAAAAAGTCGTTATTTTTCAAGTGCTATTCAAACAGCGGATGATTTTGGGGTTTTTGAAAGGTTATTAGATACGGATGCGGCCAAGCAACGAAATCTAACCCTGGATCAATTGAAGTCTTGTACACCTATTCAACGGCTAGCTTATCGTTGGTTGCTCTATAATGAACATGCATTAAATAGTTTAAAAAAATATGCCGATCGTTCATTTGTTGTTCGCTATGAAGATGTATGTGAAAAGCCGCTGGATATGTTGAAGGATATTTTTGATTTTTCTGAGTTAGTGTGGCATTCGCAGGTGGAGACTTTTATTAATAATAGTATTAGCGAAGATAGTTATAATTATTATAGTGTCTATAAAAATCCAAGAATAGCAATGAATAAATGGAAGGAAGAATTAACCCGTCAGGAAGTTGATGATATTTATAATATTATAGCTAATAGTCTGTGTCATGACTATTATAAATTTTAATGTTTTTTCTATTTTTGCAAGCTTTGATGGATATGTGGCGATTCTTAATATTTATGCGGATAAAATAACTTTTGATCTCTTCGTCGGGGTAAATATAACGCATCTTTAACTCCGTTCAATTAACATTTTTTTGTGTAGTCGTTAATGAAAGAAAACATTAAAGCATCAAATACTGATTCGTTTGATCATAGCACTCATCAGGAATTTGTGGAATATTACGCCAACGAAAGTTTAAGCGATTCCACTATAAACCGTATGCAAGGTATTATTAATTGTGTGCTTCGAAATATAGAGTCAAGTCGTTTAAATCAAAAGCTGGACATTGCTGATATCGGTTGCGGTACAGGTATTATGAGTGTGATGTGGGCGCGACAGGGGCATACGGTTTATGGTTTGGATGTAAATGAAGCATTGTTGGAGATTGCGGGACAGCGTGCCATGGAGGAGGGATTGGCAATAGAGTTTAGCCTAGGATCAGCAACGCAGTTACCTTGGGCCGATCAATCTATGGATGTTTGTATTGCGCCAGAGCTTTTAGAGCATGTTGTAGAATGGGAAGCATGTCTTAAAGAATTCGTTAGAATTCTAAAGCCAAATGGTATATTGTTTATTAGCACTGCTAATAAATTGTGCCCCATACAGCAGGAATTTAATCTGCCATTTTATAGTTGGTATCCGAGCTATATTAAACATTATTGCGAGGAACTCGCTCGGACGACCCATCCTCAATTAGCCGGTTATGCGAAATATCCTGCCGTCAATTGGTTTAGCTTCTATCAGTTACGAAAAGAATTTAGCAAGCTGGGCATGAAAGCCTTTGATCGTTTCGATATTATGGACATCGATAACAAATCTGATTTTAAGAAAGCGGCCATAAAAATTGTAAGAAATTCATCATTATTGAGACTGTTTGGTCATATTTGCACTTCCGGTTTGCCTGTGTTAGCGATTAAAAATAAATAAACATGCGCGACATAGTAATCACGTTAATAGTTTTAATAGGTTGCGGTTATACTCTGAAAAGACCCTATATTGGAGTGTTGTTATGGTCGTGGCTTAGCTATATGAATCCGCACCGTTTGGCATTTGGTTTCGCATATAGTGCCCCTTTTGCTCAAATCACTGCGTTGGTTCTATTAGGGTCTATGTTATTCTCAAAAGAGACGAGAAAGCCGCCTATTAACAGCATTACAGTTGTGTGGTTCGTATTTGTGCTATTTATGGGTATAACATCGGTTTTTGCGTTTTTTCCTGAAATAGCGCTAAAATATTATGAAAGGGTAATAAAAATACAGTTTATTGTATTTTTAACAATGATGTTGATAACCGATATGAGGAAATTGAATCAATTGCTATGGGTAATATCATTATCAATTGGTTATTTTAGTGTGAAAGGTGGAGTGTTTACGATATTAACGGCTGGGCATCATAGAGTTTGGGGGCCTAATGATAGTTTTATAGCTGATAATAATAGTTTGGCGGTTGGTATATTGATGGCTATTCCTTTTATGATTTATCTGTACCAAATCTCCGAAAGAAAATGGGTCAAATACGGATTATTCAGTGCTGCTATCTTGAGTCTGTTTACGATAATTGGCAGTCAGTCGCGCGGTGCTTTTTTGGCTATTGCTGCAGTAGGTTTGCTTTATTGGTTAAAAAGTGACCGTAAATTAATAACAACGCTTGTTGTGCTGGCACTTACAGTTTTATTGCTTATGTTTGCGCCTGAATCTTGGTATAAGCGCATGAATACCATTGAAAATTATGAAGAAGACGATTCGGCATTGGGGCGGTTAAATGCATGGGAATATGCTTATAACGCGGCAAATGATAATTTATTAGGGGTTGGCCTTAATAGTTGGTCTAAGGAGACATTTCTGCTTTATGCGCCCAACCCGCTAGATGTTCATGCTGCGCATAGTATTTATTTTAGTGTCTTAGCGGATCATGGATGGATTGGTCTGTTTATGTTTGTCGCAATATTTTTTATGAGTTGGAAAACGCTAACCGCAATCATAAAAAATACAGAGCGCAACCCAGATTTAAAAGAACAATATTTATTGGCTAAAATGCTACAAATAAGTTTAATAGCTTATCTCGTAGGCGGAGCATTTCTGAGTCTATCTTATTTCGACTTGCCTTGGCATGTAGTGAGCTTTGTGGTCATACTTGATCGCATTTGCGCCGAGCAGCAACCCTTGAAGGCAAAACCGATCAAATCAAATCGGGTTATGAAAAATAATACTGAACTACATATGCAAAACACTTACAGAAGAGTATTTTTTAGTAAAAAATCCGCGAGGGCATGAGAATGTTTTTTAATTTAAAACGAATAATAAATACTAAGTTATTTAATTATTCGGCAAGAGAGATTTTGAATTTACCTGCAGTTAATTGTGGTAATGGCGGGTCCGTGGTTGTTGTAAGTCAATTATGTAGCCGTGACTTGATTATGTATTTGGTCGCAATAAAATCGTTTACTCGTTTTATATCGCCTATTAAATTAATTATAGTAGGCGATAGATTGAGTGGGGGAGACATAGCGACTTTGAATAATAATATAACTAATCTTGAAATTATTAATATTTTAGATGTTGATACGGACTCTTTTCCGAAAGGAGGGTGTTGGGAGCGGTTATTAACAATCCTAGATGTTTGTCAGGATTATTATACTATTCAGCTGGATGCGGATACCATAACTTTATCAATGCCGGAGGAAGTAATTAAATGTATCTCCGAAAATAAAAGTTTTACTCTTGGCACGGATATGGGGCAAAATATTACTTCATTTCGGGAGGCATCGAGGTTTTTAAAGAATCAAAATGCTGCGAATCAGCACGTGCAAATTCTCGCTGAACTTTCATTAGAAAAAATAGATGAAGAAGATAATTTAAAATATATTCGAGGCTGTGCTGCCTTCGCCGGATTTGCTAGAAAAGAAGCATCAAGGGAACAAATTAAAAATATAGCCCGGTCTATAGAGCTCATAATAGGCGAAAATAAATGGAAGGAGTGGGGGAGCGAGCAAGTGGCATCTAATATTGCAATTGCTAATTCTGATAATCCATTAGTTTTACCTGTAACAAAATATCATTATTATAAACCAGGGATTGATTGGGGGCAGTTTCATTTTTTACATTTTGTTGGTTCGCTAAGGTTTTCCGATGGGGGATATGCGCGTCTAGCTAAAAGACAGATTGAAATGCTAAAGACAAGTGCTTTTTGAGTTTTACGGGCTATAACGAGCGATATGAAAAAAATATATAGCGTTATTTCAAGGTTTCCAGGGTATATAAGGGTCTTTGGCTATTATTACGGTATTCAATTATTTTTTAGAGTTGAAGTTGGTTTTAATGTCTTGCTAAAATCGGAAAAAATATCGAAATATTATTTGCCGAATTATAAGAAAAATATTTACTTAAGGCACTGCGTTGCAGATAGATCAATATTTTGGCAATGTCTTGTTAAAAATCAATACAGTTTTAATCGTTTTCCGCAAAGCAAGCGATTAATGTCTGTTTATGATGAGTTGGTTAATTCAGGACAAACGCCGTTAATTATTGATTGTGGCGGTAATATTGGGTTGTCATCCTTTTGGTATGCCAACCGCTTTCCAGATGCCAAAATAGTCGTTATTGAACCGGATCAAGCAAACCTAGATATACTAACACTTAACCTAGAACCTTTTAGCGGCAGAGTTGTTATTTTGAAAGGTGGGGTATGGAATAGAAAAGGGTTTTTAAAGATAGTTAATCCGGAGGCTGGTTCGGCAGCCTATAGGGTGGAGTTTCTTGATGAAGAATCTGATGATAGCATTCGTTGCTACACTATTAATGAGATATGCGAAAAGGTTGATATTAAAAATCCATTCATAGTTAAAATCGATATAGAGGGCTCTCAAAAAAATTTATTTCAAAATAATACGGAATGGGTGAGTAAAACAAACTTGATCACGTTAGAATTAGATGATTGGCTTTTACCTTGGCAAGGAACGAGTCGAAACTTTTTTTCGTGTTTAAGTCAATATTCGTTTGATTATCTTTTAAATGGGGAGTCAATCTTCTGTTTTAGAGACTTTTATGGAGATTCGTAAATATCGGTCTAATACTTTGAATCTATTTTAAAAGTTGGCTGTAGAAAGGGGGCATGCCATAATGTATAAAATTTTGGCACGAAGTTTTTGGGTTGGTCAATATGAATGAAGCAGAAATTGCGCACAAGGTTTTATCTGGTCTTAAATGGAAAGCTTTCATTCGAGTTTTAGGGCAGGTTATAAGTTGGGCCATAAGCATAGTTGTAATACGTTATATTAAGCCGGAGGAGTATGGTCTAAAATCCATGGCTGATATATTTATGGCCGTAGTTATGATTTTTAGTTCGGGTGGATTGCAAAGCGCAATAATACAAACCAAGGAGCTCACGGAAGAGAAGCTAAAGAAGATTTTTGGTATTCTTATAATAATAAATTTAATCTTATTCGTTTTCATCTTCCTCGGTGCATATCCTATAGCAAAGTATTATAACGAGCCGAAAATAATTTCATTGATTCAGGTGATGTCCGTCGGATTTCTCTTAGTGCCGCTCAATATAATGCCATCTGCACTGTTCAGTCGTGATATGGAATACAAAGAAGTATCATCTATATCATTTACAACTAATGTGATTGGAGGTGTTTGTACATTAATAATGGCCGTTATGGGATACGGTGTTTGGTCGCTCATTGCTGGGCCGTTATTAAGCAGTGCGCTCAGCGTAATTATTTTGAATATCTACAAACCATGTCTTAAAAAGCCGGATTTTTCTATGCATGGAATGTTCGATGTTGTATCGTTCGGTGGAACGGTGCTTTTAACTTCTTTTTTATGGATAGTATTCTCTAAAGCGGATGTTTTTATTGCTGGGGGAGTATTAAGCGCAAAAGATGTTGGTGTTTATGCCGTTGCTTTGCATTTGGCTTCTCTACCAATTGACAAAATCATGCCGGTACTTAATCAGGTTGCGTTTCCAGCGTATGCAAAGCTGCAAGATAATCCCTTGCAAATCGCAAAATATTTTCTCAAATCCATAAGGTTAACCAGTCTGATATTATTTCCAGTATCATTTGGATTAGTGGGTATATCTCATTATTTAATCCCTGCGTTACTGGGTGATAAATGGAATGATGTTATTCCATTATTTTTTGTCTTGGGTTTGGTTTTCCCGCTTCGAGGGATAAGTACCTTGTGTGCTCCTATGACCAATGCGATTGGAAAACCAAAGGTTCAGCTTCAATTAGTGGTTTTGGGTGTGCTGCTAATGGTGCCGAGTTTTATTTTTGCAATAAATTATGGTGCGTTAGGGTTGGCTTTAACTTGGGCTATAGTTTATCCTGTTATAGTTTTGATAAACCTTGTGAATTCAATTAGAAGAATAAACTTAAAGATTTTTCATGTGGTTAAAGCAGTGTTCGCGCCTATATTTGTGTCATCGGTTATGCTTGTAGGGTTATTAATGTTTTATATGACTAATGTAATTATTGTAAATCATTGGGTTACGATAGGGGTTATGATTCTATCCGGTGCTGTTTTTTATATATTGGGTATGCTTTTGTTGTCTAAAAAAACACTGTACGAAATGGCTGGGCTTTTTAGTTCCAGATGATCAATTGTCAAACGGGTTTCCGCGTATACTTTTTGGCATAGTTTCGACACGTATCTTTTACAACGCGGCACGGATATTCGCACCATCAAGCATGAGCCATAAGGATCCGAAAACCGCCATGGTTTATACCATGGCGAGCATCAGGGCGTTATCAGCCCGCTGGACAATTTGAGCTTTTGATCTTTCCTCATCGGTTACCCGCTTAGCGCTTGGACGATTATTCCTCGGCCAAATAGCGGTCTTTCAGTCGGATGTAATGCTGGTAAGAATATTCCAGGAAAGCTTTTTCGGTGTCATTCAAGGCCCGCACCGGTTTGGCCGGCGCGCCGACGTACAGATAGCCGCTTTCCAGGGTCTTGCCGGGCGACACCAAAGCCCCGGCCGCCAACATTACATAATCTTCCAGCACCGCGCCGTCCATAATGATGGCGCCGATGCCGATTAAACAATAATTGCCGACTGTGCAGCCGTGCACCACGGCCCGGTGGCCGATGGTAACGCCCTTGCCGATCAACAGGCGGTGGCCGCTGGGCGAATAATCGCCGGCGTGCGAAACATGCAGCACCGAGCCGTCCTGCACGTTGCTGCCGGCGCCGATGCGGATGGATTCCACATCGCCTCTGATCACTACCGTCGGCCAGACCGATACGTCGTCGCCCAGGGTGACATCGCCGATGACGACGGCGGTCGGGTCGATGTAGACCCTGTCGCCCAGCTGCGGTTGTTTGTCTTTAAACGTTCTAAGCGCCACAAAAACTCCTGATATTTGCCATAATTGATCGCTAGATGTTACGCAATTGCGTTTGGGTTCACCACAAAATTATGAGGTTATCATGGCAATGATGGATGGCATTAAACGCCAACTGCGTTCGGTCATCGAATGGCAAAATCCCGATCCGGACGTATTGTTCATGCAATGGACGGAAAACGGCGACGAGATCAAAAACGCCTCCAAGCTGATCGTCGGTCCCGGCCAGGGCTGTATTTTCGTTTACGAAGGCCAGGTCAAGGCGGTCATAGAACAGCAATGCATGGTCAATTTGCAGACCGATAACGTGCCGTTCTGGACCACCATTAAAAAGTTCATGCAGTTTTTCGTCAGCGAACATAAGGTGGGGATTTATTTTTACCGCAAGACCAAAATCCTCGATCAGAAATGGGGCACCACTTCGCTGATCAAGTATCAGGACCCGAAATACCAATTCCCCATCGGCCTAAAAGCCTACGGCAATTACAGTTATCAAATCGAAGACGCCCAGGCTTTTTTCGTGAATATCGTCGGCAGCCATAACCAGGTCGGCATAGACGAGTTCCGCAAAATCATTTCGGCTCGGGTGATTCAGCCGATTAGCGATTATCTGGCCGAATGCGGCTACAGTTATGCCGATATCGACGCCAACCGCGAAGAAATTGCCCGCGGCATTGCCATCAAGCTGGCCATCGTGTTCCGCAAGCTGGGTTTTACCATCGGCGATTTTCGCATCGAAGGCACGGATTTCGACGATGATACCCTGCGCCGCATCAACCGCATCGCGGATTTGACCGCCGAGGCGCAGGCCGCCCAAGCGGTGGGCTTGGATTACGCCAAAGTGCAGCAACTGGATGCCATGCGCGAGGCGGCCCGCAACGAAAGCGGCGCGGCGGGGGCCGGCATGGGATTGGGCGCC
>NZ_JANIBK010000020.1 GCF_024505165.1 Methylomonas rivi
GGCGACAGGCGCGGCATATTGAACTGGCGCCGCGGCTGAATAACGGCTGATTCTGACCGACTCCTCTCCCTCGCTAATTTCAATCTCAGCAATATCGGATTCCTCGATAAGATCGATGAGTTTTTTTATTTTTCTAATATCCATTGTTCTGAGTTCTCTCTTGTAATATCTGATGAGCGGCTTGTAAAGCCAGTTCGTAACCGCGGGCTCCCAGGCCACAGATAACGCCTACGGCGATATCCGAGAAATAAGAATGTCGCCTGAAAGCTTCGCGGGCATGCACATTGGACAAATGTACTTCAATGAATGCAATCTTGGTGGCCAGCAGGGCATCGCGTATCGCCACGCTGGTATGCGTAAATGCCGCCGGATTGATAAGGATGAAATCGACACCTCGGCCATAGGCCAAGTGGATTTGCTCGATGATCTCGAACTCGGCATTGCTTTGAAAAAACTCCAAATCATGGCCGAGTGTCGCGGCTAGCTGTTCGAGACTGTTTTGAATATCCCGCAAGGTTTTATTGCCGTATAAACCCGGCTCCCGCACGCCTAACAGATTCAAATTGGGGCCGTTGAGAACGGTAATAGTCGCCATGCAATTATTAAACGGTCAAGAATTTTGAAGGGGGGAATTCTGCCTAATTTGTAGGTTTTTGTCCAGATAAACCCGCATTTTATAGCGATTTATCGGCTATTTGGTTTTCGGCCGCCAACAGCGGCTCCACGGCGCGCAAAAACTGCTCCTTGGTCAGTTCGCCCGGCTGGCGATGCACGATTCGGCCTTGTCGATCGACGATAACGGTAAACGGGACCGCGTTAATAATATTACCCAGTTGATGCGCCAAAGCGCCGCCCTCATCGCCGGCGATCAGGATCGGATAATTGACGGCAATGCGTTGCAAGTATTCGGCAACGGACGCTTGATCGTCCAGGGCGATACCGACAAACTGCAGGTTTTTAGTCCGATACGTATCTTGCCATTGGATAAATTCCGGAATTTCCTTTAAACAAGGCGGGCACCAAGTGGCCCAAAAATTGACGACCAAAATTTTGCCCCGCCATTGGGCCGCGTCTTGCTCCTGCCCATTCGTATCCGGAAAACGGAATTGCAGCGCCGGACTCGCCGCTTCGGCGGCAACCTCCGGTCGAGTTTGCCGGTGCGATAAAATACCGGCGGCCAAACACAGCGCCGCCACCAGCACAATCATTATCGTGGTTTTCATAATTGCTTTAAGGTGTTGACGAAAGTAGCGGCATCCTGATAACCGATCACCCGTTTATTGCCGCGTTCCTGCCCGGCGGGGTCGAAAAACACGATGCCGGGCGGACCGACCAGATTAAAGCGTTGCAGCAAGGCTTTATCGTCGGCGTTGTTTTCGGTGACGTTGGCCTGAATCAGCACGAAATCCTTCAGCTGTTGTTTAACTTGCGCATCGGTGAAAGTATAGGCCTCCATTTCCTTGCAGGACACGCACCAGTCGGCATAAAAATCCAGCATCACCCACTGCTGCTTGGCTTTTGCTTGTTGCAAGGTTTGCTCCAACTCGGCGATGCTGCGTACCCGTTGAAAACGAATACCGGTTTTAGCCGGCGTTTCGCCGCCGACCGCCAAACCCGCCAAGGGCTGCAAGGGGTTGGTGTTGCCCGCGCTCAAACCGATCAACTGCATCGCGCCGAACAGCAACATCATCAAGCCCAGACCTTTCCATAATTTCTTCCAACCGGAAGCCGGCCGCGGCAACGGCTCGACGGCGTTTAAATAAATCGACGGAACGATCAGCAGCATCGCCGACAACAGCATGGTGACGGCCGCAGGCAAAATCCGCGACAGCATCCACACCGCCACTGCCAGCATGATGACGCCGAACACCGCCTTGGTGGCGTTCATCCATTCGCCGGCCCTGGGCAGCAACTTGCCGGCGGAAGCGCCGACCAGCAACAGCGGCAGCCCCATGCCCAGCCCCATGGCGAATAGCGCCGAACCGCCCAACACCACATCGCCGGTCTGGCCGATATAAATCAAGGCCGCCGCCAACGGCGCCGCCACGCAAGGCCCGACGATCAAGGACGATAATGCACCCATGATGCCGGCTCCCCAATAGGAGCCGTCCCGGTGCCGGTCGCTGGAACGATGCAGCTTCGATTGCAACGCCGAAGGCAACTGCAACTCGTAGAAACCGAACATCGACAACGACAGCAACACAAACAGCCCGGCAAAAGTAGCCACCACCCAGGGTTCCTGAAAAGCGGCCTGCAAATTACTGCCGAACAAGGCCGCCAGGATACCGAAGACGGTGTACATCAAAGCCGACGCCAATACAAAACAGGCGGACAGCAGAAAGGCCTTGCGGGTGCCGATTTGGTGGCCGTGGCCGACGATGATGCCCGACAAAATCGGAATCATCGGGAATACGCACGGCGTCAGCGACAATAACAGCCCAAAGCCGAAGAAACTGATCAAGGTCAAGGCCAGACTGTCGCTTTTCAAGGCATCGACGATCCGGTCCTGCTCCGATAGCGTGTCATTCGATTCGGCGATGGAAAGCGGGGCTAATGTTTGAGCGGCCGGCAACTGCAAAACCACTTTGCCGGTCATCGGCGGATAACACACCCCCCTGTCCGCGCAACCTTGAAATTTTGCGGTCAATTCCACGCTTTCCGCCGCCAGCGATTGCCGTTGCAACGGCACATCCAGGCTCAATTCATTGCGATAAATTTCGACTTGGCCGAATTCTTCGTCCAGATGGGTTTCGCCCGCCGGCAACGGCAACTTGGCCAATTGGCTCCGGCTCGGCGCGTCCAGCTGCAGGCCCAGCTTGTGCTTATACAGATAATAGCCGTCCGCGATCAACCAGCTGACATGCACGGTATGCGCGTCCTTAACGGTAGCGAAAAATTGAAACGCCTGCTCGGGCGGCAACAATTCGTCCGTTGACAAGCTGGAAGTGAGTTTTTTCAAACCGCCGAAAAATTGATTGACCGCATTGGCCGGCTCGGCCGCCATGGCGGCCGGCAACGCCACGCCGATGCGTTTCTTTTGCGGCGGATAACACACCCCGATGTCCGCGCAGCCCTGATATTTCACCGACAATTCAACCCTCGGCAGATTATTGGGATTGACGATAGGCACGGTCAGTTTGAGACGGTCGCGGTAAACGCTGGTGTCGCCGAAAACCGCATCGTGTTCCAGGGCGCCTTCCGGCATTTGCAGAGCGCCTATTCGAATCTCCGCTGATTCGGATTCGACTTTGGTCTTGTCGCGGTACAGGTGATAACCCGGCTCGATTTGCCATTCCAGCTCAAGCTGTTGCCGGGACTGTCCAACAGCCGTTAATTTAAAAACCTGGTCGGGCGGTAAAATATCCTCGCTGTTTAACGCCCGGGCCGGCTGGAACACCAGCGATAACAAGCAAAACAAAATCAGTTGGTAGGCAGGCATGAGTCTATCCATTTCAAATACTCGGCGGAGCCGCGTTCAATCGCGACCGCAATGATTTCAGGGAGTTGATAAGGGTGTAGGGTTTTAATGGCGGCTTCGATGGCATCGTAACGGGCCGGTGGACTTTTGATCAGCAGCAAATGTTCCTGCGCGATTTCGATTTGCCCCTGCCATTCGTAAACGGAAAGCACGCCCGGCAAAATATTCACGCAGGCGGCCAATTTTTCGGCGATTAAACGTCCGGCAATGCTTTCGGCGGTTTCCCTGTCCGGACAGGTACAATAAATCAAATGATGCATGTTGCTATTATCCCTCAAAACCCTGGGAATATTTAAGCGAAGCGGCCGGCCCTATCGCTTAACAGGCGTAAACGAAGATGACATGCCTATAAATCGGTTAAACTGTCGGCTTAAGATACCCATTTAGCCATCCATTCATGAAAGCCATACGCATACTGTTTCTGTTTTTTTTGGTCGTTCCCTTCGTGGAAATTTACCTACTTTTGCAAGTTGGCGGCCTGATCGGCGCGTTTCCGACTATTTTCCTGGTGGTATTTACCGCCGCGTTGGGCGCCTGGCTGTTGCGCCGCCAAGGTTTCGCCACCTGGCAGCGTTTTCAGAACAATCTGGCCCAAGGCGCGATTCCCGCGTACGAAATGATAGAAGGCCCGATTTTACTGGTCGGAGGCGCCTTGCTGCTGACGCCGGGATTTTTTACCGACGCGCTGGGCTTTGCCTGCCTGATTCCGGCCCTGCGCCGTAAATTTGCCCAATACGTCATAGAAAATCATTTATTGGTTACCGGAGCCGGCGGCATATTCACGCAACCCGGCCGCCCCGCCGCGGACGTCATTGAAGGGGAATACAGAAAAGAAGATAGCGATTAAAATTCGGCCATCCGGATTGCTCATATAAAAATCCGGACGGCCGAACGGTTTATTGAGCGTCGTTTTCGGATTCGGTCTCGGCCGCCGCTGGGGCCTCGGCCGCTACCTCGCCGGCTTCCAGGCTATTTTTACCGAAGCCGGAATAAGCAGGGCACCAGCCGAAATAACTGGTGGCCACCAACACCAAGCCGACCAGCAGCAATATGACGCTGGCGGTAAATAAAGACACGGCCAACAACGCCACGCCCGCATACAAGCGAATTTTCTTATCTTTTGCGCCGACGTTGTGTTCAAACTTAATCATGCGTTTATAATCGAAACTCATTTCCAACCCTCTCTGTGTACTATTGTTTTTATTATCCTGACTTAAGGCTTTCCTTTATATAGAGCCCGCAAATATACACAGCTGATTGAAATCTGCAAACAAAAAATGGATGTCTCCTCAATTATTGCCCCATTAAACGACGCTCAGCGTCTGGCCGTTTCCGCCCCGGAACAAGCCATGCTGGTGCTGGCCGGGGCCGGCAGCGGCAAGACCCGGGTACTGGTGCACCGCATCGCCTGGCACATTAAAATCAATCATTTATCGCCTCAACATATTCTGGCGGTGACATTCACCAACAAGGCCGCCAACGAAATGCGCGGCCGGGTGGAAGAGTTATTGAATATTTCCGCGCGCTCCATGTGGATAGGCACCTTTCACGGCCTGGCCCACCGCTTGCTGCGCCAGCACGCCAAGCAAGCCAAGCTGCCGGATAACTTTCAGGTCATGGACAGCGACGACCAACTGCGCATCGTCAAACGCTTGTTGAAAGCCATGAACATCGACGACGGCAAATGGCCGCCCAAGCAGGTGCAATGGTTCATCAATGCGCAAAAGGAAGAAGGCATCCGCGCCCGCCACATGGCCGAAAGCGGCGATTTCTATCAGCGGCAAATGCTGGCGGCGTACAAAGCCTACGAAGAACTCTGCGACCGCTCCGGCTTAGTGGATTTTGCCGAACTCCTACTGCGCGCTCATGAATTGCTGCGCGACAACGCCGATTTGCTGAGCTTTTACCGGCAGCGTTTTCAACAAGTGCATGTCGACGAGTTTCAGGACACCAACACCATTCAATACGCTTGGCTGCGGCTGTTGACCGAGGGCAACAACAATCTGTTCGTGGTCGGCGACGACGACCAATCGATTTACGGCTGGCGCGGCGCCAAAATCGAAAATATCTTTGCCTTCCAAAAACATTATCCCGGCCACCAAGTGGTGCGGTTGGAGCAAAATTACCGTTCCACCGGGCATATTTTAAAGGCCGCCAACACCCTGATCGCCAACAACGACGCCCGCATGGGCAAGGAGCTCTGGACCGAGTCCGGCGAAGGCCACATGATTTCTTTGTATTCGGCCTTCAACGAGCAGGACGAAGCCTACTTCGTGGTGGAAAAAATCCGCCAATGGATCAAGGACGGCGGTTTGCGTAGCGACGCGGCGATTTTGTACCGTTCCAACGCCCAGTCCCGCCAATTCGAAGAACGTTTAATGACCACCGGCACCCCGTACCGGGTATACGGCGGCCTGCGTTTTTTCGAACGCATGGAAATCAAAAACGCCCTCGCCTATCTGCGCCTGGCCAGCCATCACGATGACGACGCTTCCTTCGAGCGGGTGGTCAACACCCCGACGCGCGGCATCGGTGCCAAAACACTGGACGACATGCGACTGCTGGCGCGCGAGCAAAGCCTGTCCTTGTGGCAAGCCTCGGAAAAAATGCTGGCGGAAAATCGTTTGCCGCCGCGTGCCGGCACGGCTTTGAATGCTTTCATGCAATTGATCCTGCAACTCGGCGCGGATACGCAGGATTTGGCCTTGTACGAAACCGTCAAACGGGTCGTGGAAAAAAGCGGCCTGATCGAGCTGTATAAAAAGGAAAAACAGGACAAGGGCGAAACCCGGGTGGAAAACCTGGAGGAACTGGTCAACGCTGCCCGTTTATTCGATTACGACAACCAAAACGACGAAAACCTTAGCGAGCTGGATATGTTCCTGACCCACGCCGCGCTGGAAGCCGGCGACATGCAGGCCGATGCGGATGAAGACTGCGTACAGCTGATGACCCTGCATTCGGCCAAGGGCCTGGAATTCAAATTGGTGTTCATGGTGGGCATGGAAGAAGGCTTGTTCCCTTCTCAACAAGCCACCGACGACGCCGGCCGCCTGCAGGAAGAACGCCGCCTGTGTTATGTCGGCATCACCCGCGCCAGGGAACAGCTTTACCTGACCCACGCCGAATCGCGCCGACTGTACGGCAAGGACAACTACCCCAGCCCATCGCGGTTTTTGCGGGAAATTCCGCCGGAAACCCTGCAGGAAATCCGCATGCGCGCCAATATCAGCCGCCCGGTTGCCGGCAGCGGCGCCAGCCTGGGCAGCTTGAATGCAAAATCCGGCAAGTACCGCATGGGGCAATCCGTTCGGCATGAAAAATTCGGCGAAGGCGTGGTACTGCAAACCGAAGGCGACGGCGACCAGGAACGCGTGCAAATCAATTTCCGCAACGCCGGCATCAAATGGCTGATGCTGGCTTATGCAAAGTTGGAGATTGTTTAGAGCTTGCGAGCGCCGACTGGGTTTGACCAATCGGCGCTAGTGAATCCCGCCGCTATGTGCGGGCGGACTCCTTGACAGCGAGGCTTCACCGGCACCGCATTCTTTGGCGCCGGACTACCGGGCGATGGCAAACGTGCGGTGACGTCCGTAAAAGAGGGTACGCAGTGCGTAGCCTACGACTGCCCGGAAACGCTGCCGGCATCAATGGCGTCAATTACCGATCGACAAACCCATTTCCAGCGCTTGCTCCCGGTCGGCGAAAATGGCCACGGTTGTCATGCGCGTAAAACCCCAGCGGGCGGTAACAGGCTTTGCTGCCGGCCGACGCATATAAAATGATTTTTCCGCGCCCTTGGGGAAACGCTATCCATGTGCTAACGATGGCTTTGCCGATAGCCGGCTTAAAATCCCACATTAATCCGCTGCGTTTTGTGCCGGGCCCGCGGATAGTTTGTTAGAATCCCCACTGTAATAAACCGTCGACTCAGGCTGTACCTCGGTTTTTAGAGATTCTGTTCAACCCGGCGGCGCGGTTTTCATCAGGTTTTATCGGCGCGCCGCCATTAGCCATACGGATAAGCTATGTGTTTTAGTGCAAACATGTCCTTGGGACTCGGTATCATCGGCCTTGCCGCTTCCAGCGTCACTTTTCTGGATAAAGACGAAGCATTCTGGGTGCGGGCCGCGCGCGCCTATGCCATTTTTCATTTTTCGTTGATGGAACTGATTCAATATTTTGCCTACCCGGTGGCCGACCAGTGCGGCTACGGCGCCAATTTATTCCTCAGCGAACTCTCCACCTACCATATCGCCCTGCAGGCTTTTGCCATCATGCCGGCGCTGGCTACCTATTCCAGCGACAAATATGCCCTTAAAAAAGCCACTACGCTGGGCATCGGCATGAGTTCGTTTTTTCTGGTTTGTACCTTTCTGCCTAAGGAATGGCAGTTGTTCGGCCTGCGGCCCAATTTTATCGGCGATATGGTGGCCTGCTTGTACATGGGCATTTATCACATCGGCTACGCCATACCCGCCGCCTTCGGCACCCTGGTCACGCACGGTTCGTTATTTGCGCTGGCATTCAGCGGTTTTCTGTGGAAAAACAACCGCAGAATTGCCTCTTACCATTGCTTCATGGCCTTGATGACCTTGTTTATGCCGCAATGGCTGTTGGGCGTTTCCACCGGCGAAGCGGCGGCGATTTACTGTTTTTACTCGATTCCCATTACCGCCAGTTTCATGCCTTACTTCAAGAACTTTTTCCGCACCCCGATCGACGAAGCGCAAACCGCTTAAGGCTTAGTATGGACAGCATATATTCTTTCCAAGCCAGGCTTATCGACGGTGAAAGCATATCCCTGGACACCTTCAAGGGCCAATTATTGTTGATCGTCAATACCGCCAGCCGTTGCGGCTTTACCCCGCAATATCAGGGCTTGGAGAGTTTGTATCAGACATTCAAGGACCAAGATTTTACGGTGCTGGGCTTCCCCTGCAACCAATTCGGCCAGCAGGAACCCGGCGACGGCGCGGAAATCTCGGACTTTTGCGCAACCAACTTCGGCGTCGGCTTTCCGTTGTTCGAAAAAATAGAGGTCAACGGCCAACATGCCCATCCCTTGTTTCAGTATCTAAAAGCCGCCGCGCCCGGCGTGCTGAGCACTAAAGCCGTCAAATGGAATTTCACCAAATTTCTGGTCGGCCGCGACGGCAAAGTGATCAAACGCTATCCGCCCATGGCTACGCCGGAATCGATCCGCAAGGACATACAGCGCTATTTGTGAATGGCGGCAACGGTTTTTATGAGCGAACAGGTTTCGCCGTAGTGATACGGGCTAACTATTTTTCAGTTTAGCGACGCTCGGAATGCCGAAGGTATCGCCCCCGGCATTCCCGGCTATTTCATTTATCCGTCAGCGGCAGTACATTCACCTCGCCTTTAGCCTGATGCCGGTCATAACTATGGATAGCCTGGCCGTAAGCGGTGTCGACATACTCGACATTCCATGGCACAACCGTTTCATTACCGGCATGGGCATAACTATGAATGGCCGGTCCATAAGCCTGACTGACATAGATCAGTTCCGGTTTAACGGACACTTTTCCGGTTATGCTGCTTTCGTAACTGTAAATACTGGGACCGGCCGCCCGGGATTGGTAAATCAGGTTCGCGTTTTGCCCTTGGCTGGTTTTTTCGGCCGCTCCGGCATTAACCGGGGCAAAACCAACAATTATCGCGACCGCGGCAATGGATAAATATGCCGATGTTTTTATGTTTTGCGTGTTCATCGCAACTCTCCTCTTGGTCTTGTTATATGCGCTAATTAAGATTAACCGCATATAATAAAGTTCAAGAAAAAGGCGATATTCGATAGAGGCGCACTGCCGCATGGCGGCGCTCAACTCTGTTGCGCAAATATTTCGGACGGGGACCGATACGCTCCCAGGGCCGGTATGAGCAAGGCTGCCTTGCTGCGCACATGCAAACAAACCGGCTCGGCCGAGTTGGCTTAAACGTTATACGGACTGGCGATCCAGTCCCTTAACACCGCCTCGTCGCGCTGCCCCAAGTAGGCGAAGTCGCCGGCGATATCTCGATAGACCGCTTCGGCGCAATGGGTGGAGACATGCTTGCCTTTGAGCATGTAAAAAAACCAGGCGAAAGGATAACCCGCCTGCCGATCGAAGCGGTTAAGCAAATTGCTGAGCGCACTGCCCTTTTTGCCGGAAAAATCTTCCAGGTGCGGCAAAATGTAATGCTGGGTGTTAATGATTTCCACGTTGACGATCTGCTCGCCGAAGCGGCCGGTATGCTGATAGGGGCGAATGATCCATTCGTCGGACAAGCGTTTTTTCAGGCCGGCGCTGCTTCTGTTCCAGTCGTCCATGAAGCGCTGCACCGGGTGTTCGCCGCGGTGGCGTTCGTTGATGACTTCCATGAACAGTTTGACGTCGGTTTTGCGCCGATAGGTGTAGCGCGAATGGCCGAAGCCGAAACTTTCGATGCAAAACGGCTGCAAGGGGTCGATAAACTCTTCCAAATCTTCCGGCGGCTGCATGGCGTTTACCAGCATGCGATCGGACACTTCGTGGGTTTTGTCGATTTCGATCAAAGTAAACTCTTCCGCCCGATCGCCGGTTTGCACCACGAAATACAGGGTTTTGCCGGTTTGCTTGGTGGCGATCAGTTGTTGTTCGACGGTGTAATCGATCAAGGTTTGCAGATTTTGCCCGCATTCCAGATAGGTGCGCTCCACCCATTCGATCAGATCGTTGGCAATCCGCTTGCCGTCCATACCGACTACCCCGCCCAGGCGATACCATTCTTCGCCGGTCAGGGCCAGTTGGATGGGGTAATCGGGCACCAGGCTTTGCAGTTGGCGCAACAATAAATCTTCGGTTTGGCCGGGAATGATTTTTTTACAGCATTCGGTAATGTCTTGTCCGGCAAGCACTAAACGAGATTCAGTCATGTTCGGAATCCGGGGCGTTGGTTGAATGAAGAAGACGCCGCTGCACCACTTCGCGCACGTCGGGTTCGGGATCGTCGATTAATACGGCGAGGCTTTTGGGATCGACTTTCAAGGCGGCCGTATAGCGCACCACCCAGTCCTTATCGCCAAGCAGCGCCACCGCATCTTCGGGCGGCAAACGCTCGGCGACGATACGCCGGACGTCGGCGGACGGGTCGTCGACCATCAACCCCAAGCTCACCTCCGGCAGACGCCCGGCCACGATTTTGCGCACCTGCACATCGTCGTCCTTGATAAAACGGAACAGCCGCCCCGCCGGCAAGCGCTTGGCCACCATCAGGCGCACTATGTAATCCGGATCGTTGGCCAAGGCTTCCAGGTGTTCCGGATCGATACGGTCGGCCACGGTCATGCGCACTTCCCGGTCCGGATCGTTGATCAAATGCAGCAATTGCGAGGACGGCAGGCGATAGGCTACCGCCCGCCTCACCACTTCGTCTTCGTCGTTAATCAGGGGATGCAAGGCTTTTTGCGGCGCGTAGCGCACGGCGATGGCGCGCCGCTCCCAAAATTTGTCTTGCAAATATAAAACGGCATAGGCCGGGTTGACGCGGAAGAAACGGTCGATTTGACGGCCGCTGGCGACAAACACGCACGTATCTCCGGGCATGCACCGGCCCATCAGCAAGGTTTTATTTCGGAAAGGGCACAGGCTGCAATCGGCCAGCGGCGGCGAAACGGATTCGATGGGCTCAACCATGGACCAACCTAGTCTTCGATGATTTCGGCGATCACAATGCCTGTCGCATGCTCATAGTTGTTGGTCAGGCACAGGCAATGATCCCGGCCGTCGACCAGATAAAGATTAAAACCTTCGCCTTCCAGCACCGGCGCTTGCGTGGGTATGTCGTCTTCCATGCAGTAAGTAAAATGGATACCGGGATATTCGCTCCTGAGCGCCGATACCACCGTTTCGCTCAAGGCCTGGGTACGGATGGCGGAGGCAATGCGTTGCACTTGTTCCGAGCTGATCATGACGATGCGTCCTTAAGACTTGGAGGAGAGAATTGGGCGAAACAGGCGGCGGCCCGTTTCGCGCCGCCGTTAATCAAGCCACCAACGGTAATATGCAATTATCGATGGGGCAAACTTTCACACATTGCGGCACGTCGTAATCGCCGTTGCATTCGGTGCAGGTTTTCTTACTGATCTCGAAAACCACCGCCCCTTCCTTGATCGAGTCGGTCGGGCAAACGGGTTTACAATCGCCGCAGGAAATACATTCTTCGGCAACGATATATAAGGCCATGGCGGTTACCCCTCGGCTAAACGTTTCGCTTGCAGGGTGGTAGGAATCTTGGGCGCGGGCTCCATGGGCTCGAAGTAATACTTGGAACCGTCGCCTAATACCACTTCCCCGCCCCATTTTTCCGGGCTATCGAATTCAATCGTTTCGATGGTTTCTTCCAAATCTTTTTTGGCGACGTAGAACAGCAATTTACCGTCTTCGCGTTTTCTGAGCATGACGCTGGGCATCGGGATTCTCCAGACAAGTGTAGGTCGGGTTAGGCGTTTAGCCGTAACCCGACGCGTAGGCTTTGAAATGTCGGGTTACGCTTCGCTTTTATGCCCGAAGGGTAAACCCGACCTACATTTAACGAATCAAATCGTAGTTGTAGTCGGTGGTTCCCATACCTTTGGTTTCCTTATCCAACTGTTCCAACAAGGCGTTGACTATGGTGGTCAGCATATACATACCGCCTTCGTAACCCAGAGTAGTCATCCGGTGCAGATGGTGACGATCGAAGATGGGGAAACCGATACGGATCAACGGCACTTCGAACTCTTCGCCTTTGTAGAAGGTGTCGCGTTGGATAAATTTGCCGTAGGAGTTGCCGATCATGAAGTCCGGTTTATTGGTGAACATCAAGGAACGGAAGTGCCACAAATCCTTGCCGATATGTACGGTAGCGCTTTGGCCGTAAGGAGAGGCTTTCAACACTTCTTCAACGGCTTTTTTATAACGTTTGTTCGCGTGGTTGACTAACACATCGGTGACTTCCGCGCCCATTTCCAACAGGAATTTAGTCATACCCAAAGCGAAGTCGGCGTCGCCGTACAAGGCAAATTTTTTGCCGTGCAGCCAAGCGTGGGAGTCGGTCATCATGTCGACATAACGGCCGCGTTCGACTTCCAGCGATTTTGGAATAGGTTTGCCGGTCAATTCGGAAATTTTCATCAGGAACTGGTCGGTCCACTCCAGGCCCATCGGAATGTTCAGCTTAGGCGCGTCGTGTTTCCAGGTGTTTTCGACGAATTTTTTGGTTTTTTCCAATTGCCAAGGTTGCAGTAATACGGTGGTAATCGCGTTAGGCGCATCCTTAACTTCATCGATAGTCGTGCCGCCGGCATACATGTTGAAATGACCGTCGGCCGGGGTATCCAGCACTTCGGTAGGATCGCTCAACAAGGTATGTTCGACACCCATTTCGTTCAACATCCGGTGAATAACGCGGAAGTTGCCCAAATAGGTTTCAAAGCCGGGAACCAAGTTGATTTTGCCGTTGGAACCTACTTCCTTGCCTTCCATGTAGTTCAGCGTGAAGTAACGGGCAATACCTTCGAACATATTGTCCCAACCGGTGGTATGGCTACCGACGAAGCTTGGGGTATGCGCGAACGGAACGGGATAATCCTGATCGATATGGCCTTCTTTTTTGGCGTTGTTGATGAACGCGTTCAAGTCGTCGCCGATCACTTCCGCCATACAAGTGGTCGATACCGCGATCATGGTGGGTTTGTACAAGGCTTTGGCGTTTTCCAAACCGGCAAACATGTTTTTCTGTCCGCCGAATACCGCCGCGTCTTCGGTCATGGAATCGGAAACGCAAGAGATAGGCTCTTTAAAATGACGGTTGAAGTAAGTGCGGAAGTAAGCCACGCAACCTTGCGAACCGTGCACGTAAGGCATGGTTTTTTCGAAACCCAGCGCGCAAAGCACCGCGCCCAGAGGTTGGCAGGCTTTAGCGGGATTGACGGTAATCGCTTCGCGTTGAAAGTTCAGTTCTTGGTATTCCTGGGTGGTGGTCCATTGGAATACTTCATCTATGGTTTCTTGCGGATGACGTTCTTCGTATTCCGCACGCTTGTTAGCCAGATTTTCCTTGTACTCGTCGGTTCTGAATAAAGGATAGCTGGGTTGAATATTGTCGACTTGTTGGCTCATGATAATCTCCTAACGCGCCACTAATCTGTGGACCGGCGTTGAATGGATTGTGCCGGGACTGTAATCCCGACCGATATTTGACCCCTGTAGGGTGGGCAAACTTGCCCACCTGTCCGGGAATTAAGGCGGGCAAATTTGCCCGCCCTACGGATTACGCAACCGCTTTAACCGGTTCGCTCTCGGTAGCCTCGGTTTTCCAAGGCGCTTTAAAGCTTTTCCAGCAAGGGTTGTTAATGGTCATGTCCATATCGCGGGCAAAAATGGCAAAGCCGTCATAGCCGTGGTAAGGACCGGAATAATCCCAGGAGTGCATTTGACGGAACGGCACGCCCATTTTTTGGAAAATATATTTTTCCTTAATACCGGAACCGACCAAATCGGGCTGCACTTTTTTGACGAACTCTTCGAATTCGTAGCCGGTGACGTCGTCGTACAGCAGGGTTGCGTTGCCCATTTCCTTGATGGTACGGTCGTAATCGTCGTTGTGACCGAACTCGTAACCGGTACCGACCACTTCCATGCCCAAATCCTCATAGGCACCGATGACGTGGCGCGGACGCAAGCCGCCGATGTACAACATCACGCGTTTGCCTTCCAGGCGGGGCTTGTATTTAGCGATAACCGCATCGTATTCCGCTTTGTAACGGGCGATAACGCGTTCGGCGCCTTCCTTGATGGTGTCGTCGAAATGCTCGGCGATTCTGCGCAACGATTCGGCGATTTTGGTCGGGCCGAAGAAGTTGTATTCGATCCAGGGGATGGAATATTTTTCTTCCATGTGGCGGGCGATGTAGTTCATCGAACGGTAGCAGTGAATCAGGTTCAATTTCACTTTCGGGGTTTTTTCGATCTCGGCAATGGTGCCGTCGCCGGACCATTGGGCGACCACGCGCAAACCCATTTCTTCCAACAAGGTACGCGATGCCCAGGCGTCGCCGCCGATGTTGTAGTCGCCGATCACGGCCACGTCGTAAGGCGTGGTCGGAAAGCTGTCGTCGCCGTCGCGGTTTTCCAATACCCAGTCGCGAATCGCGTCGTTGGCGATATGGTGGCCCAAGGATTGCGATACGCCGCGGAAACCTTCGCAACGCACAGGCACGATGGTTTTACCGTGTTCCTTGTGTTTGACTTTGGAAACCGCTTCGATGTCGTCGCCGATCAAACCGATCGGGCACTCGGATTGAATCGAGATACCTTTGTTCAGCGGGAACAAGGTTTCGATTTCGTCGATGCACTTGGCCAGCTTTTTGTCGCCGCCGAAAACGATGTCTTTCTCGGTAAAATCCGAGGTAAAGTTCATGGTACCGAAGGTGTTGACGCCCGTGGTACCTACATAATAGTTACGGCGGCCGGCGCGGGAATATTGTCCGCAACCGACAGGGCCGTGGGAAATATGGATCATGTCCTTGATAGGACCCCAAACCACCCCTTTGGAACCGGCATACGCACAACCGCGAATGGTCATCACGCCCGGTAGGGATTTACGGTTGGAGGTAATACATTTATTCGATTTTTCCAAACTTTGATCGTTAATGGCCAAGTGTTTGGCGCGATCTTTTTTAGCTTTTTCGGGATAGACTTCCAGCACTTCTTGAATAAGCGCTTCGGTCTCTTCTCTTGTCATGGCAGCCATGATGTCATCCTCCAGCGGCCGTGGGTAATCTCCCAACTGACCTCGATTAGGAACTATAAAATGTAGGTTGGGTTAGGCGCCAGCCGTAACCCAACACGTTGGCTATGCAATGTTGGGTTGGGTTACGCTTCGCTTTTATGCCCGAAGGGTAAACCCAACCCGCACAGTGTTACGCAGTCGCTTCGGCGGCGGCGGTGATACCGACAACGCTTTCGTCGACTTCTTCCATAACGCCGAATTCCATCAACAGGTCTTCCAGTTCGTCCATGGTGATTGGAGTTGGAATCACCAGGTTGGTGTTGTTGATGATTTTGTTGGCCAGATCGCGGTACTCTTGCGCTTGTTTAGCTTCTGGTTCGTACTCGATTACGGTCATACGGCGAATTTCAGCGCGTTGTACAACGTTGTCGCGCGGTACGAAATGAATCATATGAGTGCCCATTTTTCTGGCCAATTCCATGATCAGTTCGTCTTCGCGAGCGGTTTGACGCGAGTTGCAGATCAAACCGGCCAAACGCACGCCGCCTGAGTTGGCATATTTCACGATACCTTTGGCGATGTTGTTGGCTGCGTACATAGCCATCATTTCGCCCGAGCAAACGATATAAATTTCTTGCGCTTTGTTTTCGCGAATCGGCATCGCGAAACCGCCGCATACAACGTCACCCAATACATCGTAGAACACGAAGTCCAGGTTTTCGTCGTAAGCGCCTTCTTCTTCCAGGAAGTTGATGGCAGTAATAACACCACGGCCGGCGCAACCGACTCCAGGCTCAGGACCGCCGGATTCAACGCATTTAATGTCGCGGTAACCCACTTTCAATACGTCTTCCAATTCCAAATCTTCAACGCTACCCGCATCGGCCGCCATTTGCATGATGGAGTTTTGCGCTTTTGCGTGTAGAATTAAACGCGTGGAGTCGGCTTTAGGGTCGCAACCGACGATCATTACTTTTTTGCCCAGCTCAGCCAAGCCGGCAACCAGATTTTGAGTAGTGGTCGATTTACCGATACCACCTTTACCGTAAATAGCACATTGACGTAATTTCGCCATGATCTTCTCCTCTTGTAAGACTTGTAGTGAATGACAACAGGGATATTGCAATGGCCGTGCCAACGCGAAAAATAATTACAAGCTATTGATTTTTTTATATTTAATACAAAACAACCTACAGACCGCCCTAGTGACATAACCAACAAATTGTTTGTCGATGTTATGTAACCAACAGAAAAAATAAGGTTTTGACCCGCAAGAAGAATATCCGGTCAGAAAAATAGCCGGCCTGCTGCATGTGCCGCATATCGGCTTTATTATGGCTAGAAACCGGGTTAACCCAAGCTAAATTGTAGAACTTCCAACTTGAGCAGACACGCCCCAAGGCACCATTGAGATGTCTTACATTGACGTGCGCATAACGATCCATAGGAGACAACCGACAGGGGTTATCCAATGACCGACCGGGGTGAGCCAATTGCCGACAGTAGGATGGGTAGAGCGAAGCGAAACCCATCAATCGAAGCGCCGATAAACCCGATATGACAGAATATCGCCGACATCGCCTCAAAGGCGGTTGTTATTTTTTCACCGTCAATTTGGCGGAACGAAACCGGACTTTGCTGACCGATAGGATTGAACTGCTTAGCGAATCTTTTCGAAACGTAAAAGAACAACACCCGTTTAATATCGACGCGATTGTTGTGTTACCGGAACATCTCCATACCATTTGGACTTTGCCGGAAGGTGACGATGATTTTAGTTGTCGCTGGCGGCTCATTAAGACCCACTTTACTAAACAGGTCGAAAAAGGCGAACGAATTTCCAAAAGTCGTGAACGCAAACAGGAACGCGGTATTTACCCAACGGGCACAAGTGGCAAAGACGGTTTTGGGAGCATCGAATTTGAAACGAGGACGACTTCGTCAAGCATGTCGACTATATTCATTACAATCCATTGTTTTTGATGGGTTTCGGCTAGCGCCTCTACCCATCCTACCAGCTGCTTTACACCCAGAAGCCGACGATGCAGAATGGTTGGCCGAGTTTGAAAACTACCTCGCTAGCCAGTACATCAGGAACTAAACAATGAGACTCAAGCAATATCAGGTTGATGCATTTGCCACACGTGTTTTCGAGGGTAACCCGGCAGCCGTGTGTCCGTTGGACCATTGGCTGGACGATAGCCTGCTCCAGGCGATTGCCAATGAAAATAATCTTTCCGAAACCGCTTTTTTCGTCCCTTCCGAAAATGGTTTTCATCTTCGATGGTTTACACCTATTGCTGAAGTCGACCTCTGCGGGCACGCTACACTAGCCGCAGCGCATGTTCTTTTTGACATTCTTGGTTACACCGGAAAGCAGATTACTTTTCAAACCAAGAGCGGAGAACTGGTTGTCGAGTCAAAAGACGGACTGTTGACGATGGATTTTCCTGCGCGACCACCGGTAATGAAGTCCATTCCCGATGCTTTGGCTGTCGGACTAGGCCGTCCACCTCTCGAAGTCTGGGCAGCAAACGATTACATCGCTGTTTTTGAGGATGAAGACACCTTACACTCTATCAGTCCGGATTTCGCCAAGCTACAGGAGTTGGACCTGCGCGGAGTTATTGTTACCGCGCCGGGCACAGATGTTGATTTTGTAAGCCGTTTCTTCGCACCAAAAATTGGAATACCCGAGGACCCAGTAACGGGTGCTGCCCACTGCGAACTGACACCTTACTGGGCGCAGCGGCTAGGGAAGACTTCCTTCGAGGCGAGACAGGTTTCACCGAGAGGCGGGAGACTCTCATGCAAACTACAGGGCAACCGTGTGATTCTCTCCGGAAAGGCCGTCATTTTCATGATTGGCGAAATCGACTTGGGTGATTAGGACGCGAGGCTAAAATGCCGTAATCCGACAGAGAGCAGTCAGATGTTCTGACGAAACTGAGCGGCTGCTACTGACCAAACCAAGATATTCAAACCCGCAAAATGCGGTGAGGCGTAATCCGGGCGTCAATAGGCGAAGCCGTATTGCGCCGCATATTTGCCTTCGATTATTCGATACACTACGCTATCGCTAATTCACCCGAGGGCTTGTGGCTTAGCCGTTAAATAAGCGGCAAGGAATTGAAGCAATGACGGCCAAAACGCCTAAATCGAAACCATCTTTTGCTCCGGCATCGGGCGAAAAACCGCTCTCCAGGCTGTCGGCGTTTTATGCCGCTTCCGATACGCATGTCGGGCGAGTCAAGCTATTCGGATTCGATTATTATCTACGCGTTGGCACCAACCATGCCGCGCCATAGCCGTTCCAGCTTTTGGGTATTGGGCATTTTAACCGCCGTAAATGCCGCCGGCCTGTTGCTTTACGGCTTGCATCTTTCGACCGGTAGCGGTGGCGGCGGCGAGAGTTCCGTGCCGGTCGTCATCGTGCTGGCGGCCTTGTGTTTTTTGGTATTTCTATATACCGCCGTCAACAGAGGCCGCGATCTGGGCTGGTCCGGCTGGCTCACTGCCGTTGCCCTCGGCATGGGCCCAATCGCCCCGCTGCTGATTATTTATTTGGCCTGCGCCAGGGGCGAACCCGCGGCCAATCGTTATGGCCCACCCCCGCCGCCAGCGTCGGCCGCGCAGTGGTTCCGGACATTATTTTTCATTATCTGTAGCTGGTTCGTGCTGGCCATTACCGCCCGCACGCTCTAGCAAAACGCCATACCAACCCAAAATAACAACATCGCGGAGGCAAAATGAACCCACTTTACGGATCGCAACACAGGCTGCTGCAACAAGAGTTCGAAACCACAGCCTTGGCCGACAGGGTTGAGGAATTGATCGTGTTACCGGAAGTGAGCGCCGAACATAAAGCGTTTATCGAAAGCCGTGACATGTTCTTTCTGACCACCGTCGACCATCGCGGCTACCCCACCTGCTCTTACAAAGGCGGGTCGCCGGGTTTTTTAAAAGTGCTGGACGAGAAAACCCTGGCCTTTCCAAGTTACGACGGCAACGGCATGTTTCTGTCGCTGGGTAATATTCAGGCCAATAACAAAATCGGCATGCTGCTGATCGATTTCGAAACGCCGCACCGGGTCAGAATACACGGCACCGCCGGCATCGATAAACAAGACCCGCTAACCGGCGAATTCCCCGGCGCTTCCTTGATCGTGCGGGTGGCCGTCACGGAAATTTTCGTGAATTGTCCGCGTTATATTCACAAATACCAGCAAGTAGAAACTTCAAAATATACACCGCAAGCCGGCTTCGAAACGCCGTTGACCCCGCAATGGAAACGCATAGACGCCATACAGGACGTGTTGCCCGCGCAAGAACGGGCCCGTGTGCGACAACAGGGGGGCACTATTACGCCGGAACAATACGGCGAACTGGTGATGAAAGGCGAGGCTTAACGGCCAAACTCGAACCTGATTGGCAAGATGCTTCAGCCGGTTCCCCACGCGCCTCTTAAATCGATAGGGGGAGGGAAAGCCGAAATCCAGCTTGCAAGGATAGCTCGAAGCTCGCCATCCATGGCACTGGACGCCCGGTTTCTTGGAGGTAGCCGATGAAGCTTTCTAATCAGGAACTCGAACCGGCCGCTTGCCGATGGCGATTGGGTGAACGGCGGGTGAAAATCCTGTAGTTTACAGCCCGAACGCCAGATAACAGCCGATCACGGTAACGCTTAAACCGATCAGTTTAAGCTTATCCAACCCGCTTTTCTCGCGCCAGTAATAAAGCATGCCGGCTTTTTTGCGCGCCAAAAAGGCCGCCGACTGTTGGCTAAACCGTTTAATGGCGAACCAACTTTGGCGCACCAATAGCAACATCACAACAAACTCTATAGCCTGCTGCACGTAAAAACCGGCAATATCCGTAATCCTTGGCGTGGTATGAAATAAATAAGGTATTAAATGCTTCAGGCCCAAACCCAAATAATCGGAAGCCAGAAACCACAGGTCTAAAATAGCATCGGTCAGATAGTCGCTCAGCTCTATTAAAAGTCCTACCGCCTCTTCCGGCATCAAAAATACCGCCGTTAACAAACTCAGTAATATGCCGTAGCCGATCAATTGGTATTTTCTGCGCTTGGCAACGATGTTATCGAGTAATGCGCGATCCGCCGCCGCTAAATTGACGAACCGGGCGCCGACTAAATGGGGATACTGATCGATTTCATAGGGATTGCTGGGTTTGCAATACACCACTTTGCAGCAGGTCATTACGGCCGTCATGCTGGATAACAGCAATATCCTGATCATCAAATAATCGCCGGCCTTAAGCGGCTCCCGGCAGGTAAAGGCGATACCGCTGGAACTGATATTGACATTGAGCGTGTCGTTTTCCCGGCTTTGCGAACCCGGCAGCGAGTTATCGATAGCCGGATTTTCATCCCCCCGGGTAACGGATTCCGCGGCTTGACTGCCTGAATAATCGGTAAAAAGCGTATCGAAATCGGCTTTGGCCGCATTAACCCGTTGCGTATCTATTTTGCGATAGAAAAGATTTACCTGTTCGTAAATCCGAAAATCAAGCCTACGATTGGTTTTTTTATTGTTTAGCTCAAGCATATATTCAATGAATATTATAAAAAGACACTGCAAACCCGGCTAAGTATGGGCGCGTTGCGTTTTAATGCAAAAAACGAGTTTTAATTTTTTAATACCCTCTGAAAGTTTAGTTTCGCTTACGCTTGTTGCAAGCCAATTTAATGCGGCGCAAGCCGAAAACCCTAGCCCAGCAGACGCTCCACGCCGGCACAGTCATCCTGCGTCAACTCGAACTCGAAAATCGCCAAATCTTCCCGCATATGTTGCGCGGAGGTGGTACCCGTTAAAGGCACTACGCCGACCTGCGTCAAGTAGCGAAACAAGATTTGCGCCGGGGTGCGCCGGTAGCGGTCCGCCAATGCAGCAATCACAGCATTTGCTAATATTCCCGGATTAGCGGTCAATGTCCAGAAGCTTTGATAAATAACGCCATGTGCTCGGCAAAATTTGCGCAACTCGGTATCGTAATGGCTGTCGGCGTAAAAACGGTTTTGCAGCACGGCGGGTTTGACGGTGGCGGTCTCGTACAAGGACTTAAACAGCGCCGGGTCGTAGCAGTTACTGATACCCAGCTGCCGGGCGCCGCCGGACAACACGATATGTTCCATTGCCCGCCAGACCGTCATGAGCTCCTGTTTATCCGCCAGCGGCGAATGCAATACCAAACCGTCCAGATAATCGGTGCGTAAATTGTCCCGCGACTTTTGAAAGGACTGCGACACTTGCCGGTCGAGCGCCGCCCGCGGATCGTAAGGAACTTGCAACGGATCCTGCCCGCTCAAGGGAGTGAATTTGGTTTGCAGATAAATCTGCTCGCGTCCCAGACCCAATTCGAACGCGGCGTGTAAAGCTTCGCCCACGCCGGGCTCGTAATAATGTTTGGGCTGGCAGGCGGTATCGATACCCCGAAAGCCTTGCGCCAAGGCCAGCGCGACCCATTCGGCGGTCCGCTCCTTTTTCCATGCCGTACCGTAAATAAGGCGCGGCATGGCCACGCCGGCCGAACTGATTACTACGTCATCTTGCATAAGACCTCCTAATAATTTGGCCATCATAGTAACCGAGATTAGGTTTGTCGGCGGATTGTCGATTTTTGTGTTCTTAATGTCGTCATTCCAGCCTATGGCAAGGCCTTTGTAGCATTTACTACAAAGCCTTGCTAAAACAAAGCTAATAAAGTCAATACCTTAAACACTGGCATACCCGTTGCTTTGTTATAAACAAAAAGCGAGGTGTGATGCCATGAAATCGACCAAAGACATTGCCGAATTGCTGGACGAACCGGCTTGCGAGCATAACAAGAAGGAAAAGTCCGGCTGCGCCAAACCCAAACCGGGTTCGGCGGCGGGCGGTTGCGCCTTCGACGGCGCGCAAATCGCGCTGTTGCCCATCGCAGACGTGGCGCATATCGTCCACGGCCCGATTGCCTGTGCCGGCAGTTCCTGGGACAACCGCGGCACCCGTTCTTCCGGTTCGGAATTGTACCGAATCGGCATGACCACAGACCTTACCGAACAAGACGTGGTAATGGGCCGCAGCGAAAAGCGCCTGTTTCACGCCATCAAACAAGCCATCGAAACCTATAACCCGCCGGCGGTGTTCATTTACAACACCTGCGTACCGGCCTTGGTGGGCGACGATATCAATGCCACCTGCAAATCCGCCGCCGAACGCTGGGGCGTGCCGGTAGTACCCATCGATTGCGCCGGTTTTTACGGCACCAAGAATCTGGGTAACCGCATCGCCGGCGACGCCATGGTCAATCATGTGATCGGCACCCGCGACCCCGACCCGTTGCCTCTTGGCACAGAGCGACCCGGCATCAAGGTACACGACGTCAATCTGGTCGGCGAATACAACATCGCCGGCGAATTCTGGCACGTGCTGCCGCTGCTGGACGAAATGGGCCTGCGCGTGCTGTGTACCCTGTCAGGCGACGCCCGCTTCCGCGAAGTGCAAACCATGCACAAAGCCGAAGTGAATATGATGGTCTGCTCCAAAGCCATGGTCAACGTGGCCCGCAAGCTGCAACAAAGCTACGGCACCCCCTGGTTCGAAGGCAGTTTCTACGGCATCACCGACACCAGCCAGGCTCTGCGCGATTTCGCCAGGGTGATCAACGACCCTGACTTAATCGAACGCACCGAAGCTATTATTGCCCGCGAGGAAAACCGCATCCGCGAAGCCCTGGCACCCTGGAAAGAGCGGTTGAAAGGCAAGCGCGTGCTGTTGTTTACCGGCGGCGTGAAAAGCTGGTCGGTGATTTCCGCCTTACAGGATTTAGGGATGGTGGTAGTCGCCACCGGCACCAAAAAATCCACCGAGGAAGACAAAGCCCGTATCCGCGAACTGATGGGCGAAGAGACCTTGATGATAGAAGACGGCAGCCCTAAAGCCTTGCTGAAAGTAGTCGCCGATTATAAAGCCGACATTCTGATCGCCGGCGGCCGCAATATGTACACCGCGTTGAAGGCGCGCATTCCGTTCCTGGACATTAACCAAGAGCGTGAGTTCGGTTACGAAGGCTACCAAGGCATGCTGGAGCTGGTTAGGCAATTAGCATTAACATTGGAAAGCCCGGTTTGGGAAGCGGTTCGGGCCACGCCGCCCTGGCGCGTGGGCGGCCTGAAAAAATCGGATACCGCAGTCGAGCAAGAGCCGCTGTCGGCTCGGGCGGCTTGAAATGGCCGAAATCGTCAAACGCAACAAAGCGCTGTCGGTAAACCCGTTAAAAGCCAGCCAACCCACCGGCGGCTCGCTGGCTTGCCTGGGTTTCGACAAGGCTATCCCGATGCTGCACGGCTCGCAAGGCTGTACCGCATTTGCCAAGGTGTTCTTCGTGCGGCATTTTCGCGAGCCGATTCCGCTGCAAACCACGGCGATGGATCAGGCCAGCTCGGTATTGGGCGCCGATGAAAACGTCGTCGAAGGCATCAAGAATATCGCCGAAAAGTCCAATCCGGCGCTGATTGCGGTGTTGACCACCGGGTTGGCGGAAACCCAGGGCTGCGACGTGCACCGCAACGTCCGCGAGTTCCGGGTCAAATATCCCGAATACAACCATGTCGCCGTCGTCGCCGTGAACACCCCGGATTTTACCGGCTGCGTGGAAACCGGCTATGCCGCAACGCTGTACGAAATCGTCAAGGATTTGGTACCGGACGCCGCCAGCGCGGGCACCAAGCCGGGCAACCGCCAGCGGCAGGTCAACGTCCTGGCCAGCCCCATGCTGACGCCGGGCGATCTGGAAGCGCTGCGCGATTTGATCGAACAATTCAATTTACGCCCTGTGCTGGTGCCGGATTTGTCCGACTCCCTGGACGGCAGCCTGACCGACGACGACTTTTCACCGGTGACTATCGGCGGCACGCCGGTTTCGGAATTGGCGACGTTGGGCGAAGCCAGAGCGACACTGGTTGTCGGCGCATCCTTGCGTAAATCCGGCGAGCTGTTGCAGGAAAAAACCGGTGTACCCAGCCACTATTTCGATCATCTGTACGGCTTGCAGGCTAACGACGCATTGATTACGGCCCTGGCCGAAATCAGCGAAATGCCGGTGCCGCAAAAAATCGAGCGGCAACGCGCCCAATTGCAGGACGCCATGCTCGACACCCACTTCATGCTCGGCCAGCTGCGGGTGGCCATCGCCGCCGATCCCGATCAGCTCAATGCGCTGATTCATCTGGTACACGGCATGGGCTGCGAAGTAGTCACCGCCATAGCCGCCGGCAACACGCCTGTGCTGGCGACCGCGCCGGTGGACAGTATCAAGATAGGCGACCTTGAAGATCTGGAAATGATGGCCAAGGAACGCAAGGCGCAATTACTGATCGGCAACTCGCATGCCGTGGCCAGCGCCGAACGTCTGGGCATACCGATTTTACGCATCGGTTTTCCGCTCTACGACGTCATCGGCGGTTATCAAAAAACCTGGATCGGTTATCGCGGCACCCGTCAGACCCTGTTCGATCTGGCCAATCTGGTGATCAATTTCGCCCACGAGGAAATCGAGCCGTATTACTCGCCTTATGCGCAAAAACCCGAATCCGAACGTCAAGCCTGCTCGCCGTCATGTCATTAACCCGCCGCATGCAGGTCGTGCATCAATCCGAACAGGAGATCCCGATGGAAACCGCCATCAAAGTCGCATTCGCCACCACCGACATGGTGCATGTCAATCAGCATTTCGGTTCCGCCAAATCGTTTGCGGTGTACGCCGTCAATCCCGAGCAAGCCGAGTTGATGGAAGCCGCTCAGTTCGGCCAACTGGCGCAGGATGGTAACGAAGACAAATTGTCGGTGAAGCTGCAATTGCTGGACGGCTGTTCGGCAGTGTATTGCCAGGCTGTCGGCGCCTCGGCGATCAAGCAAATCCTCGCCCAGGGCATACAACCGATCAAGGTCCACGAAGGCAGCACTATCAAGGATCTACTGAGCGATTTACAGGCTGAAATGAAAGCCGGACCTTCCAGTTGGCTGGCCAAAGCCATCAACCAGCATAAAGGCCCGGACCCGCAGCGTTTCGACGAAATGGAGCAGGAAGGCTGGGATGAATAACCGCCAACCGGCACTTAATTGACGTTGCGGCAGCAATACAAACCACCGAATTTTACAAACAGGAGAACACCATGTCCCAAGCAGCTCTAGCCATAGAAACCGGCGACCCTTTCATGACGTCCGCTGTCGTCCTCGAAATGCTCAAGCAACTGCGCGCGCTCGACACCTACGACACTTACGAAGGCTGGTCGGACGAAAAAATCATTGACCCGCTGGTAATGACCAAGGAGCGCAAGCGCGAAATCCCCATCATCGGCGACCCGGACGAAATCACCCTGGCCCGCGTCAAGGCCTATTACAACAGCATCGCCTCGTTGATCGAAAAACGCTCCGGAAAGATGGCCGTTCCGGTGATCAACATCACCCATGAAGGCTTCGGCCGTGCGTTTGTGCTGGTCGGCAAGTTGATCGTGGTCGATAAAACCCTGCGCGACGTGCACCGTTTCGGTTTTCCCAGTCTGGAAGAGATGTCTACCAAAACCGAAGCCGTTATCGAAAAAGCCGTTGCGTTGATCGAACAATACAAAGAAGTAGCGGAAGCCTGAGGAGACATCTCATGACTGACGAAGAACTGAAAAAACTGGAAAAAGAGGTCAAAAAGACCAAGCGGCTGGCCGGCGAGGCCGCCATGGAACTGCACGACCTGATAGAGGACAGGCTGCCGGACGCCTACGGCGAACTGATGGCGGTGGCCCAAAACACTTACGAGGCCTGTAAGGCCTGGGACGAGGCCAACCGGAAGTTTCTGGCCGCCTCCGCGGAAACCGCTTGAGGACACGAACATGAGCGAATTTGTAACCGGTACCACCTTCGGCGGCGCGATCTGGACACCGTCATACGTGAGCAATATCAACCAACGTAACTGCATAGGCTGCGGCCGCTGCTTCAAGGTTTGCCCGCGCGATGTGTTCGATCTGGTGGAAAAGGACGAAGTGCTGTCGGCCGAGGATTTCGGCGACGACTACGGCGATTTTGAAGACGATGACGACAACAGCATGGTCATGAGCATTAAAAACGGCGCCGATTGCATCGGCTGCGAGGCCTGCTCCAAGGTTTGCCCGAAGGATTGTTTTACGCATCAGCATAAAGCGGCGGCTTGATTTTCTGTCGCTATCGCGACGGATTGTTTTAATGCCGGTTCCCGCACCGGCGGGCGGGATACTTTTCTTTGCTTGTCCAAAGAAAAGTATCCAAAAGAAACGACACCCCGATGCCGCTTGTTTCCTGTGCTCCTCGTTTTTGTCAGGGGTTGCTTGAAGGGGCTTCCCTGCCCCTACAAGCAACGTGCGGCATCCTTGCCGCCCCCCTTTGGGCTAACCCTGACAAAAACTCCGGTGCTCGGCGCGGCATAAGGGGTGAGGAAGTCGGCCCATATGTTTGCGGTTATATCAATTAGCAAAACACGAATGGGATAACTTTACCTAAATGAAAAAGCGTTAATTGTGGGGAGTTTTCTTCCCCTGTTGCTGCGCCGAGTACCGGAGACTTTGAATGGAACAGCCGTCAGGGCGATACAAGGATGTATCGCGTTTTCCGCGGGGCTGGGAAGCCCCTTCGGAAAACCCCATTCAAAGTCTCCGGCACGCAGGGTTAACGCAGCATTGGGGTCGCCTTTTCTTTGGATACTTTCTTTTGGCGACGCAAAAGAAAGTATCGCGGTCGTCGGTCCGCGAACCGACTCCTAAATAACCGTCGCGATAGCGACACCTAACCGTTCAGAAACTAAAGAGGAAAGCTATCATGCCACGCCCAGAAAAACACGTCTTCGTCTGTACTCAAAACCGTCCCGAAGGCCACCCGCGCGGTTCCTGCGCGGCCAGCGGCTGCGCGGAAGTCATGAATGAATTCATGAATGAAATTCAAAGCCGTAATTTGTTCGAGAAAATCGCCTTGACCAATACCGGTTGCATGGGCCCCTGCATGATGGGTCCCAGCGTGTTGGTCTATCCGGAAGGCGTCATGTACGGCAAGGTCGGCAAGGGCGACGTCAAGACCATCGTCGAACAGCATTTGCTGGGCGGTGCACCGGTTGCGTCCCTGGTTGTACCCACCGAGGTTTGGTAAGCCATGACTCAAAGATTACTCTTTGAAGAACGGGTGCTGTTCAGCCCCAACCTGCCCGAGGCAGTGAATCAATTGCTGCAGCAGGCGGTGGCGGCCAGCCACGCCGAAAAACCGCTGGCGGAAAAACTGTTCAAACAGGCACAACAACTCGACCCCGGCTGCCTGCAAACCTATTTTGCCTTGTATAAATTTTATTTTTACCAAGGCCGTTTACAGGAAGCCGAACGCGAAGTGCTGGCCGGTTTGAATCAAGCCGCGCGGCAAGGCAATTTTCCGGCCGATTTCCGCCAACTCGCCGGCCAAGCCGGCGAATGGGATATGTATGCCAGCGACACCGCGCTGTTTTACCTGTATACCTTGAAGGCTTTGGCGTTTATTAAATTGCGCCAGGATCTGGCCGACGAAGCCCGGGCCGTTTTGGCGGCGATGGAAATACTCGATCCGCAAGATAAGTCCGGCGCGTCGGTGATCATGCAATTGTCCGCCGCTTTGGAGCCGGAGGCCGCATGACGGCAGCCCTCGAACAACTTATCGCCGCCAAGCGCGACTTCGGCAAGTTGGTTTGCCGGCGCATCGGCGAGAACATCGCCAAGCTGGGTTTTTCAATGCAAACCAACATCAACCCGCCGGACTTCGACGCCGCCGAATTCAGCCTGGTGACCGATCCTTACACGCAAAGCCAGGACTTGGTCGGTTATTGGTACAACCCCGACAAACAACGCATAGGACAAATCAAATTTCATGGTGACGGCAGTTTTTATGCCGAATACGACGTGGTCCGGCCTCACCCCAGCAAAACACAATTTTTTGTGGAAGCGATCAACGCCTGGGGGCAGCAAGACAACATCAAAACCGAAGCCAAATTGCTCGACATTCCCCAATAGGTAGCGTCATGGCCAATCCCAAGCACGTGTATGAACTGTTACTGGATCACTGCAGCAGCGAAGCGGTGGTGGACAATCTGCTGATAGGCTTGGTGTGGACGCTGTGCAAGACCCAGGACCAAAACGGTATCGGCCTGGCCATGAGCCCCGGCCACGCGACCCGCACCCTGTCCTGGTCCGGCAGCCTGAACGGCAAGCCGATTACCGATCTGGCGGCCTGGATTCTGGACTGGAACCCGTATCAGGCGGCGGTGGCCATGGCCGCGATCAACAGCTGCATCAACAGCCGGCCGTTGCCGGAATCGGTGGTTTTGCAGCCCGTGGCCGATCATGCCAATCTGGCTGTTTTCGACTACTTTCTACCGCAACTGCATCATAAAAAAGTGGTGGTGATCGGCCGCTACCCCGGCATCGAGCGCTATCAGGATTTGATGCAACTGAGCATCCTGGAAAAACAGCCTGCCGCCGACGACCTGCCGGATTCGGCCTGCGAATTTTTATTGCCGAATGCCGACTGGGTGTTTCTGACCGCCAGCTCCATTCCCAATAAAACCTTCCCGCGCTTGGCCGAACTGGCTTGGCACGCTAAAACCGTGCTGATGGGCCCCACCGTGCCCTGGTTGCCGCAATTGCACGAATTCGGCGTCGACTATCTGGCCGGAGTGGAAATCACCGACCCCGCCGCCTTGTACCACACGGCGGCCCAAGGCGGCGGGGTAAAAATCTTCAGCCAGGGTTTGCGTTACCGGATCGCCGAACTGACGCCGTCAACCAGCCTGAACTGGTTAAAGCAACAGATTGCCGATTGCGCTTCGGAAAGAACACAACTGAAACAGCAAATGGAAAACTGGTATGCCGGCGGTCAAAGCCAGCGCTTCGCCAAAACCAAATTACTGGAGAGGGTCGACGCCCGTCTGTCCCGCCTGGATAGCAGCTATAAAGTCTTGTGGGACCAATACGGCAAGCAAACGGGTATCAATTGAGTTTATGACCGACCCTACCGCCTTTGACCGGCATCGCTTGCTGCTGATGTATAAAGGCGACATCAGCGCCCTGGTCATGTTCGCCCAGCAAGCCAACGGCAGCGTCTGCTTTCCGGACGCCCTGCCGGCCTTGTCCAGCCCGCTGGAGGAAGAAGAGTTTTCGGAAACCAAAATCAGCATCCACCCTTCCGCGCTGGTCAATCGAATCAATGACCTATTGCAATTGGACAACGACTTGCTGCGCGCCGAAGCGGGTTTTTGCGAACAGATCGATACCCCAGGCGGCATCGTCACGGTGCACATGGCCCGCTTTATTTTATTGGACCCGCCCCATCAACTAATGCAAGACCGCAATTGCCGGATGCGCACGCTGCCGGAACTGCGCGGCAGGCCGCCGGCGGAAATGGAATTGCTGCGGCGGGCCTACACTAAAATGATGGAGGGCTGAGATGTTCGATTTCATGGATATGGATTTCAACAGCGGCGGCGAAACCGGGGAGCCCAGCGGCAGCGGCCCGTATATTCCGGATGCCGGCGAATGCATGCGTTGCGGCATGTGCGTCGGCAGTTGCCCGACCTTTCGGCTGTTTCAAGTCGACGAAGAAACCCCGCGCCGGCGCATACGCACTATCGGCAAGCTATTGGTCGAAAACCAGCCCGTCAGCGACGCGGAACTGCAACATCTGAACAATTGCCTGCAATGCCGGGCCTGCGAACCGGCCTGCCCCAGCCGCATGGCCTATGGCGAATTATTCGACCGGGCCCGGGCAGCCTTAGCCTCGCAAGCTCCGATAGATTGGCTGGCGAAACTGGCTTTTCGCGTCATAGAACAAAAACGCTGGCGCAACCGGTTGATGCCGCTGATGGATCTTTATCTGAAAACCGGCCTGCGCACACCGTTACGCAAATCCGGCCTGTTGAAAAAACTACGGCTGGCCGAAGCGGAAGCGCTGCTGACGCCGCCCGCCTTGACGGCTTTGAAACCCCTTTACCCTGCTACCGCAAACCGCCGAGGCAACGTGGCCTTGTTTACCGGTTGCGTTGCCGAGCCATTCGACCGCGAGACCTTGCTGGCCGCCATCAAACTATTGAACGCCATCGGCTTCGACGTCAGCGTACCGCCGCAACAAGGCTGCTGCGGCGCCATTCATCAGCACAACGGCCAATCCGCCGCCGGCTTGATTGCCAATAATCTGCGGGTATTCAATGCCTTACCTGTCGACGCCGTCATTCATACGGCTTCGGGATGCGGCGCCATGCTAAGCGAATACAGAGCGGACGATGACGCGGCCGTGCAACTGTTCGGCAGCCGTTTAGCCGATATTAACGAGTTTTTGTTGCAACACTGGCCGGAAGATTTGTTGTTAAAGCCGGTCGATGGCACCGCGGCCGTGCACGAACCCTGCAGCCAGCGCAATGTGCTGAAAAATCAACAGGCGGTTTACGCCCTGCTGGCAAAAATCCCCGGTTTGGCGGTGGCGCCGCTGGCGGACAATCGAATTTGCTGCGGTGCCGGCGGCAGCTATATGCTGACCCACCCGGATAATGCCGAAGCCCTGAGAACTTTAAAAACCCAAGCGGTTGCGGCAGCCGCCGCATCGACAGTGGTAAGCGGCAATTTCGGCTGCATGTGTTTCTTAAATGCCGACCCGGCCTTGAACGGACAAAAAATCGTGCATCCTATTAGGCTGCTGGCCGGCGCCTTGCCCTGAACCTTGAATCCCAAACGATTTGCGGGCATCCCTACCCGCAAAACCGCTTGCCCGGAATTATTCGGCCATTAACGCCAACCGGTTTTGCAGCTCGGAAGCCACCAGGGCATCGTAATGCCGGCGCAATACCGAGTCGGTCGGGCGCGGAAACAGCTCGGCCTCCACTTCGTTTTTTAAATGCATTAAAAACGTGTAGTTTTCCCCGAGTTTGCCGGACTGGGCGGTTGAAACGTCCGGAGTACCGCCTTGGCGGGATTCGGACCAGGTAAAATACCGGACACAATTGGCTAACGGGGTATACAAGCAGGCCGCAAACAATAACAGCAGCATGGACAACACAATGATTTCAAACATATCAACACCTCGCGACGAGAAAAATTTGCCGAACCGGCCTGCGGGTTTTCAGCAAGGCTTCACGATCCGGCACTTGCCTAAAAGCAATTAAAATGCCAATTAGTATGTTTGCAAGACATTGATATTAAATAGAATATTATTACAACCATTTTTTTACCGGGGGTTTTCGGCCATTTTGTAGCAAACCCGCCAAGCCACGGACAATTCCAAACAGAATGTTATAAAACAGGAGACGCGGAAATCCGCGTTTTGACTTAATTTCCGGCTTAGGCCGGCCATTTCCTCGCAACGTAGCGGGAAAACCGGCCGAGCGGCCTCGGTCCGGCCGGGGCCCGCCGACGGCGTTTTACAAATTTCCATAAGGATTTAAGCACCAAGTGTTGGTATCTTGGCTGGTCAATTTTAACTGTACATTTCCAGGCTAGTGCTTTATATCATCCGCAACCGTCAGACCGATAAAACCATCGATATCCACAGCGTCGCACCCGGGGACCAATAAGCCATGGAAGATCATTTTCACGCCGATTTTTATGGCTTTGTGATAGATAGCGAGCAAGGGCTCTCTTTTGCCGGCAAGCCCGTCAACTTGCACCCTAAGGAATTTAAAATGCTGCTTGAGCTGGTCAAACAGGCAGGCAAACGGGTGTCCAAGGAAGATTTAATCGCCAGCGTCTGGAACAATACCCCCACATCCGACGAAAGCATCTCCCGCTGCCTGTCGATTTTAAAATCGACGCTACGCCAGACTAGCCCCGGCACCGAGTTATTGATAAAAACCGAATACGGCCAAGGTTACCGTTTTATCGGTCAAATCGGCAAACCGGCCACATTCGTCAATGAAGAGAACTTCTTTTTATTGATTAATACCACCCGAAACTTGGTGATTTTGAAAGATGGCCAAAGCCGCTGGCAAATTGCCAACAACGCCTGTTTGGAATTATACGGCTTGATCGGCAAAGCCTGGCAAGGCAAAACCTGCGCCGAACTGGCCGCTCTTTGCGACGAGCAATGCCGCCACCATTTCGAAATCAGCATGCAAAACGATGAACAGGCCTGGCAAACCGGACAACCGGCCGAGTTGTTCCTGACTCTGCCGTCCAAGGAAAACAGCCTAAACCACGGCCGCGTTTTCGAAATCGTTAAAACGCCTATCTATGAAACCAACGGCAGCCGCAAGGCCCTGATTACGCTGGGGCAGGAAATTACCGACCGGCTGGAAAACGAACGCCAGGGGCGCTTGATGAGTAAAGTGCTGTCGAATAGCGACGAGGCCGTGCTGATCAGCGACCAACAGAACAACATCGTCTATGTCAACGACGCCTTCACGCAAATAACCGGCCACACCTTAAGCGAAGTGGCCGGTCAAAATCCCCGCATTCTCTCGTCCGGCAAGCATGACCAGACGTTTTACCAGGACATGTGGCAACACATCCTCACCGAAGGCAACTGGCACGGCGAGATTTGGGACAAACGCAAGAACGGCGAAATCTATCCCAAATGGCTGAACATCAGCACCGTGCACGATAGCGACGGCACCTTATGCAATTACGTGGCCATTTTCAGCGATATTTCCAAACGCAAGGCCGACGAGGCCATGCTCACGTTTCTAGCCTATCACGACCCGCTGACGAAGTTGCCGAACCGCCTGCTGCTGCGCGACCGTTTCGACCAGGCGGTGGGCATCACCCATAGGCACGACGCCGGTAGCGTGGCGCTGTTATATCTGGATTTGGATCAGTTTAAAAACATCAACGATACGCTGGGGCATGAAATAGGCGACCGCCTGCTGATCGCCGCGGCCAAGCGCCTGGAAGCCAATGTGCGGGAAATCGATACCGTCTGCCGCCTGGGCGGCGATGAGTTTGTCATCGTGCTGACGGACATGCCGGACTCTCATTCCATATCGATGGTCGCGCAGAATATCCTCAACCATCTCGGCGAAGTCTTTGAAATCGAGCAATACCGGCTGACGTCGACGGCCAGCATAGGCATTGCCCTGTATTCCATCGACGGCGACGATTTCGAAACCCTGTTAAAACTTGCCGATGCGGCGATGTATCACGCCAAGGACAGCGGCCGCAATACTTATCGGTTTTATACCGACAAGATGAATATCGATGCAATGGAACGCCTGCGCATGCGCAATGAATTGGCGGAAGCCCTGCTCAAGCAACAGTTTGTTTTGTATTACCAGCCCCAATTCGATCTGCACAGTTCCGAACTGGTCGGTATCGAGGCCCTGATTCGCTGGAACCACCCGGAAAAAGGCTTGGTGCTGCCGGACAGGTTTGTCCCGATTGCCGAACAAACCGGACAGATCGTCCCGATTGGCGAATGGGTGATCAGCGAAGCCTGCAGACAGGCCAAGGCTTGGCAACAGCAGGGCTATGCGCCGGTTAGAGTCGCCGTGAACCTGTCGTCGCTGCATTTCAAGCGCGGCGATGTCATCAAGATGATTACCGGCTTGACCGAAGAACACCATCTCGACCCTCAATATATAGAACTGGAGCTCACCGAAGCCATCATGCTGCAGGATGTCGACTATATTCTGGATATCGTGAAAAAATTCAAGACCCTGCATTTCACCTTGTCCATTGACGACTTCGGCACGGGCTATTCCAGTCTGGCGTTTCTAAAGCGGTTTCGGGTCGATAAACTGAAAATCGACGGCTCGTTTATCCGTAATTTAGAAGTCGACAGCCACGATCTTGCCATCATTCGCTCGATTATTCAGTTGGCAAATGGGTTTAATATGCGGACCATCGCGGAAGGTTTGGAAACCCAGGGCCAGCTCGAAATTCTGCGGCGGGAAGGTTGTCAGGAAGGCCAAGGCTATTTTTTCTGTTACCCGCTGCCGGCCGGCCAAGCCGCCAAGCATCTGCATGCCGCCGCCCCGGACCCCGGCTGACAACCCCGTCACGGTCCGCCTCTAATATTCCGAAATTTAGCCACGCATCATGAACGCTTGGCGGGGTGGGCCCGGAAGCGGTTTTCGACAAGCCCGCGGATAGAACGCACGCACCGCTTCCGCCTGGATACAAGTCCGGCCTTGAACGGCATAAAAGCTAAACGCCGCCATCAAATCGGTTTAGGCATTCATAAAGCGCCGCCCGCATTGCCCGCCGTAACGCCTAACACCTTGTATATGCCGGTAAAATGCAAGCGTTCCGGCAGTTCGCTTCATTCAAGCAAAAAGCTTGCACCCAATTACCTTAGCCCAGATAATGTAATGATTTCGTAAGGTTTTCATTGCGGAACGCGATGCCCTGCCTTATTGAGTTCAATCTGCCAAGAGATGATTTTTTGAGCCTTACCCTGCCTTCTCGGATAGCTAATTTATCGCGGCCAGCCGGATTAGTCCTGCTTTATTCTGTCTGCGCCTACTTGATGAATGTCTTGTCCGTCGTCCATCACGACAGCACGGTTTTTTGGATGCCGAACGGCATTGCGCTGGCAATCATGCTAGCGCGGGGCGGCCCCATCTGGCCCGGCATAATCCTCGGCTCGGCGGCGGCCGGCTTCTTGTTCGGCCAGCCGCTACCGGTCGTTGCTGCCATGGCCGCCGGCAATACCGTCGAAGTGTATTCTGCGTTCGTTTTAATAAACCTGTTCGGCGGCTATTTCGATAGCGATTTTTCGCGGCCGCGCGATTTTATCCGCATCCTGCCGGCGGCAATTTTATCGGCCTGGATTAGCGCGGTATCCGGCAGCTTTGCCCTCCTGCACGCGGGACTGGCCGCTACCGCCGATTTAGCGGGTAACGTGTTTCATTGGTGGCAAGCCAATGCCATGGGCATGGTTATCGGCACGCCTTTTGCGCTGGTCTGGCGGCGGTTGCCGCAGGGATGGTTCGGCCACGCCAAGCGCGGATTGGAAACGCATGGTTATATTCTGCTGTCGTTGATAGCGCCAACCACACTATTCATGGATTTCTTTCGGGACATGTTCGGCGGGATTTCACCGGAATATTGGCTGTTTCTGCTGATTTTATGGGGTGCATTCCGGTTCGGCCGCCACGGGGTATTACTGCTTTTGCTGATAGTCGCCAGCATCGGCTATCTTGGCATAGACCGGGGCGCCGCCGATTTTGCCAACCATCGGCAAACCGGCGCGCAAAACTTTTGGCATTACCTGCTGGTGGTGGCCGTTGCCGGCATTTTGATGGCGCTGATTTTGCATACCCGCGAGCGGGCGGAAGAAGCGCTACGCTTAAAAACGGCGGAACTGGACGCCTATTTCAATAATGCCCTGGATTTGTTCGGTATTGCCGATATGCAGGGGCGTTTCCGTAAAATGAATGCGCGCTGGCAACAAATACTGGGTTACAGCATAGCCGAACTTACCGGCAAACCCTTTTTGGAATTCGTGCATCCCGACGATATTCATGCCACCCAAGAAGCCATGGCGAGGCTATCGGCATCAACGTCCGTTAATAATTTCATCAACCGGTACCGGCACCAGGACGGCTCTTGGCGCTGGATTCAATGGAACTCCACCGCCAAGGACGGGCTTATCTACGCGGCGGCCCGCGATATCACCGAGCAAAAAGCCGCGGAAGACGAACTGCGGCTGGCTGCCTTGGTATACCAAAACAGCAGCGAAGCCATGATGATCACCGATGAAAACGATCGCATCATCTCCATTAATCAAGCCTTTACCGCCTGCACCGGTTACACCTTGGCGGACGTACTCGGCAAAAACCCGCGAATTCTGAATTCCGGCAGACAGTCGCCCGCGTTTTATCAAGCCATGTGGCAAGCGTTAAACAGCTCCGGCCGCTGGCAAGGCGAAATCTATAACCGGCGTAAAAATTCCGATATTTATGTGGAATGGGTGGTCATCAATACCGTTTTCAATCCGGACGGTACCGTGCATCGGCGGGTGGCGCTGTTTTCCGATATTACCGAAAAGAAAAAATCCGAGGAATTGATTTGGTTTCAGGCCAATTACGACCCCCTTACCCGCTTGCCGAACCGTCGCCTGTTTATCGACCGCCTGCAACAGGAAGTCGTCAAAGCCGAGCGGGATCGGCAAGCGCTAGGCTTGCTTTTCGTCGACCTCGACCGCTTTAAAGAGGTCAACGATGGGCTAGGCCACAGCATGGGAGACGAATTACTGGTCCAGGTCGCCAAACGTCTTTGCGCTTGCGTCAGGAAATCCGACACGGTGGCCCGCCTGGGCGGGGACGAGTTTACGGTGATTATCTCCGAATTAAACGACAAGATTTACGTGGAAACGATCGCGCAAAACATTCTGAACGCATTGAGCCAACCCTTTACGCTGGGCAGCAGCCTGGCATACGTCTCGGCCAGTATCGGCATCACCTTTTCGCCAACCGACGCCAGCCATGTCGAAGATCTGATCCGTTTTGCCGACCAAGCCATGTACGCGGCCAAGAACAAAGGCCGCAACATGTACTGTTACTTCACGCCGGCCATGCAAAAAGAGGTGGAAAACCATGTCCATATCGCCAGGGACCTGCATGCCGCGCTGGCCGATAACCAATTTGCCGTGTATTACCAGCCCATCGTGGAATTGGCCATGCAAGACCGGGTTGTTAAAGCCGAAGCCCTGATACGCTGGATTCACCCGGCACAGGGCATGATTATGCCTATCGAGTTCATTGCCATAGCGGAAGAAACCGGCGTCATCAACGATATTGGCGACTGGATATTTAGAGAGGCCGCCCAACAGGCCAAGCGGTGGCAACAGAATTACCTTAGCCATTTTCAAATCAGCGTCAATAAATCGCCCATCCAATTTCATACCCAAGACCTTGTACATAGCGGCTGGACCGACTATCTGCAACGGCTGGACATGCCGCGCGACAGCATAGTCGTTGAAATTACCGAAGGACTGTTGCTGGACGACAGCCACAATGTGGCAAAAAAATTATTGCATTTCAAGGAATACGGCATTCAAGTGGCCATTGACGATTTCGGCACCGGTTATTCGGCACTCTCTTATCTGAAAAAATTTCATATCGAATATTTGAAAATCGATCAATCCTTTACGCGGAACCTGGCGCCGGGCTCCAGCGATTTGGCCCTATGCGAAGCGATTATCGTGATGGCGCACAAACTGGGCATCAAAGTCATCGCCGAAGGCATAGAAACCCAACAGCAACGCGACTTTCTGACCAGGGCCGGCTGCGACTACGGGCAAGGTTATCTGTTCGCCAAACCCATGCCCGCCGACGAGTTCGAACTACTGCTCAAAGCCCAGCAAAACCCGGCGGACACTCATGATTGATTCGTCACGCCCCAATACCGCAACGCTTCGGACCCGCTAGTGCAGGATCAAACCAGCGAGTTGCTCAAACTGCAGGCGGAAATTCTCGAACGCCTGGGCATTGCGGCCGAATTCAAGGATACCGACACCCGCTTCCACACCCAGCGGGTGGGGCAGTTTGCCGGCTGTCTGGCCAGGGAAACCGGCTTCAGCGCCGATGAAGCCCATGAAATCACCGTCACCGCGCAACTGCACGATATCGGCAAAGTCGGGGTGCCCGACCGCGTTCTGCTCAAACCCGGTAAGTTGAATAGCGAGGAATGGGAAATCATGAAACAGCACACGCTGCATGGGCAACGTATTCTCAAAGGCTCAGACAGCCACCTATTGAAATCCGCCGAAGTAATAGCGCTGACCCACCACGAACGCTGGGACGGCCGCGGTTATCCGCAAGGACTGAAAGGCGTCGAAACCCACATCTACGGGCGGATTACCGCCATTGCCGACGTTTACGACGCCTTGACCATGCATCGCCCCTATAAATCGGCTTGGTCCCACGAACGGGCGGCGGCCTACATCATAGCCGGCAGCGGCAGCCAATTCGATCCGGACTTGGCGAACGTGTTTGCAAGCATCCAGGACCAATTCGCCGCACTCTCCGAACAGTGGTCCGAAACCTAAACCTATCGGCTAAGCATAAGGCTTTTAAAATGCGTTTATGCCACAATTGCCCTTCCTAAACGGCTGCCTCATGCGTTAGGGTGGCGATTGGTTGCAAAGCCAACCTCTGTCTGGTCGGCCCGGACTACACATTAAGCCTTGGGAAAACGCGTGCCTCAAATTCGCCTCTTCTTGTCCGCCGTTAGCGCGGAATTTTGCAGTTACCGCGACGCCTTGCGCCGCAACTTGGACCGGCCCAACGTGACGGTGAAGATACAGGAAGACTTTATCGCCACCGGCAGCGAGACCCTGGATAAACTGAACGAATATATCCGCCAGTGCGATGCGGTGATTCATCTGGTCGGCGACCTGACCGGCGCCTTGGCGCAAGCGCCTTCCTTGCAGCTAATCCGCAAACGTTACCCCGACATGGCCGAACGTCTGCCGCCTTTAAAGCCCTGTCTGGAGCCGAACGGGCCGGCGCTGTCCTATACCCAGTGGGAAGCCTGGCTGGCGTTGTATCACGGTAAAATACTGATCATCGCCGCACCCGAACCCACTGCACCGAGAGACGAGCAATACCAATTACTGGCGGAACAACAAACTCAACAGCAACAACACCTGGCGCGTCTGGCTAGCTTCGAACGTTACCCGGAAATCAGCTTCGCCAATGCCGACCGTTTGTCGGTAGCGATATTGCGATCCAAATTACACGACCTGCTGGCCCGCGCCGGGGCATTGCACAAGCCGGCCAATTTGCCAGCCGCCAGCCTCGGCGAACTATTTAAAGGCCGCAATGCCATGTTAGAGCAACTAAGCCGCTGCCTTGGCCCGGTGCCGGACAGCACGAATCAAGCAGTCCACGCGCGGGTACTGAGCGGACTGGGCGGAGTCGGTAAAACCCGGCTGGCGCTGGAATACGCCTGGCGGCAGGCCGATAATTATGCGGCCAGCTTGTTTCTCGGCGCCGACAGCCCGGAAGTATTACAACGGAATTTGGCGGCGTTATGCCGGCCCGGCCTGCTGAATCTGCCCGAGCAAACCGACACCGACGAAGCCAGACAACGCGACGCCGTCCTGGCTTGGTTGCGACAACATCCGGGCTGGCTGCTGATCCTGGATAACGCCGATACCGAAACGGCGGCAGAGGCGGTGGAAGCCTTGCTGCCGCGGCTAAGCGGCGGCCATCTGCTGATCACCAGCCGCTTGAGCAACTGGAGCGGCAACCTGACGGTAATGCAGCTGGATACGCTGGCCCGAGCCGATGCCGCCGAATTCCTGTTGGCCCGCACCGCGCACAAACGCCGCAAACGAGACGACGACAGCGCGCAAGCCGAAATTCTCGCCGAGGAATTGGGCGATCTGGCGCTGGCCCTGGAACAGGCCGGCGCCTATATCGCCCAACGCCGCCTTTGAACTGGCGATATAGGGTACAAAACTGGCTATAGGCATAGCCTGCAGCCCCGTGTTCGGCGCGGTATTCGTGCCATAACAGTTGTAGCCTCACACCTTTGCGCTTCAGTTCCTGATGGATGGTCGCGTAATCGGGTGTTACATAGCGGTCGGATGCCGTCGTCGGCTGATCGATGCCGCCCAGCAAACGGTGGAGCGCATCATCGGTGAGATCGGCCGGCAAAGGCCAGGATAATCCGGCTTGTTCGGCGGCCTTTACATATTTTCGCCACCGCGCCCAACGATAGCTTGGATGCGCTGGCAATGGTTCGTAGCGGCAGACTGGCCGCTTTCAGTCGAATGACTTCTTTGATCTTGTGCATGGAAACCTTCGGTGTCGGCATGTTCGCTCCAAAATCGGCGGAGCATGCCAAATTGACGATGAATTTCCAGTGCTTCTATTCTTGTTATGCGTAGCGTGAACAGCCTTTACGCGATCGTGAACGGGGTTTACGCAAACCGCGTGTTTTTGTTCACGATCAATCGTAATCCGTGTTCACGATCCGGCGTAATCGGTGTTCACCTTCGCCCGGAATCCGCAATCTTCATGATTGGGGGACTTTTCTGTCGTCACAGGCTTTACTGGAAAGAAGGCATTCCGATTCGATTGAGTTAAACAGCTCATTACTTTCTGAAACTCCGCTTAGAAGCTATACTCCTGCCATGAACGGACTCTAGGACACAAAAAATTGAATACGCAGGGACACGAATGAAACTGAAATTACAATTTCTTTCCAATTTAAATGCCAGAATGGAATGGACTCAGACTGTTTCAGGCTATTGGTTAACCTGATCTTGGCTGAATACCCGTGAGCAATCGGACGCAGACCAATTTCGCCGTTTTACAACAACAAGACCCTCAGCTCTTGCATTTGGGCATGTTGGCGGAAAAATACTTTGCCGATGATCCCAACACCTGCCTGCTCAAGCTGCGCCAGTTAGCTGAACTGTTAGCGCAATTGCTCGCCGCCCGAACCGGTCAGTACACCTCATCCGAAGAAAAACAATACGACTTACTCCGTCGTCTCCAAGATAGCGGCGTGCTGCCGAGAGAAGTATTTCAACTATTCGACGAAATCAGACGAGCCGGCAACGCTGCCAATCATGCCTTGTCCGGTGATCATCGTTCCGCACTCAGTACGCTCAAACTGACTTGGCAATTGGGATTGTGGTTTCATCGGTCATTCAAAGACCCTAATTACAAATCCGGCCCATTTCTGCCACCGCAGCCACCGACCGACGAAAGCGCCGAACTTCGGGCAGAGCTGGAACGATTGAACCAAGCGGTAACCGAGTTCCAAGCCGCCCATCAGGATGTCGCGCAACAATTGGAAGCCGCCCAGTCGCAACTACGGGAAGCCAAAGACGAGCGATCATTTTGGGAGCAACTGGCTGCCGAAGCCGAGCAAGCCAAAGCTTCACTGGAACAACGCTTGGCCGATCAACAGACCATCGCTGCCGCGCAACCTAAAGGCACCGTCACCCAATTCATCACTGCCGCCAACGACGCAGCCAAAGCGGTGCAACTGGATGAAGCGGACACCCGCAAGATTATCGATCAGCAATTACGCCAAGCCGGTTGGGAAGCCGATTCGGAGACCCTCAAATTCAATCAAGGCGCTCGCCCGGAAAGAAACCGCAACCGTGCGATTGCCGAATGGCCTACCGAGAGTGGCCCCGCCGACTATGTGTTATTCATTGGTTTGACGCCGGTTGCCGTGGTGGAGGCCAAACGTAAAAACGTCGATGTCTCAGGCGCCTTGCAACAAGCCAAACGCTACAGCAGAACCTTCAAACCCAGCGCAGAAACCACTCTGCCGGAACAAAACTGGGGCAATGACAACAGCTACCGCGTGCCGTTCGCCTTTTCCGCCAATGGCCGTCCCTACCTGAGACAACTGGCCACCAAAAGTGGCGTGTGGTTCTGCGACTTGCGCTGTACAGATAATCTCAGTCACGCGCTGGACGGTTGGTATACGCCTGATGGTTTGAAAGAACTGATCAAACGCGACGAAGCCAAGGCCCACGAAAAACTGGCGAATACGCCGTTTAACTACGGTTTTGAATTACGCTACTACCAACAAGATGCCATTCTCGCCACCGAACAGGCCATCGCTACCGGTCAACGCGAAATGCTGCTGGCCATGGCGACCGGTACCGGCAAAACCAAAACCTGCATCGCCTTGATCTATCGCTTGCTCAAAGCGCAACGGTTCAAACGCATACTGTTCTTGGTAGACCGCTCGGCATTAGGTGAACAGGCTGCCAACGCCTTCAAAGACACCCGCATGGAAAATCTACAGACCTTTGCGGATACCTTTGGCATCAAGGAATTGGAAGAGCAAATCCCGGACAGCGATACCGCCGTGCATATCGCCACGATACAGGGCATGGTGCAACGCTTGTTGTTCGCTGCCGAGAACGTCACACCGCCAGCTGTCGATCAATACGACTGTATCGTGGTCGATGAATGTCATCGCGGCTACTTACTGGACCGTGAACTGTCCGATACCGAAATGACCTTCCGTGGCTACGATGATTACATTTCCAAATACCGTCGCGTGTTGGATTATTTCGATGCCTACAAAATCGGCCTAACCGCCACCCCTGCCTTGCATACCTCGCAAATCTTCGGGGCACCGATTTATACCTATAGCTACCGGGAAGCAGTGATCGACGGTTATCTGGTCGATTACGAACCACCCATCCAAATCCATACCGAGCTGTCTACCAACGGCATTGCCTGGAAAGTGGGCGAAGAACTCAAAGTCTACGATCCACGTCGTAACCAGATTGATTTATTCCAAGCACCGGATGAAATAAAAATCGACGTTGAAGACTTCAACCGTAAGGTGATTACCGAATCATTCAATCACGTCGTTTGCGGCTATTTGGCCAAAGAACTCGACCCGGCCTCCCGCCAGAAAACATTAGTCTTCTGTGTCAACGATGCCCACGCCGATCTGGTGGTCGATCTATTGAAAAAAGCCTTTGCGGCGGAATATGGCAGTGTCGAGGACGATGCGGTCATCAAAATCACCGGTGCTGCCGACAAACCCTTGCAACAAATCCGCCGCTACAAAAACGAACGCCAACCCAATGTCGCCGTCACCGTGGATTTACTCACCACCGGTGTCGATGTGCCGGAAATCTGCAATCTAGTATTCCTGCGTCGGGTCAACAGCCGTATCTTGTTCGATCAAATGCTGGGTCGTGCGACGCGGCTTTGCGATGCCATCGGCAAAGACTCCTTCCGCGTCTTCGATGCGGTACAAATCTTCGCTGCTATCCAAAACATGACCGCGATGCGTCCGGTGGTGGTCGATCCCAAGATCAGCTTCAGCCAATTGGCCGAAGAATTGGTGGCCGTTACCGATGATGAAGCACGCAGCTTGGTGCGTGATCAGTTCATTGCCAAACTGCAACGTAAAAAACGCCATCTTTCGGAACAATCCGCACAAGACTTTGAAACCCGCGCCGGTATGAAACCTGATGCTTTCATCCAAAAACTGCGCGCCATGCCCTTGGCTGATGTTGCCGCCTGGTTTACCCAAAACCCTGATCTGGGTGAAATACTGGATCGTAAAAGCGCAGGTTCCGCACCACCAATCTTCGTCTCCGATCATGAAGACAAATTCGTAAAGGTCGAACGCGGTTATGGCAACGCCCAAAAACCGGAAGATTATCTGAATGAATTTCGCGCCTTTATCCAAAGCCACAGCAACGACATTCCGGCGTTGACCACCGTCTTGACCCGCCCGCGCGAACTCACCCGCAAGCAACTGCGTGAGCTGTTACTGAAACTGGATAAAGCCGGATTCAGCGAAACCCATCTGGATACCGCCTGGCGAGAAATGACCAATCAAGACATTGCCGCGCGCATCGTCGGCTACATTCGCCAAGCGGCTATCGGTGATGCCTTATTACCGTATAGCGAACGTGTCGATCATGCTTTGCAAGCCATCCTGGCCCAAAAATCCTGGAGTACCCCACAACGCGACTGGTTAAAACGCATTGCCGCCCAAACCAAAGCCAATCTGCTGGTAGACCGCGAGGCGCTGGACGATCCCGATCTGGTGTTCAAACGCGAAGGCGGTGGTTTCAATCGTTTGGATAAACTGTTCAATGGCGAACTGCAGCAAGTGCTGGAAGCATTCAACGATACACTCTGGCAAACGGGCACTGCTTGAAGTTTTTCATGCAAAAGCATAAAGTAAGATTTCCTTACTTTCAGATTCGGTGATTGCCATGCTTGCCAAAATGACATCGAAAAACCAGCTCACCCTGCCGAAAAGCATCACTGCCGCCATCGGTGCCGCAGAATACTTTGACGTAGAAACCCGCAACGGCCAGATCATTCTCACCCCGGTGCGCATTCAACGTGGCGATGCCGTGCGCGCTAAACTGGCAGAATTGAATCTTCAGGAATCCGACATCAACGATGCTGTGGCCTGGGCGAGACAAAGCGATTTGTCAACTAATAACGACCAATGAGCAAGCAATCAGACGCGCCGCGCGTCGTCATCGACACCAATCTGGTGTTATCGGCATTGGTATTTGCCCAAGGTCGCGTCACGCCACTACGACTGGCCTGGCAGAACCAGCAGATTCAACCTTTGCTCTCCAAAACCACGGCAGCGGAATTGATCCGGGTATTGCAATATCCCAAATTCAAACTCAGTGCGGAAGATCAGCAAGAACTGCTTGCCGATTACTTGCCGTATTGCCAGACCATCGTTATTCCGGAGCCGCCGCCCGTCACACCGGAGTGCCGCGATCCATTTGACGTGCCATTCCTGCAGTTAGCATTAGCAGGCAATGCCCAAGCCTTGATTACCGGCGACCAGGATTTACTCTGCCTGGTAGCCAGCTTTAATTGCCCCATTTTGACCGCCGAACAATTCTTACAAACACTTACTTCATGACAACCAACGACATCGTCGGCAAACTCTGGAACCTCTGCAACATCCTCAAGGATGACGGCGTGACTTATCATCAATACGTCACCGAACTGACCTATCTGCTGTTTCTAAAAATGGCGATGGAAACCGGCAGCGAAGAGCAACTGCCAGAAGGCTACCGCTGGGCGGATTTGGAAAGCCGCGCGGCACCGGACCGGCTGGAATTTTACAAAATCCTGCTGATTCACCTGGGTACCCATGGCTCGAATCTGGTGCAAGAAATTTTCGCCAACGCCAGCAGCTTCATCAAAAAACCGGCCACCTTATCTTCGTTGGTCGCGGAAATCGACAAACTGGATTGGTACAGCGTGCATCGTGAAGACCTAGGCGACTTATACGAAGGTTTGCTGGAAAAAAACGCCAACGAGAAAAAGTCCGGTGCCGGTCAATACTTTACGCCGCGCGCCTTGATCAACAGCATGGTGCGGGTGATGCAACCCACACTCGCCGACACCATTCAAGACCCTGCTGCCGGCACCGGCGGTTTCTTGATTGCCGCCAATCATTATTTGCGTACTCATAACGACTTTGATGCACTCACTGACAGCCAGCAACGCAAATACCGCAACAGCACCTTTTTCGGTATGGAGCATGTGCAGGACACCCACCGTTTAGCGTTGATGAACTTGATGTTGCATGGCATCGACGGTGGCATTCGTTATGGCGATACCCTCAGCCCGGAAGGTCAAGCCTTACCCACAGCGTCGCTGATTTTGACCAATCCACCCTTTGGCACCAAGAAAGGTGGCGGTTTGCCCAGTCGTGACGATTTCACCTATCCGACCAGCAACAAGCAATTCTGCTTCTTGCAGCATATCTATCGCGGTTTGCAGCCGGGTGGCCGCGCTGCCGTGGTATTGCCGGATAACGTGCTGTTCGAATCCAACGTCGGCACCGACATCCGCCGCGACCTAATGGACAAATGCTACCTGCACACCATCCTGCGTTTGCCCACCGGCATCTTTTACGCCCAGGGCGTGAAAACCAACGTGCTGTTTTTCACCCGCGGCGACAGCGACAAAGGCAATACGAAAGAAGTCTGGGTGTACGACCTGCGCGCCAACATGCCGCAATTCGGCAAGCGCACTCAACTGACCGAACAGCATTTTGCCGAGTTTGAAGAAGCATTTGGCAATGATCCGTTAGCGACGTCCACCAGCTTGGCCAAACGTATCGACCAAGGCGAATCCGGACGTTTCCGCAAATTTACCCGCGAACAAATTGCCGAACGCGGTGACAGTTTGGACATCAGCTGGCTGAAAGATGACAGTGCCACCGAAGCCCAAGATTTACCGGAACCCGCCGAATTGGCCCAGGAAGCGATGAACGAACTGGATGCAGCGATGGAGGAATTGCGGGGGATTTTGGAGGAATTGGGCATGGAGGAAGCGGTTTGATATTACCCTACGACAAACGCCTGAAAACCAATGCCCGCCAATTGCGCGGCGATATGACCGATGCTGAACAAAAACTTTGGTACCGTCTGCGCCGCAAGCAGATCAACGGCTGGCAGTTTTACCGACAAAAGCCGATAGGTCCTTACATCGTCGATTTTTATTGCCCTGCCGCGAACTTGGTGATCGAAATTGACGGTAGTCAGCATTTTGAAGCCGAGCATCAGTTGGCGGACCAAAAACGCGACGAGTATATTAATCAACTGGGCTTGCAGGTATTGCGGTTTGATAATCGGCAGGTGTTGTTGGAAACGGATGCGGTGGTGGAGGTGATTCGTAAATCCCCCCCTAACCCCCCTTTTTCAAAGGGGGGAGTCCCCCAATCCCCAGTAGCCTCGATACCCCCCTTTGAAAAAGGGGGGCCAGGGGGGATTCGTCCGAATAACACCGGCAACGGCAAGGAGCCATCATGAGCAAATTGCCGGATGGCTGGTGCCTTGTGGAGATTGGTCAAATCACGACTGACGCAAATCAAACCATTCCAGAACCAGGGGAGCATTTTCGCTACATCGACATCGGTTCGGTAAACCGGGTAAAAAAGTGCATCGAAACTCCTGAAATCTTGACAGGAGAAAATGCGCCCAGTCGAGCCAGAAAACGATTACGGGCCAATGATGTATTGGTATCGATGACTCGGCCAAATCTGAATGCGGTTGCTATGGTTAACGACGATTTGGACAATCAAATTGCATCTACCGGTTTCGATGTATTGCGAGCTGTCGAAGTTGATCCTCGTTGGCTGTTCAACGTGGTGAGAACCGAAGCATTCGTTGAAAAAATGAGTGCCTTGGTTCAAGGCGCGTTATATCCGGCGATTAGAGCAAAAGATATACGGAGTTTCCCCGTTCCACTTCCTCCCCTCAACGAACAAAAACGCATCGCCGACAAACTCGATGCCGTGCTGGCTCGGGTAGATGCCTGCCGCGACCGCCTCAACAGCATTCCCGTCATCCTCAAACGTTTTCGGCAATCGGTGCTTTCAGCAGCTACTTCAGGAGCATTAACT
>NZ_JANIBK010000021.1 GCF_024505165.1 Methylomonas rivi
AGATGGAGCGCTGCAGCCGGCCACTTTGCGATATTCAGATAACTGAAATTCAATGATCAAGAACGTCAGGTTTATGGCGTCATGCTGACATTAACACTTGAATTTTTAATTCAGCATCTTGACTTCCGTCTATATGGCGTCGGACTCAATTCTCCGAAAGCGGGAAATCCTAACCAAAATCTTTATCCATATCGCTCGTCGCTTAAGGGGAAATATTGGCGCATCAGAACGATATGTTATATTGTAACAATTACGATTAAAGATGTACTATATGCTTTACCGCAACCCATAAATAATGGGATAGCAGGAATTTACAGAGGCAAATGACCTACATGTTTGATTGCATATCCAAAACGAAGGCCAATCTGTTTACAACAAAGATCGTATTCAGCTTCCTTCTTACTGTGCAAGGTTTGTCCGAAACCAGTCCCTGCCGTAAGCGAAACCAGACTTTAAATTCTGTAAGTTACCCTGCTAACCAAGATGTAGTCATAGGCCGACTAAATCTTAGTTACAACCAATAAAAGTTTTAACATAGCATTGCAATGACATTGATTCCGAATCAGACACTCTCCGGCAAACTGCCCGTCACCGTGCTTTCCGGCTCTCTCAGTGCCGGCAAAACCATGTTGCTCAAACATATTCTCGGCAACCGCGATAACCGTCGACTAGCAGTCATAGTCAACGACATGAGCGAAGTCAACATCGACGCCGCATCGGTTAAAAACGAGGTGCAATTGAATCGCGGCCAGGAAAAACAGCTCGAAATGAGCAACGGCTGCATTTGCCGCACCCTCCGCGAGGACTTGCCGACCGATGCCGAATTGGTGGCCGGCCCGGACGCCTGGCGCAACTACCGGGATGATTTTCCGCAATGGTTTGCCGATGGCTAGCATCGACACCTACTTGCACATCATCGGTATCGAGTTGTTGGCGATGCTGGCCATCGTGCAGGCGTTGATCGATGCGGGTAAAACCAAGCGAGCCTTATCCAGACTGTTTCTGACTGTACTCGGTTTTATGCTCGCGCATTTCGCCGCGCACATATTGCCCAACACCCTCGCCGAATTTATCTACAGCTCGCGCCACGAATATCACTCGGTCAAACCCTTCGCATTACATCGAACATGACGATTGCTTTAACCACCCTGGCCGGCACCATCGCTGCCTGTCTCGCCGTCAGCTTGTGCTCGCTGTCGAGTGCGATTGCGCTTTGGCTAAAAACCGAGACTTTAAAATGGCTGGTACCCAATCTGGTGGCCCTGGCTGTCGGCGTACTGCTGGGCGATGCCTTCATTCATCTGATTCCCGATGCCATTCAACGCCATGGCGCGGTCAGCGAGGTCTGTCTGACTGTGCTGATCGGCATGTTTGTTTTTTTCGTGTTGGAAAAAGGCGTGCGCTGGCGACACGACCACAATGTCGACTGCAGCCCAACGGCCGATCACATTTTGCCCCTGGCGAAAATGAATCTGATCGGCGACGCCATGCACAACTTTGTCGACGGCATTTTGATCGCCGGCAGTTTTCTGGCCGATCCGGTCATGGGGCTAACTACCACGCTGGCCATCGTCGCCCACGAAATTCCGCAAGAGTTGGGCGACGTCGGCGCACTGCTGCGCGGAGGTTATTCGCCACGGCAAGCAGTGCTCTACAAACTTTTACTGCTCGCTGAGCGTGTTGCCTGGGGCGATATTTACCTTGCTGCTCAGTCAGGCCGCCGAATCTTCCTTGATCGTGTTGCTGCCGATAGCCGCCGGCGGCTTCATCTACATCGCCGCTTCCGACCTGATCCCCGTGTTGCACGAGCGTTCCAGCCTGGCCCATCTCGGCGGTCAAAGCGCGGCTTTTGCCTCGGGCATAGTTTTCATGCAATTCATTGTTTTTTTCGAACAAGCCTTACTGGCTGCCTAAGGAGTTTTTCAATGTTCGCCCGTGTTCCATTTCGTCAACCTGACATTGCATCATCCCTCATTGCCGGCGGATTTCGACCGCTATTCAACCCCTCGGCAACCAGGACCGTCATCTCCAATCAGTTCGCCGATTTGTCGCGCATTTATGAAGACGGCGTCAATCTGTGCCTGATCGAACGGCCGTTACCTGCCGCTATAGAGCAATTCGTCTATCGGGCTGTGCAGGATGCCGGCCGCGTTGAGATTAGCCAGCCGGTCGATCAGCTGCATTTCGACTTCAATCGCTTATGGCCAAACGCAGCTCAACTGCCCGGCTATCACCTTTGGCTGGAGGATGTAGAGATGCTGGTCTCGGCGTTCTGCGAATTGTTCGACCGCCGTGAAGCCGGTTTGCGCCTGCGTACATTGGATAAAGCCATGTGCCCGCGTTTTCACGTCGACCGGGTGCCGGCGCGAATGATCTGCAGTTACGGCGGCATCGGTACTGAATGGTTGCCTGAATATGCGCTCAATCGCCATAAACTGGGCATGGGCGGCTGTGGCCAACCCGATGCCGAATCCGGTTTGATTGCCGATCCGACCGCAATCCGGCAAATGCCGGCTTACGCGGTGGGGCTGATGAAGGGCGAAAACTGGGAAGGCAATGAAGGCCACGGCCTGGTGCACCGCTCGCCGCAACCCACCGCCGTGCAACCGCGACGTCTGTTGTTGACCCTGGACATGTTGTAAGGACACGGATTTGCTGATCAAGTTGAGTGGCGGGCAAATTTTCGATCCCGCGCAAAATCTGCATGGCGAACAACGCGACCTGTTCATCCGTGACGGCTTGATAATAACCAATCCCGGTCCGGACGCTCGCTTCGACACCGTTTACGACCTATCCGGCCAAATCGTGATGGCCGGCGCGGTGGATATCCATAGCCATATCGCCGGCGGCAACGTCAACACCGCGCGCATGCTGTTGCCGGAGCAACACCGCAACCACATGGCGCGCCGCTTAAACCAGCCGTTTTCCACCGCCAAATGGTCCAGTACCGACACCGGCTACCGCTACGCCCGGATGGGTTACACCACCGTGGTCGAGCCGGCCATGCTGCCGGTCAACGCGTTGGACGTGCACCTGCAAATGGCCGACATCCCAATCATCGACACCGCCGCGCTGGAGATTCTGGGCAACGACGACTTGCTGCTGCGGCTGATGCGGGCCAAGGCCGGCCAAAACCAAATCAACGATTACGTGGCCTGGACCCTAAACGCCACCCGCGCGCTGGGTTTGAAAGTCATCAACGCCGGCGGGGCCAATGCGTTTAAAAGCAACGTGCGCCAATTCGATCTGGACGACATCGTGCCGGATTACGGCGTCAGTTCCCGGCAAATTCTGCAAACCCTGCAAACCGCCGCTTGCCAGCTCGGCGTGCCGCACCCGGTGCATGTCCATTGCAACAACTTAGGCATTCCCGGCAACGTCGAGACCATCGTAGCCACCATGGAAGCCGCGCAAGGCCTGCCGATGCATCTGGCCCACGTGCAGTTTTATGCTTACGGCAACGAGGGCGCCAAGGGCTTTTCTTCGGCGGCCGCGCGATTATTGGAAGCTTTCAACCGCCACCCCAACATCACCATGGATGTCGGCCAAGTGCTGTTCGGCCAGACCGTGACCATCTCCGGCGATGTGATTGCCCAATACAGCCGTCACGGCGACGCCAGCCCCAACAAGTGGATGATGTGGGACGCCGAATGCGAAGGTTCCGGCGGCGTGGTGCCGTATCGCTATCGCGAAGCCAGCTTCGTCAACACGCTGCAATGGGCGATTGGTTTGGAGTTGTTTTTACTGGCCGAAGCCCCGGAGCGGCTGTTTTTCACCACCGATCATCCCAACGGTGCACCGTTCACGGCTTATCCGGAATTGATCCGGCTGCTGATGGACGCCGATTATCGGCAAGCTTGCATGGCCCGGCTGAATCAGGAGGCATTGGCCTTAACCCTGTTGCCGAACCTAACCCGAGAATTTAGCTTGAGCGAAATCGCCACCATGACCCGTTTCGCCGCCGCGCGCTTGCTGGGCTTGCGCGACCGAGGTCATCTCGCCCCCGGCGGCATTGCCGACATCGCTGTATACGACCCACAGGGCTGTGGGAAGTGCGGCAAAACGCCGGGAGCGTTTGTTGCCCAACCGCAAGCCGACTATCGAGCCATGTTCGCCGATGCCGCCTTGGTGTTCAAAAGCGGCCACTTGGTAGTCAAAGACGGCGAAGTCATTGCTAGGCCGACCGGTAATGCTCACACCGTTCAGCCCAATTTCGACCCGCGCATCCAACGCGATATTCAAAACCATTTCGACCGCTTTTACAGCCTGAAATTAAACAACTTCAAAGTCGACGATGTCGCTTTTAGCGTCGAAGATAGCCAGCGTTTCCGCAACGTCGACGTGAATCAATCAACCAATTAACCATGACTTCCTCAGCAGACCAAACCGAAGACTCTCTCGACACCTTACGCCACGATACCGCGCACCTGATGGCCCAAGCCGTCAAGGAACTCTATCCTGATACGCAAGTAGCCATTGGTCCGGCTATCGAAAACGGCTTTTATTACGATTTTGCCTTTGCCGAACCGTTATCCGTCGACGCCTTGCTCGTCATCGAACAACGCATGCGCGACATCGTCGAGCGTGCCGACCCTATCACCCGCGAACAATGGAGCCGGGAACAGGCGATTGCCTTTTTCAGTCAGTGCAACGAGTGTTTCAAGCTGAAACTGATCACCCGTATTCCCGAACATGAGACTATCTCCGTCTACCGACAAGGGCAATTTACCGACCTGTGTCGTGGCCCGCACGGTGCGGATACCGGGCAAATTGGACTAGCCTTCAAACTGCTCAAATTGACCGGCGCCTATTGGCAAGGCGATCACACGCAGCCCATGCTGCAGCGTATCTACGGCACGGTGTGGCCGACACAAACCGAGCTGGATTGCCATCTCAAGCAATTGGGGGAAGCGGAATTACGCGACCATCGTCGCCTGGGCAGAGAGATGGACTTGTTTCATTTTCAGGAACAGGCACCCGGCTCGGTCTTCTGGCATGCCAAAGGCTGGCGATTGTTTCAGCGCTTGATCGGTTATTTGCGGCAACGGCAGACGGCGGCGGGCTATCAGGAAATCAATACGCCGGACGTGATGGACATTGGCCTGTGGCAGGCCTCCGGGCACTGGGAGAAATTCGGCGAACACATGTTTACCACCCAAACCCCGGATGAGCGGGTGTTTGCGCTGAAGCCGATGAACTGCCCCGGCGGCGTGCAGGTATTCAAACAAGGCCTGCGAAGCTATCGGCAATTGCCACTGCGGTTGGCGGAATTCGGCAAGGTGCATCGTTACGAGCCGTCATGCGCCTTGCACGGCTTGATGCGGGTGCGGTCTTTTACCCAGGACGATGCGCATATCTTTTGCAGCGAGCAGCAAATCACTCAAGAAAGCCTGGCCATCTGCGAGCTGATTTTAAGCATCTATCGCGACTTCGGCTTTCACGACATTCGCATAAAATTTTCCGACCGGCCGGCGCAACGGGTGGGTGGCGATGCGGTTTGGGATCAGGCCGAGCAGGCCTTGATTCAAGCCATGCAAACCAGCGGACTGCCGTATACGCATAACCCCGGCGAAGGCGCGTTTTACGGACCGAAACTGGAATTTGTGCTGCGCGATGCGATGGGCCGCGATTGGCAGTGCGGCACCTTGCAAGTCGACCTCAATCTGCCGGACCGTCTGGGAGCCAGCTATATCGACGCCGACGGCAACAAGCAAACCCCGGTGATGCTGCATCGAGCCTTGTTCGGCTCCCTGGAACGCTTTACCGGTATCTTGCTGGAGCATTACGCCGGTTGGCTGCCGTTCTGGCTAGCGCCACTGCAAGTCGTGGTCGCGCCCATCAGCGAACAAACCGAAACCTATGCGCTGGAAGTTGCCGAGCAATTAAACAGCGCCGGTTTGACGGTGGAAACCGACTTACGCAACGAAAAAATCGGCTACAAGATCCGCGAACACAGTTTGGCCAAAGTGCCGCTGCTGATCGTGGTCGGCCAGCGGGAAATGCAAGACGGCCATGTCACGCTGCGCTGGTTGCACGGCGGTCACCAGCAAACCTTGCCGTTGGCGCAAGCCCTGATCGAACTGGCCGCGCAAAACCGCTACCCGTCTTCCCTACACACCATTGACTCACGACACGTTGAAAATCGATGACAATAACTGAACAAACCCCGTCCACCTGCGGCCTCTATACCCTGAAAGTTCACGCGCAATTTTGCTCCGCCCATGCCTTGCGCGAATATCCCGGCGATTGCCGTCGCCTGCATGGGCATAACTGGAAAGTCGAAACCGAAGTACAAGCCAAGGTGCTGGATGACATTGGTATCGCCATCGACTTCAAAGCCATCAAGGCCGCGACCCGACAACTGGCGGATAGTCTGGATCATCGGTTTTTGAACGACATCAAGCCCTTCGACCGCATCAACCCCACCGCAGAGAATTTGGCGGCCTGGTTTTACCGCCAACTATCGGCCACCCTGAACAGCGCGCATGTCAAAGTTGCTGCCGTCACACTATGGGAAACCGACAACGCCTGCGTGCGTTACAGCGAGGTGGCCGCATGAACATCAGCGCCATCGAAGACATTCAAGGCCGCGCCGACAGCCGCCGCATCGCCATCGACAAAGTCGGCATCAAGGACATCCTGCACCCGGTGCGGGTTAAGGACAAGAGCTGCGGCGAACAACATACCGTCGCCCGCTTTGATATGTACGTGAATTTGCCACATGATTTCAAGGGCACGCATATGTCGCGCTTCGTCGAAATATTGAATAGCCATGACCGGGAGATCAGCATCGCCTCATTCCCGGTCATGTTGCAAGAAATGCTGTCCCGGCTGGAAGCCGAATCCGGTTATATCGACATGCGCTTTCCGTACTTCGTCGACAAGGCCGCGCCGGTCAGCGGCGTGCGTAGTCTGCTGGATTATCAGGTCAGCTTCATCGGCGAAATCGACAGTACCGGCTGCCGGATCAAAGTCAAAATCGTGGTGCCTGTCACCAGCCTGTGCCCGTGTTCCAAGGAAATTTCAGAGCGTGGTGCCCACAACCAGCGCTCGCATGTGACGATTACCGTGTCGGCCAGCGAATTTATCTGGATTGAAGAACTGATCGCGCTGGTGGAAGCCGAAGCCTCGTCACCGATCTATGGGTTGCTGAAACGCCCGGATGAAAAATACGTCACCGAATATGCCTATGATCACCCCAAGTTCGTCGAAGACATGGTCCGCGACGTGGCCGCCAGATTGGAGGCGGAGCCCCGCATCGCCGCCTATTCCGTGGAATCGGAAAACTTCGAGTCTATACACAACCATTCCGCCTACGCATTAATCGAACGCGACAAACGACAAATCCAGTCGCAAGGAAACTTATGAACCGCATTCTCAACTTCCCGGTGCCAGTCACCATTCTGACCGGCTTTCTCGGTGCCGGTAAAACCACCTTACTGAACCGCATTCTGACCGAACACCACGGCCGCCGTATTGCGGTGATCGAAAACGAATTCGGCGAAACCGGCATCGATAACGAACTACTGGTGCAGGCCGACGAGCAAATCGTGACCATGAACAACGGTTGCATTTGCTGTACGGTGCGCGGCGACCTGGTGCGCATCCTTGGCGAATTGTCCGACCGCCGCGAAAATGGCGACATTCACTTCGAACGGGTCATCATCGAAACCACCGGCCTGGCCGATCCGGCGCCGGTGGCGCAAACCTTTTTCATCGAGCAGGACATCGCCGAAAACTATAAGCTGGATGCCATCGTCACCGTGGTCGACGCGGTACATGCTCATCAACAATTGCAAGAACACCACGAAGCGCAAGAACAAGTGGGGTTTGCCGATCGCATCCTGTTGTCGAAAACGGATTTGCAGGAAGCCGAAGTGATCGCCGATCTGGAAACACGACTGCGGACCATGAACCCCAGAGCACCGATCAAACGCGTGCATTTTGGCGCAACCGAGCTGAGTGACATTCTGGACATCGACGGCTTCAACCTGGACGATATACTGAAAATCGAACCGGACTTTTTGGAGGACGTCAGCCACGAGCATGAAGACGACATCAGTTCATTTGTATTTCGCACCGACAGGGAGCTGGATGCTGCGCGCATACTCGCATTTCTGGACATCATGGTTCGCGACTATGGTAACGACCTGTTGCGCTATAAAGGTATTTTGAATATCGCCGGCTGCGACAAGCGTGTCATCTACCAAGGCGTACACATGCTGATGACGCAGGATTTTGGCGCCCCCTGGCAAGACGGCGAAGCCAAGGCATCAAGCCTAGTGTTCATAGGCCGCAATTTGCCCAAACAGGATATGCTGGAGGCCTTGGAATCGTGCCAAGTGGCGGCTTGATGCTTTGATTGGTTCTAAGATCAGCCTATAAACCAAAAAGCTTCAAATTCAATGTAACTGTTCAGTATGGGTTCAGAAGTGATCCTCCCCCTTTGAAAAAAAGGGGGATTTGAGGGGATTTATTTGAAAAATCTCGTTGTATGCGTCTGTGTCAGCAGTTGAGCCATTTCTGCCGGTTAAGAAGGGCCGCTTTATGGCGATGAATATGGTGGAATGAAGCTCGGCAATTAGCGTAATCAGGTCGCCAATTGATCTAAAAATAACCCTGTTGAACGCCCAATTTCCCGGCCAAACGTTGACATGGGCTTAAATTAATGATCAATTTGCCATTAACTTAATAAATCATTATGATCAATATGATCTCGGTTTCTATAATAAGAGCGTTATTATGATTAATGAAGTAAATGCTGTTGCTTTTCGGCAAAATCTAGGGGAAATGTTGAATCAAGTTCAATACCGGCATGATTCAATTTTAATCAAAAAGGACGGGAAACCAGTGGCGGCACTGGTCGATGCGCAATTATTCGATCGAATTCGCCGTTTCAAAGATCGATTTGATCAATTAAGTCAACAAATGGCCGATGCTTTTGCAAACGTGCCTCAAGAGGAAGGGCTAAATGAAATTGATGCCATAGTTTCAGAGACTAGGCGTTCTCAATTTTAGCTATGACGCAAATTTACATTGTCCTCGATACCAACGTTTTGCTTTCCGGCACCGCCTATCCCAACTCGATACCGGGCAAAATCGTTTCCGCTTGGCGAAACGGAAGCCTGGAAGTTGTTCTTTCCCAATATATCTTGGATGAATTGCAGCGGGTTTTACCGCGGCTCAATCACCGTCTTGCTTGGTCAAGTGTCGAAATTCGCGACTTTGTCGATAGCCTGACTTTCCTTGCCGATCTGGTCGACCCGGTGGAAACAGCCGAGCCTGCACTCCGCGATAGTGCCGACCAACCCGTACTGGGGACTTTTCTGGCTGCAAAAGCCAATTACCTTGTTACCGGCGACAAGGACTTATTAGCCCTATCCGCGCACTATCCCATCGTTACCCCGGCCCATTTTTGGCAATTGCATGGCGGATGAGCCGATTGCGTTGAACATGGCTGCCATACTTTAGATTAAGGATAAGCTTTGAGTCTTGCAGGCGTGCGTTCCAATCGAGGCGATCATTACCAAACCTTAGTCGCGTTTGACTGGGCGTTAAGCATTTTGGTTGATGAAGCCTACCATTGGCTGGAAGTTGATTCCACGGCACTGGATGCCAGCGGAAAACCGATACCCGTAGACGATGTGGTAATCGGTTGCGCTGATGGTAGCCTGATAGCTTGTCAATGCAAAAAGAACCAACCCGATTTTAAACCGTGGTCGATTGCCGACTTAGGCGATGAGTTGGTAAAAGCCTCACGATTCCTGGCAGCTAATCCAAAGGCCCAGCTCAAGTTTTACTCTCGTAACGATTTTGGCGACCTTGCTAAGTTGCGAGAGCATGCGCGAACACAGCCTAATACTGCTGCTTATCAGCAAAGTCTAACATCCCATCATCGTAAGACCGATGTAGCCTTGGCTCAGCGATTAACTGAGACACCTAGCCTGACGACATATGATTGGCTCCACCAAACTTCGTTTGAAGTTTCCAATGAATTCGAACGCACGGAAGAGCTTCTAAAAGAACGGCTACGGTTTTTAGCGACCAACGCCGAGATGGCTTTCAGCGCTCTCAAGGACAAACTGAGCAACCTTGGTGCCTGCATCGGCGAAGGCGGTTCATCGGCTCCGCCCTCGCATCGACTCAGCAAAGCCGATCTTATAGACATATTGGAAAAATCTGGCGCAACGCTAGCGCCGCCAATGTCGCAACAACAAATGCAACAATCGCTTGCCAGCGCCTCGACAGTCGGACGTTCATGGCGGCGAGATATTTCCGGTACTCGTCTGCATGTCGATACCGCCGCTGAATTGATAACAGCCATTGAATCGACGGATCGCTCAATACTGCTCAGCGGAATTCCAGGTTCGGGCAAGACCTGTGTGCTGTTGGAGCTACAGGAAGCGTTGGATCAACGTAACGATTTGGCCTCTGTGTTTATCCAAACCCGCGAATATGCCTGTTGCCTGACACCCGAAGCACGGACCGCACACGGCCTGCCCGCAGACTTGGTCGGCCTAATTGCCCGGATGGCGGACAACAAACCCGTGGTTATCGTCATCGACTCGCTGGATGTGCTTTCCTTGTCCCGCGATCATGTGGTTTTGGATTTTTTCCTGGCGCTGATGGATCGCTTGCTGCTGATTCCCAAGGTCACCCTGATCGCGGCTTGCCGGGAGTTTGACCGAAAATATGACCGCCGTCTGGCCGAGCGCAGCTGGGATAAGGTCGTCAACACCCAGCCTTTAAATTGGGATCAGGTCGTTGCGCCTATCATCAATACCTTTGGCATTGATCCACAAACGCTGGACTCGATGACGCAAAGCTTGTTGCAAAACCCGCGTGAACTGGCGATGTTTGCCGATATTGCCAAGCAAACCGGCGGCTTTAATGTTGCGTCCAGCCAGGCGCTGAGCCGTAAGTACCTGGAAATAGTTGTTCAAAACGACAGTTTGTTGGGTGATGAAGCTATGGCGGCACTCGAAAAAATCGCCGGCAAGATGTTGAAAACCCGCAAGCTGGACATTGTTCGGGTGCAAGCAGCGTTGCCGGATAACATGCGCAAGCGATTATTGAGCGCGAATGTGTTGCACGAAAACCAGTTCGGCAATATCGAATTCGGCCATCAAACCTTACTGGATGTACTGGTGGTCAGTGGCGCGCAACGCAACGATTTGACACTGAAGGCCTTTATCGAACAACTGCCTGCCGTACCGTTTGTAAGGCCAACCATACGTGCCTATGTCGCTTATCTGGCGGCAGGCGATAGAAGCAGTCTGCGTAAGCAACTGCGGGCGGTTTTCGATAGTCAAGCCGCATTTCATATCCGCCGCTTGGTGGCCGAATCCCTGGCCGAGTTAGTCCCACAGGATGACGACTGGTCTTTGCTCAAACACCTGCTTAGCCAGCATCGCGAACTGTTTACCCCGTTGTATTACCAAGCTGCATCGCTGGAATGGCATCGTTTTTGGCTCAAATTTCTTATCCCTAACCTGTTGCAACAACGTGATGCACAAAGCCTGTCACTACATGTGCAGCATATCGGGCTTTGGAAAAATGCCGATCCCGAGGCTGTCGTGGCTTTCTGGATGTTGGCCTTGCAACAGGAATGGGCGGATCGTGAGCAGTTGGCGGACAACTTAAAGTTTCAGTTGCACGATTTCGACTTTCGTACCCAAACTGTTGTTGCTGCCTTGATCGAAACATTGCTGAGTTATCCGCGCCGTGATCACGATTTTCTTGGCCGAGCCATTGCCCGATGCGTGGAAGCAGGCGGCGCCGACGACACATTGTTGTGGCACTATATCGCCGGCGACATCCAGCCGGATGATGTGTTGAAATTTCATTTCAGCCAAAAACTCAGATGCGATCCGCATGTGTTTGACAATCAAGATTTCCTGGCCAACCGCATGCAGGAATCCGAATGCCTGCTTAATCTGGCTATCGACGCAGTTGAGCGGTGGAGTGCGATAAAAACCGAACACTATTATGGCAAGCGGGAATTGGGGACGCATTTCCTGAATTTCACTTCATATGAATATACCCACAGCCAACACGATACTTATCATGTTTCCGCTGAAAATGTGCTGTTTGGCGCCATGGAAAAATCCATTATCCAGCATGCCAAACAACACTCCATCTGGTGGCAGGCCAATCGACAAAAGCTTTGCCATAGCCGGGAATTGGCGTTGCGCTATCTGGCACTGTTGGCATTGATCGAATCGCCCGAGCCGAATCTGGCCGAGGTGTGTGGTTTGCTAACCGATCAAGAAATGCTGACTTCGGATTTGAGTTTCGAGTTGGGCAATTTGATCCAGGCTGCTTTCATATTCCTGCAACCGATGGTTCAAGATGCAATTGAAACCGCAATCCTGTCATTGGGAGGCAATCAAAATCCTGCTGAAAATCCGCGGATACTTGGGGCGAGAGCGAAATTATTGGCGACCATTCCGGTTTTCTTACGATCACCCACTGCTCAAGCAACCTTGCTTGAATGGGAGAAGACCTTTGGTCCCTGTATCCGTCAGCCGCATATCGGTTCGCGGGGTGGCACGGTGCGAGCTCCATTTTCTTATGAGCTGTTTCTGGAGTTTTCCGACGTAGGTATATTGAAACTTCTAAAACACTATCGAAATGATACCGGCCGCGATTGGGGCGAGGATTTTCTGGTGGGCGGCACGGAAGAAGTGGAATGGCAATTGCGCGAGGCCGCTTCGCGTAGTCCAATGCGTTTTATGCATTTGTTGGCCGAAAATTGGGCCGATATACCCGAACGTTTTACCGATGACATCCTGGATGGCGCGGCAAGTTTTCTGCTAAATCGTTACGGCAATCGTCGTCCCGCCGACAATCAGTGGGAACCTGTAGAACAACCCGACCCACAACAGCTAGCAACCGTGCTTCTCGATGAGATTGAAAGGCATTCGACACACTGGCGACATGATCGAGTTGCCGCCAACGCATTGGAAGCCTTCGCCAACGTAATCGAAAACGAGCAAGAAACAAAGCGTCTCATTTTTGCCGCCATTGGCTTTATCGATTTACAGGAACATAGCAACAACGACGATAGGGATCTGATCGGCGAGGGCATCGGCATGATACGCGGAAAGATAACCGAAGCTCTCATGATTGTGGCTACGAATTGGTCGGAAAAACAGAAGCCTTTCCCGCAATTGCTGGTGCCGGCGTTGAGGCGTTTGGCTTGCAACCCGGAGCCAGCCATCCGCGCCTTGATTCTGCGCCGTTTACCTTATCTGCAAAGTCACAGTCCGGAACTGGGTTGGGAATTGTTTCATTTGGCACTTTCCGAAGAAGAGCCTAAGCTTTGGAAGGAGGCGGAACCGTGTCTGTATTACGCCTATCATCAACGTTTTGCCGAGGTCGGCGCGGTATTGCAGCGGATTGTTTGCCATGAATTGGGCGAGCCGTTGGAAACCTGGGGCCGGATTTCGGCGTTAGCGGCGTTTTCAGACTATATCGATTTTCAGCAGTTTATTCACCAATTAGAGACACTCGCCAGTATCGAGGCCTGGAAAGGCGCGGCAACGGTTTGGACTCACAAAGATAACCATGCCCGGCATGCCGAACAATGTTTGGCCGGCATCCGTGCGGGCCTAAATCAGCCGAATGGGTTTGCTACGACTATAGCCCGGGAACTGTCGTCGTTGTTTGATAAAGACCAACCAGCAATCTGCATTTCTTGGGATATTGTCGATCTGTATTTCTCGGCTTACGAACAAGATCAGAGTGACGAACGTTTTCGTCTTTACGGTTTCGACGAGTGGCTAAATGCATTATCGCAAAGCTATCCCGATGAAAGCTTGGCGGCCGCCGAACGGTTTGCGGTGTTTATGCGTGGCGGTAATCATCCCGTTTATGACCGTGGGCCACTTTCCCAGCTATTGACCCGATTATTCCGGGAAGCGGAAGAAAGGGAAGAATCTGACGATGGCCGGATGCTGTGCCGGGTTATTGCATTGCAAGATGCGTTTTTGGCTATCGGTGTTAATGGTTTGCAAGATTGGTTGCGGGATGCTGAGCGGCCTTAAGCGGCTCTCAATTCGATATAGTCACTTGCGGATATCGGAAATGGTACTTTGCCAATAACCGGTATCGGCAAGCCTAGAACCCTATTCGAATATTTCAACGAGGCCGAAACCTTGCCAGTTATTGATTTATCATGTTGAAGCCGATTTTCATCAATGGCAGCTTGGTTTAAGACTTTTACCCATAAAACAGTTAATCCTGCGAGCTTAGCCCGACGTTATTGAGAACTACTAAACCGCGTTCATGAACCTTTTCTGCAGCAACTTATGATGGAATTAACCAAAATCCCCGTTATCGTTGTCACCGGTTTTCTCGGCAGCGGCAAGACCACGCTGTTAAACCGCTTGTTGGCGGACGGGGTGAAAACGGCGGTGGTAATCAACGAGTTCGGCGCTACGGCTATCGATCAGGATTTGCTGCTAAATCAGGACATTCCGATGACGGTGCTATCGGGCGGCTGCTTGTGTTGCCAGATCAAGGGCGCGTTGGCGCCGACTTTGAAGAATTTGTGGATGGCTTGGAATAAGACAGACACCAAGCCTTTCGAACGCATCATTATCGAAACCAGCGGCGTTGCCAGTCCGGAACCCATTTTAGACACACTACTGCGCGAACCCTGGCTGTCCAAACGCTACCGGTTGCAACAAATCGTCGCCACGCTGGCGATTCCGTCCGCCATTACCCAACTGGAGCGCCACGCCGAAGCTCGCGCGCAAATGGCTTGGGCCGACCTGTTGCTACTGACTCACGCCGATCTGGCCGATGCCGCGCAACACGCGGAACTGATCGACTACTTAAAGCTGCAGGCACCGGCTACGCCAACGCTGACGGCTACGCGCGATCCGTTTGATACCTCCACGTTGCAAAGCAAGACGCCACCGTCTTTCCGGCGAGTTCCCTCCGGGCAAGCCTTGCCGGAACACGGCTTTCGCAGCGTGTCGCTTTATCTGGAACACACGCCGAGTTGGCCTCGGTTGCAGGCCACTTTGCAAGCCTTGTTGACCAACCATGCCGATGACTTGGTTCGCATCAAAGGGGTTGTTTATTTCCCCGAGTGTGCCGAGGCGTTTGCGGTGCATGCCGTCGCCGGACATTTGTATCCACCCATTCAGTTGCCGGAACGTCCGAACCTGGATAGGCGTAGCCGCTTGGTGTTGATCACGGTTTCGAATCCCGAACAATTGGCCAATGAATTATTAATCCACTTGGGTGTGGAACGCAGTCAAAATCCGATACGGCTGCATTGAGAATTAAGTTGGCAATTGGGGGAAGGTGGACTTGGTCGTCAGTTGCCGTTTGGCGGAGGTTAGGCGAATTTAAAAATTTATTGGCGATAAAAAATATCCCCAACCGATAGCCTTAATTTTTGTCGTGTCGCAATTCGACAACAGGAGTTATTTAGAGATTCTGCACTCTGTGATTTCAAGATTTGAATGGCGGCTATACCGGTCACGGCAGACATAGAAGGCTGACATGTCTGACTGGCAGAAGGGGCATAGCCAGACAGTCACGGCGGTAATGCGATTTTATCCAAAGTGACAGCGGCTTTGCGGCTGGAATCAGTGGCCCGCCAGCCCATACAAACCGTTGCATAAACCAAAAAGGCCGGCAAAAGCCGGCCTTTTTGGTTATTCGCTGCATTTCTAAAAATGCATCGGATCAAAACGGAATATCGTCGTCGAAATCGTCGTAACTGGCGGGGGCCGGTTGCGAAGAATTGGACGGTGCAGGGCGATTATTGTCATAACTGCTAGCCGGCGGGGCGTTATCGGCATAATTAGCGGTACCGCCGCTACGGCTGTCCAACATGTGCATGTTGTCGGCGACGATTTCGGTGGTATAGCGGTCCTGGCCGTCCTGCCCTTGCCATTTCTGGGTGCGGATGCGGCCTTCGACATAGCATTGACTGCCTTTTTTCAGGTACTCGCCGGCGATTTTGGCCAAGCCGCTGAAGAACACCACCCGATGCCACTCGGTCTCTTCCTTGCGTTCGTTGGTGTTACGGTCTTTCCAGCGGCGGCTGGTGGCCAGGCGAATGGTGGTGATGGCGTCGCCGCTCGGCATATAACGCACTTCCGGATCGGCCCCCAGGCGGCCGATCAGCATGACTTTGTTCAACATGATTGTCTCCCTATAAAAAACTTAACCGCACCGGCTTATCGCCACTGCTTTAAAAAAATATTCAATTCGTTTTTGTTCAGCCGCTGGCTATCGACTTTCAGATAAGCGGTACTTTCTTCGAAATGCAAACGCACTTCCTCGACACCGTTGATGGCTAACAGCTGCTTGGAAAATTCGCTTCCCCGTTCCGGTTTGACGGTTTGCAGCGACAGCAGCAGGTTGGCGAGATAACGCGGCGGCGACATGAATAACGCAATTAACGCCCAGCTGGCGGCCACGGCGGCGGAAAATATAAACACCGCGCTTGGCCCGTATTCGCCGTACAGCCAGCCGCCGCTGGCGCCGCCCAGAAAAGCCCCCATGAATTGCGAGCTGGAGTAGATCCCCATGGCCGTGCCTTTCAAATCGCCCGGCGCGGTTTTGGAAATCAGTGACGGCAGCGTGGCTTCCAATAAGTTAAAGCCGCAGAAAAACACCCACAGGCAGGCAATCAAACCGATCAACTGGCCGTGCAGCAGTATGAAGCCCAAATTGGCAAATACCAGTGAAACCACGGCACCGACGAAGACGGTCTTCATCCGGCGCTTTTTCTCGGCGATGATCACGAACGGAATAATGGCCGCCATGGAGGTCACCAGCACCGGCAAATAAACCAGCCAATGTTTACCGGCCAGCAGACCGGCGTCGCGCATCAGCAAAGGCACCACCACGAAGCTGGCCATCAAGATCAGATGCAGCGAAAAAATGCCGTAATTAAGCCGCAACAAATCGGCGTTTTTGATCACCGAACTCAACTCGGACGGAATATATTCGGCGTCGCGGTGCACGCTGATCTTTTGCGGATTCGGCACGATGAACAGGACCACCGGTACCGCCAGCGCCGCCAGAATCGCGATCAGCCAGAATATGCCGCTGATGCCGAAGTGGTGGGCAATCACCGGTCCCACGGTCATCGCCACCCCGAACGACACGCCGATACTGGCGCCTATGGTGGCCATGGCTTTGGTGCGATTGACTTCCTGGGTCAAATCGGCGAGCAAGGCCATCACCGCCGCCGACACCGCGCCGCAGCCCTGCAGGGCGCGGCCGATCAGAATGCCGTAAATATCCGTCGCCAAAGCCGCCACCACGCTACCGGTCAAAAACAGCAGCAAACCGATGACGATAACCGTTTTACGATTGAAACGATCCGACCATAAGCCGAACGGGATTTGCAGCACGGCCTGCGTCAGGCCGTAAATACCCATGGTCAAGCCGACCAGTTTGGGTGTCGAGCCCGGCATTTGTTCGGTAAACAGCGACAATACCGGCAGCAACATGAACAAACCCAGCATTCTGAGCGAATAAATACCGGCCAGCGAAACCGTTGCCCGCTTTTCCATGCGCGTCATTGCACCCGAAACATCCTGAACCTGTGTCAAACCCCAACTCCTCTTTGCCTTGCATCGTGAAAGACACGTATAGTATCAGGTTCTTTAAATTGCAGGAATCGACACAGTGGACACCATCAGTATTCGCGGCGCCCGCACCCACAATCTGAAAAACATCGACCTGGATCTGCCCAGGGATAGCCTAATCGTCATCACCGGCCTGTCAGGGTCCGGAAAGTCGTCGCTGGCGTTCGATACGATTTACGCCGAAGGCCAACGACGCTACGTGGAATCGCTGTCCGCCTACGCCCGGCAGTTTTTGTCGATGATGGAAAAGCCCGATGTCGATCATATCGAGGGCTTGTCGCCGGCCATTTCCATCGAGCAAAAATCCACTTCCCACAATCCGCGCTCGACGGTAGGCACGATTACCGAGATTTACGACTATTTGCGCCTGCTGTATGCCAGGGTCGGCATCCCGCGTTGCCCGGAACATGGCGGTTCGCTGGAAGCCCAGACCGTCAGCCAGATGGTCGACCAGGTGTTGGCGCAACCGGAAGGCGAACGCTGGATGTTGCTGGCGCCGGTGGTCAACGACCGCAAGGGCGAACACGTGCTGCTGCTGGAAGATCTGAAAGCCCAAGGCTTTTTGCGCGCCCGCATCGACGGCGAAGTTTACGAACTGGACGAACCGCCCGCCCTGGATTTAAAGAAAAAACACACCATAGAAGTCATCGTCGACCGCTTCAAAATCCGCGACGACATTGCCCTGCGGCTGGCGGAATCTTTCGAAACCGCGCTGCGTTTATCCGACGGTCTGGCGCTTGCCGCCTCGATGGAAACCGGGCAAACCCTGCTGTTTTCCGAACGTTACGCCTGCCCGCATTGCGGCTATAGTTTGAGCGAACTGGAACCGCGCATCTTTTCCTTCAACAACCCGAAAGGCGCCTGTCCGAGTTGCGACGGCCTGGGTGTGCGCCAGCATTTCGACCCGCAACTGGTGGTGCACAATCCCGACATCAGTCTGGCCGGCGGCGCGGTGCGCGGCTGGGACCGCCGTAACGCCTATTACTACCAAATCATTTGCGCCCTGGCCGAACATTACGGCTTCGACCCGGAAGCGCCGTTCTCGAAAATAGCCAAGGACATACAGGCGGTGATTTTGTACGGCAGCGGCGAAGACAGCATCACTTTTCAATTCCAAATGGGCCAGGGCAAACCCAAGATCAGCCGTCATCCGTTCGAGGGCATCATTCCCAATATGGAGCGGCGTTACCATGAAAGCGATTCGCAGATGGTACGGGACGAGTTGTCCAAATATCTGGCCCAGCAAACCTGCGCGGTCTGCGACGGCGCCCGTTTGAATCTGGGCGCGCGCAATGTGTTCGTGGCCGACCAGCCTTTGCATCACATTACCCGCCTGCCGATCAAGCAAAGTCTGGCATTTTTTCAGCAACTCAGCATCCCCGGCCACCGCGGCGAAATCGCCGCTAAAATCAACAAGGAAATTCAGGAGCGGCTGGAGTTTTTGGTCAACGTCGGCCTGGATTATCTGACCCTGGACCGCAGCGCCGACACTTTGTCCGGCGGCGAGGCCCAGCGTATTCGCCTGGCCAGCCAGATCGGCGCCGGACTGGTGGGGGTGATGTATGTGCTGGACGAGCCGTCGATAGGCTTGCATCAACGCGACAACCAGCGGCTGCTGAACACCTTGTTTAGATTGCGCGACCTCGGCAATACCGTGATCGTGGTCGAGCACGACGAGGACGCCATCCGCGCCGCCGACCATATCGTCGATATCGGCCCCGGCGCCGGCGTGCACGGCGGCCAGATCGTCTCGCAAGGCACGCCCGCGCAAATTCTGGCGGACCCGAATTCGCTGACCGGCCAGTATTTATCCGGTGCCTTGGCTATCCAACTGCCGGAACGCACCACGCCGCCCGACCCCACCCGGCAACTCACCATACGCAACGCCCACGGCAACAATCTGAAAAATGTCACGGTAAGTTTCCCGGTAGGTTTGTTGACCTGCGTCACCGGCGTGTCCGGCTCCGGCAAATCCACCCTGATCAACGACACCCTGTACAGCCATGCCGCAAGAACCATCAACGGCGCCAGCTGCATTCCCGCCCCTTGCGACGCCGTGGACGGTTTGGAACAGTTCGACAAGGTGGTGGATATCGATCAAAGCCCGATTGGCCGCACCCCGCGATCCAACCCGGCGACCTACACCGGCATCTTCACGCCGGTGCGGGAATTGTTCTCGGCCACGCCGGAAGCCCGCTCGCGCGGATATACCCCGGGCCGTTTCAGCTTCAATGTCAAGGGCGGCCGTTGCGAGGCCTGCGCCGGCGACGGCGTCATCAAGGTGGAAATGCACTTTCTGCCGGACATTTTCGTGCCTTGCGACATCTGCCACGGCAAACGTTACAACCGGGAAACCCTGGAAATCCGCTATAAAGGCAAGACCATCCATGAAGTATTGGAAATGACGGTGGAAGACGCCGCCCAGTTTTTCTCGGCGGTACCCAGTCTGGCCCGCAAGCTGCATACGCTGATCGAGGTGGGTTTGAGCTATATCACGCTGGGTCAAAACGCCACCACCTTGTCCGGCGGCGAGGCGCAGCGGGTCAAGCTGGCCAAGGAGCTGTCCAAACGGGATACCGGCAAGACGCTTTATATTTTGGACGAACCGACCACCGGCTTACATTTTCACGACATCAAGCAATTGCTGTCCGTGCTGCACACATTGCGCGACCACGGCAATACCGTCATCATCATCGAGCATAATCTGGACGTGATTAAAACGGCGGATTGGATTGTGGATATGGGGCCGGAAGGCGGCAATGGCGGCGGTACGCTGGTTGCGGAGGGTACGCCGAGAGAGATTGCCCGACATGCCGAGTCGCATACCGGAGTTTATCTAAAGCGTTTTTTCGATTGAAACCTGGTGGGTGCTGAGGGGTTCGAACCCCCGACCCTCGCCTTGTAAGGGCGACGCTCTCCCAGCTGAGCTAAGCACCCGGCTTCAACTGGCGCGCATTCTATCCAAATTAGCCGGCGATGCAAGGTGTTTTTATACCGCCGGTTAAAAACCGCGGCAAGCGTGCCCTAAAAACTTAAAGTCCGGCACGGATTAATTATCGTTTTGCCTGTAGTTGAAAAAAATCATTCTTAGCATATCTTTATGTAGTTAGACGCTTACGCTTTAAAGGGCTTACTTCTCCCAGTGTCCGGACTGCTGGCTTTTTGTAAATATCCGGTAAATTCGCCAACCAAGGGATTTCTTGACTGGCGCGCTAGAAAAATCAATATCACAGCCTAATCAAAAACAAAGATATGACCGACAGCACAGCACTATTGCCCATTTACGATTTTTCTTTCACTCTTAACGCCGATTATCTAAAAAAAATTATTCCGCTGTTGACTCGGCACCAAATTGCCGCCAACCCGATCAATTACGCTATTTTTTACGATTATGTCACCGAACTGAATCCTTCCTTAACGTCGGCAGTCAATCGCCTGCTGAGCCAAAATACTGTATTCGATAGCGAAACCAGCCTTGAGCTGTATGGAAACTTTATCAGCAACGCCTCTTTAAAATCCTTCGACAATATCCAGCAACAAATTCATAAAGTGATTCGTCAGGCAACCGACGCCATTAACGATACTTGTCACAAGGCGGAACAGACTAACGATAGCTTTCAGAAAAAGTCGGCGATATTGGAAAGCAAGCCGGAAATAGCGACGACCCAATCGATCTTGCAAGAGATCATTCAAGAAACGAAATCGCTCGCCGCGACCAGCCACGCGATGCAGATGCAATTGAACCAAGCCAATGCGGAAATGGAGCAATTGCGTAACGAGCTGGCCCGGGTCAGGCAAATGGCCGTTACGGACGGTTTAACCGGTTTGTTAAACCGCCGGGCCTTCGACCAAACTTTAAGCGAGATTATCGAACAGCCGGACGGCGAAACGACGTGTTTGTCGTTGCTGGACATCGATCATTTCAAACGTATAAACGACACCTTCGGCCATACCATAGGCGATAACGTGCTCAAATATGTGGCGTCGTTATTGAAGAAACATGCAGAAGGACATCATCATGTGGCGCGTTACGGCGGAGAGGAACTCGCCATCATCATGCCCAACACCCCCAAGCATAAGGCCATCGAAATTTCCGAAAACATCCGGATTGAAATGGAAAAGAGCCGCTTGAAACGCAAAACCGATAACGCAACCCTGGGCCTGATTACCCTTTCTGTCGGCATAGCCGAATTACATGTCAACGATAACCCGGAAAGCTTCATAACCCGCGCCGATACGGCTCTTTATCAAGCCAAGGAATCGGGCCGAAATAAAGTCATGCATTAAACCGCAGGCAATAAAAAACCGGCGTCATCCGAAGTTAACGCCGGTTTTCGATCAACCAACCGCTGGGGGCGGGTTAGGGCATGTACATGCCGCCGTTCACATGCAAAGTCTCGCCGGTAATATAAGACGCTTGCTCGGAAGCCAGGAAAGATACCGCGTGAGCGATTTCTTCCGGCCGGCCCAGCCGGCCCAGGGCGATTGAACCCAGCAACGCGGTTTTAATCTCTTCCGACAATTCCTTGGTCATATCGGTATCGATAAAGCCCGGTGCGACGGTATTGACGGTAATACCGCGCGAACCCACTTCCTTGGCCATCGATTTGGCGAAACCGACCATGCCGGCCTTGGCGGCCGCATAATTGGTTTGTCCGGCATTGCCGGTGGAACCGACCACCGAGGAAATATTGATGATACGGCCGTAGCGTACCTTCATCATGCCGCGCAGCACGGCCTTGCTCATCCGGAATACCGAAGTCAGATTGGTGGCGATGATGTCGTCCCATTCCTCCTCTTTCATGCGCATCAATAAATTATCGCGGGTGATGCCGGCGTTGTTGACCAAAACCGCCGGCGTGCCGTGCGCATCGCCGGCGGTTTTGATAAAGTTTTCGATATCGGCGGCGTCGGCCACATTCAATTTATAGCCCTTGCCGTTTGCGCCCAGATAGGCGGAAATCGCCTCGGCGCCGCTATCGGATGTGGCGGTTCCGACAACGAAGAAGCCGTCGGCAACCAATTTTTCGGCAATGGCGCGCCCTATGCCCCGGCTGGCGCCGGTCACAATGGCCAGTTTTTTATTTATGCCCTTGAGGGTATCCATGTAATTGCTCCAAAACAGTATTCAATGAGTCGGGGTCGAATATCGAGAAATGCGCCGCATCCGGGGCAATGCGTTTATTCAAGCCCGTCAACACCTTGCCCGGTCCGCATTCGACAAACCCGGACACCCCTTGCTCGTGCATGAATTTGATGGTTTCCACCCAGCGTACCGGGTTAAAAAGCTGCTCTTTTAGTGCATTGCGTATCACTTCGGGCGAACCGTGGGATTTGACGTCGGCGTTGTGAATCAAGGTGACATCCGGCATTTCCACGTTGATACCCTGCAAAATCTCATTGAGCTTGTCGGCGGCATCTTCCATCAGCAGGCAATGCGAGGGTACGCTAACCGGCAATTTCAAGGCCCGCTTGGCTCCCAAGGCTTTCAGCGCATCGATCGCTCTATCGACGGCGGCGGTGTCGCCGGCAATGACTACTTGGCCGGGGGCATTAAAGTTGGCCGCGGCCACCACTTCGCCATTGGCTACATCCAAACAAGCGTTCACGACTTGATGGTCTTGCAATCCTAAAATCGCCGCCATCGCGCCGACGCCGACAGGCACTGCCTCCTGCATCAAGCGCCCGCGCGCTACGACCAGTTTCAAGGCGTCTTCGAACGCAATAGCCCCGGAACATACCAAGGCGGTATATTCGCCCAAGCTGTGTCCGGCCATCCAGGCTGGGCGAATTTTTGAGTTATCGCGCCAGACTCGCCAGAAAGCCACGCCCGCCGCCAACATGGCCGGTTGGGTGTTTTCGGTTCGATTTAAGTCCGCTTCGGGGCCGCTTTCAACCAAGTTCCACAGGTCGAATCCCAGAGCATCGGCAGCCTGTTCGAAGGTTTGCCTGACTTGCGGAAAAGCCGCCGCCATGGCCGACACCATGCCGACCGATTGCGATCCCTGCCCGGGGAACACGAATGCCAAGTTGTAATTTTGTTCGCTCATAGTCATGTTTAGTATTTGATTAATGCTGAACCCCAGGTAAAACCGGCGCCAAAGGCTTCCATCAAAACCATCTGGCCTTTTTTGATGCGGCCGTCGCGCACGCCTTCGTTAAATGCCAACAAACAGGATGCCGACGAAGTATTGCCTTGGGTTTCCAAAGTCAAAATCACCTGGTCCATGTCCATGCCCAACTTTTTGGCTGTCGCGGCAATGATGCGGGTATTGGCCTGATGCGGCACCAGCCAGTCGATGTCGCTCTGTTGCAAATCGTTGGCTTCCAGGGTTTCATCCACGATGCGCCCCAGGGTATTGACCGCCACCTTGAACACTTCGTTGCCGCGCATGCTGATATAGCCGGGTTCATGTTGTTTAGCCGCCGCGGCGACTTGCGGATTGGGGCAATACAGCAAATCCTCGTAGCCGCCGTCCGAATGAATGTGAGTAGACAAAATGCCGGGTTGGTCGGAGGCTGACAGCAGTACCGCCCCCGCGCCGTCGCCGAATAAAATGCAGGTGCCTCTGTCGGTCCAGTCCACGATACGCGAGCATACCTCGGAACCCACCACCAATACCGTTTTGCAAAAGCCGGTTTTAATGTATTGATCGGCAATGCTTAACGCGAATACCGAACCGGAACAGGCTGCTTGCACATCGAAAGCCACGCATTGCTTGATGCCCAAACGTTCTTGCAGAAGGCAGGCCGTGCTGGGGTAGACTCTGTCCGGAGTGCCGGTGGCGACAACGATCAGCTCGATATCTTCCGCATCGATGCCCGCCATGTCCATGGCTTGCCGGGCGGCGATTTCAGCCATGCTGGAGGCGGTTTCATCGGGACCGGCTATGCGCCGGCTTTTAATGCCGGTACGCTCGTAGATCCAGCTATCCGAGGTGTCCACCATGGCCGATATGTCGTCGTTGGTGCGAATTGTGGCGGGCAGGTAGCCGCCCGTGCCGATCACATTACTCCAGCGGCTCATTCCGCATCCTTCCGAGCCAGGGCGATTTCCAACTTTTCGCTGATTTTACGAATAACATCTTTCTCAACCTCTACTTCCGCCAAGCGAATGGCTGTTTCAAAAGCAAGGACGTCGGCGCCACCATGACTTTTAATGACCAGGCCGCGCAAACCGATAAAACTGGCTCCATTATAAAGTCGCGGATCGATGCTATCTTTAAATAATTTTAGTACCGGGTACGCCACCAAACCGGCAAGTTTTGTCAGAATATTCCGGGAAAAGGTTTCTTTCAGCTTTACGGCAATCATTTTTGCCGCGCCTTCGATCGACTTCAGCGCCACATTGCCGACAAAGCCATCGGTAACGATTAAATCGACTTGGACGCTGCCGGCATTGATGGAGTTGCCTTCCACATAGCCGATGTAATTCAAGCTCGAATTTTCCAATAATTTGGCGGCGGCCTTGACTTGTTCGTTGCCTTTCATATCTTCTTCGCCGATATTCAGCAAACCGACCCGCGGGCGTTCGATGTTTTCAACCGCCTTCACCACTTCCTCGCCCATCACGGCGAACTGGTAAAGATGCTCGGCGCTGGAGTCCACGTTTGCGCCCAAGTCCAGCACATGGGTGTGGCCGAATACCGACGGCAAGGTGGAAATAATCGCGGGACGTTCGATGCCCGGAATCATTTTCAACACGAAGCGCGCGGTCGCCATCAAGGCGCCGGTGTTGCCCGCGCTGACGCAGGCATCGGCTCGGCCGTCCTTGACAAGATCTATGGCCACCCGCATCGAGGAGTCTTTTTTGTTTTTCAACGCCTTTTGCGGCGGTTCGTCCATTTCCACCACTTGCGTGGCATGCTGAATACTGATTCGATCTTTAAACTCAAGCAAGGCATCGGACAACATATCCTGAAGCACGGCTTGGTCGCCGACCATGATCAATTTTAATTGGGGATTTTTTCGTAAACAGGCCAGTGACGCGGGAACTGTCACTTGGGGACCGAAATCCCCGCCCATGGCATCAATCGATAGAGTTGAGCTCACGCTTAGGACCTAACCCTTGAAGTTGAAAGGAGGAGGCACGCCAAATAAAACGTGCCGTCTTTGATAATTAACAAAACCGCTGCTTTGCCGGAAGCCGAAATGACGCCAGTCGATAAAGGGAAAAGCCGGTATGCCCCGGTCTTTTCACTAAAATATCAGTCGTTAAACTACATCGCCGGCATCCGACATGCGGCGATTTTTACTCTTCGTCGATGTTGCCGGTAATGATTTGGCGGCCTTTGAAAAAGCCGTCTGGCGTCATGTGGTGACGCAAATGCACTTCGCCTGTCAACGGATCGTTGGCCAAGGTTTTGGCTGTTAATGCGTCGTGTGAACGACGTTGACCGCGTCTTGAGCGCGATACTTTGCTTTTTTGTACTGCCATTTTTACTCTCCAGTTTTTTTAAGTTTGGCTAAAACAGAAAAAGGGTTATTCGTTTCGGTCTGGCTGTTATCGTCAAAATCGGAATCTCTCGACTGGTGCCGAGGGATACAGTCATATTCGTGTCTGGGATAATCCGGTATCGCCAACAATATTTCGTCTTCTATCAAATCATGCAATGAGACCTTTTCGCCATTCAGCAGCAAAGGTTCGCAATCGATCTCGAGGCTATCCGCCTCTTGTAGCGAGGACACCACGGCCAATTTGAATGCAAGCGTTATTGGCCATGCCAGGGCCTGCAAGCAGGATTGGCATTCCAACTCCAACACCGTTTGAATCTTGCCGGAAACCACCGCGCGCTTGCCTTGCTTGGCAAACCGCGCGTCGACGGCGATATCGCCACCCGTGTTTACGACCATGCCGGACAAGCGCTCGAGTTCGCTTATTTTTAAGACGCCCGTCAATATGCTACGCCTTTCGGCGAACAATAAGGGATCAATAAGATTAGGAAGTTTGTCTGACATAACTGTACAATCATACAGACAACTCGCTGTTGCGTCAAACCGACAACCTTCCGAACACTGTTAACGGCATGCAAAATCTGGTTTTAGCCTCAAGCTCGAAATATCGCGGCCAAATTCTCGGTAAGCTTCAATTGGCGTTTAGCTGTTGCGGCAGCGGAGTTGACGAAAGCCCATTGTTCGATGAACCCCCGGACGATCTGGTTCTAAGGCTGGCCGAGGCCAAGGCGCAAGCCGCGGCGAAAACGTACCCCCGGCACTTAATCATCGGCTCGGATCAGGTGGCTGTTTGCGGCGGCACCATATTGGGTAAACCCGGAAATAGAGAGGGGGCGTTTCGGCAGCTACAGCTGCAGTCGGGCAAAAAAACGACTTTTTATACCGGTCTCTGCTTGCTCGATAGCGGCAAAGGGACCATCAAAACCGATCTCGACATTTGCCATGTCTATTTTAGAGACCTCAACCAAGCGCAATTAAACCGCTACCTGGACAGGGAAGAGCCCTACGAATGCGCCGGCAGCTTCAAATCGGAAGGCTACGGTATTGCTTTATTCAGCAAAATTGAAGGCGACGACCCTAATGCTTTGGTCGGCCTGCCATTAATCAAATTGATCGATTTATTGAATCAATTCGGCGTGGCAATTCCTTGAGAATCGGCCTATCTAGGCAACAGCTGTTCGAAAACGTCCAGAAACTCAGCCGCCGCCTGCTGCATGACCTGCTCTATTTGTTCCCGGGTCAAGCGCATGGCAGCCAATGTGTGGTCCGGTATCTCGACCAGGGTCTGTTCAATGGGCCTGCCAAATTCCCTATCGTCGATAAGCCGGGCGGCCAACCACAACAGTTGCGCATCCAATTTATGCGTCACAACGGAGCCGGGATTGAGAACGCCGCCGACAACTTCATACAACGACTCCGGCAACTCCCAATATTTTAACAATTCGCGTCCGACATCGGCATGGGTAAAACCGATGATTTCTTGCTCGAACCCCGCCAATAAGCGCCTGTCCTGCCGGATTGACAGCAATACTTTGGATGCCTGTTCCGGCATGACCTGATACAGCACCAACGAACCCAAATCGTGCAGCAACCCCGCCAAAAACAAGCGTTCGGTATTCAACGGCATGCACTGGTTGCCCAATAGCTTGGTCACCACGCCGCAATGAACGCTACGCATCCAGAACGCCGTCATGTCGACCAAATCGGAAGGGATTTTGGCAAAACGGTCGACCACGCAGGTCGCTACCACCAAATTGTACAAATCGTCGATGCCGACAATGGAAACGGCCCGTGAAATCGTATCGATTTTGGATTGAAAACCGTAAAAAGAGCTGTTCACCAACCGCAAAAGCCGGGCGGACAGCGCCGGGTCCTTACCGATCACCGCGCCGATATCCGTCATGGAATAACGCGGATCGCGCACCATCTGATTCAGTTGAAAATAAATGTCCGGCAAGGAAAATAACTCCCTTACCTCCGTAACCACATCCAATGCGCTAACTGGTTTCATAATCAACCCTTCCCGTAGAGCCTGAGAACCTGCTGAACATAATTCTGGGTTTCCCGATAGGGCGGAACCGTGTAATTATATTTCATGACAGCGCCCTCTCCGGCGTTATACCCAGCGACAGCCAGCTTCAAATTAGAATTGAACATGGCCAATAAATCCTTCAAATAACGCGTGCCGCCGTCGACATTCTGTTCGGCGTCATGCCTATCGGTTACCCCATAGCGTTTCGCGGTGTCGGGCATCAGCTGCATTAATCCGACCGCTCCCGCCGAGGAAACCGCATGCGGGTTATAGGCGGACTCGGCTTGAATCACCGCATGCAGCAATTTGGGATCCATTTGATGCTTGGCCGCCGCCTTGGCGATTAAATCCTGATACTTAAGCCTATTGCCCGCCATGAATTTCACGTCCCTGGCATAGGTTTTAGGCCGGGTCCGGATAATCAAACGATAGTTAAAACCTTTTTTGGGTTGGTCGGTGTAATACACCCGCCCATCCGGCGCAACATATTTAAATATATCCGCGGCGGCGGCAGATGAAATGCATAACAACAATAGAATAGTTTTTAGCGATTTCAACTGCCTCACCTTTTCGATAAATTTAATCCGCCTCGACGATGTTAATCATGGCAGCCGCGGTAACCGCTTTTGTTCGCGCATCCCGCACGGAGCCGGCGGTAGCCAGCGCTACGCCCATCCGCCGCGTCACGAAAGCCTCCGGCTTGCCGAACAAGCGAATCTCGCTATCCGCCACGGCCAGCGCTTGGTTCAATCCCTGATATACCACGGCTTTCGCGTCGATACCGCCCAAAATCACGGCGCTGGCCCCGGTTTTATCCAATGCCGTATTCACGGGCAAGCCCAGAATGGCGCGGGCATGCAGATCGAATTCGCTTTGCACCTGGCTAACCAGGGTCACCATGCCGGTATCGTGCGGGCGCGGACTGACTTCGCTGAACCAGACCCGGTCGCCTTGTACAAACAATTCAACCCCGAATAAGCCCAATCCGCCCAGGGCTTCCGTCACTTTAGCGGCAATCCGTTGGGATAGTTGAATGGCTTTTTCGCTCATGGGCTGGGGCTGCCAGCTTTCCCGGTAATCGCCATTCTCCTGTATATGGCCGATAGGTTCGCAGAAATACGTACTTATTCGGCCTTCGGCGTCCACGGCCCGCACGGTCAACAGCGTAATTTCAAAATCGAATTCAATTTTGGCTTCGACTATTACTTTACCTGTATCGGCGCGGCCGGCGGCCTTGGCATACTCCCAGGCGGCCTGTAATTGGTCGGCGCTTTTCACCATGGACTGGCCCTTGCCGGAAGACGACATGGTCGGTTTGATGAAACAAGGATAGCCGATGCCGCCGTCGACAGCGGCCTTTAATTGCTCATAGGTTTCGGCGAACGCATAGTCCGAAGTCGGCAGCCCCAGTTGCTCGGCGGCCAGCTGCCGTATACCCTCGCGATTCATGGTCAGCTGAATGGCCCGGGCATTAGGCACTATTTCGGCTTCGCCCGCCGCCTCGATTTCAGTCAACGCAGCGGTGGCAATCGCTTCGATTTCCGGCACCACCAAATCGGGTTGTTCAGCCGCGATCAAGGCTTTAACCGCCGCCGCATCGGTCATGTCGATGACATGGCTGCGATGCGCCACCTGCATGGCGGGGGCATGGGGGTATCGATCCACGGCGATGACCTCAACACCGTAGCGTTGTAAGGAAATGGCAACTTCCTTGCCCAATTCGCCACTCCCTAAAAGTAATGCTTTGGTTGCGGTTGCACTGCCGGGGGTACCTATTTTCATGACGATTTGGCCAAATAATTTTCAATGTCTTGCTTAGAAAAACCGATTTTCTTCGCCACCCGGTCGGCGTGGCTGACTCTGGAAATACCCGGAACCAATTTAAAGGTCGGCAATTCGTCGGCGAATTCCACCTGTTTCGGCGTCGCAATGCCCCTGTCGACGAACACATCCACCAGTTGATGGTTATGGGTAATCAGAATAGTGCTGTTGCCCTTGCGGTAAAACCCGTCCAGCACATCGATGGACGATTGCATCTTCTCTTCAAAGGTAGTGCCTTCCGCCATTTCGTCAAGCACCAGCAAGCTTTTCGCAGTGGTTGCCAAAAAAATATCCCGGGTACGTTTCAACTCGGTACCGAAACGGCCTTCGCCGTCGTCGAGATGGCTGATTTCGGGTGCCTGATAGAATATTTTATCCGCCACGCTCAAACTTGCCGCCGTGGCGGGCACATAGCAGCCTATTTGCGCCAACAGCTGAATCTGGGTAACGGTCTTGCAAAACGCGGTTTTGCCGCCGCTATTCGGGCCGGTCACGCACACCAGACGCTCTTCGCCCATGGCAAAATCGTTGGCGACGTAATCCGGGTTTTTATGACCCAGCACCGGATTTTTGGCGCCCGCCAATTGCATCGCATGCCGTTCCGTTGCCCGCATCTCCGGTAGTACGGTTTCGCTGCCGTAAGCTTCGGCGTATTTGATGAACGACAGCAGTTCATCCAGCTGTCCCAGGCCATCCAGCATCTCGCCCAAGGCCGCCGAGTTGCGGAAAATAGTGCGCAACGGAATGATGCAATTGTCTCTATCGTAGCCGCCTATCACCGGAATATACGCCAGCATCAACGGCAGGAAAAACACCGACGCCACCGAAATACCGTCCTTGGAAAACTGGAACATGTCGGTGGGGAATATGGTCACCAAGCCCCAAATGGCGGCCAGCAGCAAACCGATCAGCAAGGGCTTGAACAGCGTGGGCCGAAAGATGGTTGCCGGCGCGTAGGAGTTCCGGCGTTCTTCCTTGCTTTGCAGGCCTTTTTCGCTGTTATAAACCGGTCCCACCATTAGCGAATAGTCGTTACTTTGGGCAAAATCGCCGATTTTATTGAACACGCTTTGCAGATAAGGCGTTTGCGGGGTGCCGGAATTATGAATGGCGCCCACCAGATTCAGCGCCGCGTTGATACCGCGCCGGTACTGTTTGTAGCCATAGCCTTCGATTTGATTGTCTTCCCGCGCCGTGCCGAAGCCGCCCAGAAATTCGCCGAACAATAACAAATACAAACGATTTTCGCTGCCGGCGGCATTGGCAACGATGTTTTCCACGTTGGCGCGCACATCCGGATTATCGCGAATCTCCCGCACCGCGGCCTGTTTGGCGGCAATAGTATCGAGGTCGTCCGGAGGCCGGGTCAGCGAACGGTATAAAACGGTCTGGCCGGCAACGGTACTGGCGTAATTGACCGTATCGAACAGCTCATCCACCTCTATGGTATTAAATGCGCCTTGATCCAGCACGCCTTTCCCGGTAGGCAAGGGCTTGCTTTTTCGCACCACCGGCCATTCGTCGTCGCTCCAGCTTTGTAATACGTTTTGTTGCATGCTGCCTCCCCGGTTATTTTTGTTCCGCTTATCGCGCGGATTTTATTAATTCGGCCATTACCTCGACATGGGCGTCGCAATCGTTCAAGGCCGGAATGTAGCGATAACTTTTACCGCCCGCCGCCATGAAAATCTCTTTATTGGTAATGGCGATTTCTTCCAGGGTTTCCAGACAATCCACCGCAAACCCTGGGCACACCACATCCACCTGTCTTATATCCTGTTTGGGCAAGTCCTGTAACACTTCGACGCAATACGGTTTCAGCCATTCGGCGCGGCCGAAGCGGGACTGAAATACCAGCTGCCATTGTTTATCTTTCAAGCCCAACTCGTCGGCCAATAAGCGCGCGGTTGCCTGGCAGTGATAAAAATACGGATCGCCCCATTCGGTCAGCTTGGCCGGCAAACCGTGAAACGACATCACCAATAACGCGGCTTGGCCGTGATTGAGCCAGTGCTGGCGGATCGAGTCCGCCACCGCCTTGATATAGGCGGGGTTTTGGTAATAATCGCTGACGAAGCGCAAGGACGGCATATGCCGCCAGCGCACGAATTCGTCCGCCACCACATCGAAAATAGACGCCGTGGTGGTCGATGAATATTGCGGATACAGCGGCAGGATGACGATGTCTTCCACCCCCTGTTTTTTAAATTCCCGCAGTTTCTCCCGCAAGTCCGGCTTGCCGTAGCGCATCGCGCAATCGATCAATAATTTCTCGCAGCCGTAACGCTTCGCCAGTTTCGCAGCCAACTGCTGGCTAAAAACGATCAGCGGCGAGCCTTTTTCGGTCCAGATGGTTTTATAGGCGTGGGCGGATTTACGCGGACGAAACGGCAATATAAACAGATTCAGAATCAGCCACCACAAGGGCCGGGGAATATTGACCACCCGCCGATCGCCGAGAAACTCGCGCAAAAAGGCTCTGACGTCTTGTGTGCTTGTGCTGGCGGGCGAACCCAAATTGACCAGCAATACGCCGGTTTTCTTTTCCAGGTTTTCGAACATGGCGGCTTATTTGCGATTGATCAGATTCAAAAATTCGGAACGGGTGCTGATCTCTTCGCGAAAGATGCCCAGCATGACGGAAGTCGTCATCACCGAGTTTTGTTTTTCCACGCCGCGCATCATCATGCACAAATGCTTGGCTTCGATGACCACGGCCACCCCGCGGGCGTCGATGGCGGTTTCCACCGCCGTGGCGATCTGGCGGGTCAATTGCTCTTGGATCTGCAAACGGCGGCCATACATATCCACAATTCGCGCCAGCTTGGACAAACCCAACACTTTGCCCTGCGGCAAGTAACCGATATGGCATTTGCCGATAAACGGCAACAAATGGTGCTCGCACAAGGAATACAACTCGATATCCTTGACGATTACCATATCTTCGGTATCGGCCTGAAAAATAGCCCCATTCAGCACTTCTTCCAGGGTTTTTTCATAGCCGTTATTCAGAAATTTAAAGGCTTTGGCCGCCCGCTTCGGCGTATCGCGCAAACCCTCACGATTGACGTCTTCACCTATTGCTTGAATGATTTTGGAGAAATATTCTTCCATCGCCGACCCCGGATAAAAAAATGCTGTGAGTATACAGTATCAAACCGTAAATTCTAAGGCACGCAACAACACATCCTCATCGGCACCCGGCTTATTGGCGTTTTCGCTAATATGGCGGCGCCAAGCTCTCGCACCCGCCACGCCATGAAACAATCCCAACAGATGGCGGGCGATATCGTGTAAGCGCACCCCTTGTTGCAACTGCTGCCGTATATAGGGCAACAACGCCAAAATCGCGTCCTGGCGGGTTTTCAGAGGATGGCTATCGCCATATAAACGGCTATCCACTTCGCTGAGCAAATACGGATTGTGATACACCTCGCGCCCCAGCATCACCCCGTCGACATGGTTCAACAAATCCAGCGCCGCATCCAGACTATTAATGCCGCCGTTGATGATAATGTCCAATTCAGGAAAGTCCTGTTTCAACTGAAACACCATATCGTAACGCAAGGGAGGAATATCGCGGTTCTGTTTGGGCGACAAGCCGGACAGCCAGGCTTTACGGGCATGCACGATAAAAGTATTGCAACCGGCGACCGCCACGGCGCCAATAAACCGCGTCAATTCTTCATAGGAGTCCCTGTCGTCGATGCCGATACGCGATTTTACAGTCACGGGTATCGAAACCGCCCGTTGCATGGCGGCCACGCATTCGGCCACTAATTCGGGTTCCGCCATCAAACAGGCGCCGAAGCGGCCGTTTTGCACCCGATCGCTCGGGCAGCCGACATTCAGGTTCACCTCGCCGTAACCGTATTGTTCGGCAAGTTCGGCGCAGCGGGCCAAATCCCCCGGATGACTGCCGCCCAATTGCAACGCGACGGGGTGCTCCCGCGGGTTGAATTGCAAATGCCGTTGCGGATTGCCGTGCAAAATAGCGCCGGTCGTCACCATTTCGGTATACAGCAGCGCGTGCCTGGACAATAGGCGGTAAAAATACCGGCAATGCCGGTCGGTCCAATCCAGCATGGGGGCCACCGCAAAGCGTCTGTTTATTTTGCCGGTGTTTGAGCGTGTTTGAGTGTGTTCGAGTGCTTGCATAATGAATTATAGGGTACACCACTTGTTCGAATTGTTTGGGCAGCCGGATTGGATAATCCATGTAGGGGGACTGACGTAATCAGGTAGGTTTGGCTGCATGCAATAAGTCCAACATTTTGATTTTGTTGGGTTATGCCTCGCTAACCCAATCTACATTTTGGCTTTTACGACAGCCTCCGTGCGTCGGGTAACAGGGATGTTGGAATGCGGGGGTATAGCGGTTACAGTCATGATAAAAAAAGCCGGTGTCGCCCGGCTTTATTTATTGCGTGGCCGAGTCGGCTCGGGGTTAATGCATGTTGTTGTGATCCGCCGGTTTGCCGTGGTGCATCGACATCATTTCCATGTGATGGGCTTTGATGAGTTCCAGTTGGCGGTCTTTCAAGGCTTGCTGCTTTAGCGGGTCTTTTTCGGCCAGGATTTTATTGGATAAATCGTGCATCGTCAGCATGTGTTCTTGTTTTTGTTTGAGATGCTCGGTCATTTTTGCCGGATCCATGGCGCCCATTTCATGTCCCATACCCTTGCCGCCGGCCGTCGGCGCCTGTTCGGCATGGCTGGCGGCGCTCAGGGATAATAGGGCCGATAATGTCAGGATTTTCAGCGAAGAGTTCATGGGGTGCTCCAGTTTTTCTAGGGATGGGTTTGGCTAAATGCCGGATGTCGGCTTAAATCGATGCATGGCCGAGGATATTGGGTCTTGACCAAGGCTTCGGCGGTTATGCCGAGGCCATGCCTGCGAATAGCCGTAATTGATATAAGTTAATGGCCCGGCCCGATTTATAGTCCGTATAGTATCTTAAAACCGGCTTAATGCCGTTATGCCAAAATTTCATACAACCGTAACGATAAACCGGCTTAGACTATGCGCGGTCCTATTCCACTGGCCGCAAGAGGAGAACCCCATGCCCGCCATTTCATTGATGCTGTTTTTTTTGATGTCCGTGTTTTTAGTGGCGATGATACAGGTTCAGTTTTTTCAAATTGCCTTTGCCAAACTCGGTTTAACCCCTGAGGCCACGCTGGCGGTATTAATCGGCACGTTGCTGGGTAGCGGGATTAATTTGCCGATTTTTAAATTAAAAATCCAACATACGGGGCATCTGGTTGCGTTACCGGGCAGAAAACCCATTTGGGAGTTATTTCAGCCCGTCCGGGAGGGCTGTACCGTAATTGCCATTAACGTGGGCGGCTGCGTGATTCCGGTTGGTTTGTGCGTCTATTTTATCTCCCTGCAATTGATTGAGCCGCTTTTGCTGGGCGTGGACATCCTGATCATAGCCGGCTTAAGTTACCGTCTAAGCCGGCCGGTTCCGGGCCTCGGCATCGCCATGCCGCTATTCATTGCCCCGCTGGCGTCGGCTTTGCTGGCGTTGATACTCGATCCGGCGCATGCCGCGCACCTTGCCTATATCGGCGGGGTTCTGGGCGTGTTGATAGGCGCGGATATTCTGCATCTGAAAAGTGTCGGCAGCCTTGGCGTTCCGGTGGCGTCGATCGGTGGCGCCGGCACTTTCGACGGGATTTTTCTGACAGGTATTATCGCCGCCCTGTTGGCTTGATAGGTCAGTTAACAACCTGCATTCGGGTATTGGTTTCGTATGGAAAAGAGCAGGGCGCAAGCGGCTGAAACCGGGATATCCGCCCCAAAATCCCGGCTGTATCTGTGGGTGCTGCTGGCGATCTTCTCGGGCGGGATTTTAGGTTATCTTGACGCCGAGCATGCGGTGTTGTTGAAACCGGTCGGCGACGGTTTTATCAATTTGATCAAGATGCTGATTGCGCCGGTGGTGTTTTGTACCGTGGTGCTGGGCATTGCCGGAGCCGGCGATATGAAAAAAGCCGGCAGGGTGGGTGTCAAGGCGCTGTTGTATTTTGAGGTGGTGTCAACCTTTGCGCTTGCCTTGGGCGTGTTGGTCGCCAATCTGCTGCGGCCTGGGCATGGGTTTAACGTCGATCCTGCCACGCTGGATGCCCAAGCCGTTTCAGGCTATGTCGAACAGGCCCGGCATCGGACTACGGCGGAATTTCTGCTGCATATTATTCCTAAAACCTTTACCGATGCCTTTACGGGGTCGGGCGATTTGCTGCAAGTGCTGTTGGTCGCGGTACTGTTCGGCTTTGCCTTGCAGCAAATGGGCGGCGCGGGGCAATTGGTGCATAAATTCATCGAGGAATGCGCGCATATCTTTTTCGCCATGATGAATGTCGTCATGAAACTGGCGCCGCTGGGCGCCGGGGCGGCCATGGCGTTCACCATCGGCAAATATGGGGTCGGGTCGCTGAAACCGTTGGCGGCATTAATGGGCTGTTTTTATCTGACCTGCGGGCTGTTTGTGATGGGAATACTGGGAAGCATAGCCGCGCTGACCGGCTTTAATATTTTTAAATTGCTGGCTTATATCAAGGAAGAATTGCTGCTGGTGCTGGGGACCTCTTCGTCCGAGTCGGCGCTGGTGCCGTTGATGCAAAAATTGGAAAACTTGGGATGCTCGCGCTCGGTGGTCGGCCTGGTGGTGCCGTCGGGCTATTCGTTCAATCTGGACGGTACCAATATTTATCTGACCATGGCGGCGTTATTCGTTGCCCAGGCCTTGAATATCGAGTTGACGCTGACGCAGCAACTCACCTTGTTACTGGTTGCCATGCTGACCAGCAAGGGCGCCTCCGGCGTAACCGGTGCCGGATTCATCACGCTGGCCGCGACATTGGCGGTGGTCCCGGCGGTGCCGGTGGCGGCATTGTCGCTGATTCTGGGCATAGACCGCTTCATGTCCGAAGCGCGGGCCATCACCAATATGATCGGCAATGCGGTGGCCACCATCGTGATCTCGCATTCGGAACGCGAGCTTGACCAAACCAAAATGCGCGCGGAACTGCGGGGTTAAGGCGGATTCAGCCCCGCTTGCGCTACAAAGTCCGTAACCTGTGCGAATAAAATCAATCCCAAGGCGGCTCGTTCCCGGCATAGGGGACAAAATCCGGGATTGACGGATGGGTAAAAACGCCCGCGCTTGGGTTGGCCGAGGCGGTTTTTTTAGGTTTCGAGGCTTGGGAATCCGGCTGGTTCGATGCAACGGAGTTGCCCGCCTGCCGAGGCACAAAATCGGACTGCCATTGCGCGAAGGGGGTTATGTCCTTACCGATGGGCACATACCATTTCTTATTGGCGGCATCCCAGCGCGCGCCCAAGGCTTTCGCCGCGTCTTTTTGCGCGTAAGGGACATGCAAATAGGTTATCGATTCAGTCATTTCGCTTTGGAAGGGTGATGAATTTGCAGCGCACAGCTAAGCGGTGCCGAGGAATGGGTTCATTCTTGCTTGACCCTTTACTTTACTGTTGGCTTAACGGGTTTGCAACAAGGGAATGTTGTATTTTTATTGCCTTTAGAGAAACAAATAATGCATATATGGGCGTATTGTAAACCATACATAAAGGTTTATAGTTGAGTTGCGTTCATTAAAGTAGCCGGGTCAATTTGGTTTTGGATACGAAAGGGGAAATATCAAGTAAACGGTAACGAAATATCGCGCTGCCTTCCGGTCGAGTCGATTTTAGCTTGGGAGCGTCGGAAAGCGTATTGACGGTTCGGTATTTTGAAACCCAATCTATCAGCGTATTACCAGCTTGAGGAGTGCGACATGCAGCCCATCAACTTATGTAAAATCGTAAATGCCAGTGCGGTCAGGTTATTGGAACCCAACGGATATTGGCTTACGCAGCCGAAACATGTCGTCAATGCACTGTTGATTCTATTTTTTGGTTTGTTGCATATTGCCGATGGTCTGGTAACCTACCTCGGCTTGAGCTTTGCCGCGGTGGACGAGGTCAATCCGCTCCTAAACTATTTTGCCGGGTTATGGGGGCTGGGAATGGCGATTATGCTGTTGAAGCTCATCATACTTTTTGTCATTACCTATATTTTTATCGATCGGCATGCCATCAAAAGCCGTTGGGGTACCGCAACGCTGGCGTGGGCCGATACGTTTTACAGCTGCGTGGTGACCAATAATTTCATCCTGGTGATGGGTGCCTAGCAAAAGGCCATCGGATTAAATCAGTTCGAAGCTCAATTTTAGTCGCTAGGAACTTGATAAATGATGTAAACGGCGCATAACATGTTTACTTATTTCTTAACTTAACTGCGAAAAATTTATGGGCTTTGAACAACTTGCATCACTCAGGGACGAATTGGCGCAGCAGGCCGCGGCCGAGAAATCAAAAAAACGCCAACTTAAGGAGGAGGGCGGTGCGACGGCAAAGAAGGCGGTCAAAGTCGATCCTGTCGTGTTGATTATAGGGCAGTTGCAGAAGAAGTTTCCGTTGGCTTTTCCTAAGAATCCCGCGCCCAAGGTGCCGTTAAAAATCGGCATCCACAAGGATATATTCGAGCAATCCGAGCAGTTGGGTATCGATAAAAACGATTTGCGGGCAGCTATTAAGACTTGGTGCTGGGGCAAGCGTTATTGGGAATGCCTGGTAGAGGACGCCGTCAGGATTGACCTGGATGGTAATGCGGCGGGTCAAGTGACTAAAGTAGACGCCGATCAGGCGAAAAAACTCAAACAGGGGCGGCGGCGGCCCCCAAAATCTTCGCCTGAGCAGAATGAACCTAAAACGGAACCAGGTTAAAAGCCTTTATCGTATCGGGTCTTGCCGGCATTCTTCATCCTCCTGGCATTTTCTCCAAATCCCGTCAAGCACGGGCGCAAACCCAAATATCGACCCGGTTGACGCCTTGTTCTTTTAGGGCCGATGCCAGTGCCGCTACCGTTGCGCCGGTAGTCATTACATCGTCGACAATGGCGATATGCCGGTAAGCCGGCGGCCGGCTGACCGAAAAAGCGTGGCGCATGTTTTTGCCGCGTTGCTTGGCCGGCAAACCGGTCTGATGAGCCGTATCACGGTTTCGCGTACAGCTATTCAAATCCAGCGGCAGTGCCAGTTGATTGGACAAGTGGCGGGCAATCTCTATGGATTGGTTAAAGCCGCGCTCCCGGTACCGATTGCTATGCAATGGCACGGGAATGATGCACTCCGGCAGTTCCACATTTTCAGCTAAATGCCGGGCCAGCAAGGTTCCCAGCAAGCGTGCGTGCTTGAATTGCCGGTTAAATTTCAGCCGAGTAATCAGAAAACGCAGCCCGTCGTCATACAAAAAAGGTGCATGGGTCTCATCGAAACTGGGCGTTTTTTTCAGACAGCGGCCGCACAACTGTGGAGACTGTATGGGAATTTCGAAGTGTTCGGCGCAGCGATAACAGCAATTGTGGTTTCTGGCTAGGTCGTAAAAACAGTCTCGGCATAAATCCATTTCATCAAAGCCCGGCCGGCCGCAAAACATACAGCGCGGCGGCAGGCATTTGTTCTGTATAATATTCAGCCAGTTGTTCACATTATTTTTTTAAAAAGGTTGATAAGCATCCATTTGCTGTTTGCCTGCATTGCTTGGAGATTACCAGAATGTCTGTTACGCCGGAACCCATTCAAATAAAAGCGCCATTGCGCCACGACTGGCGGTTGAGCGAAGTCGAAGCACTGTTGGTTATGCCGTTCAACGATTTGCTGTTCAAGGCGCAGACTGTACACAGGGTGTATTTCGATCCCAACGAAATTCAGGTCAGCAGTCTGTTGAGCATCAAGACTGGCTCCTGCTCCGAGGATTGCGGCTATTGTCCGCAAAGCGCGCGCTACGATTCCGACCTGAATCCGGAAGCCTTGATGCCGGTCGATGCGGTATTGAAAGCCGCCAGCCAAGCCAAGGCGGAAGGTGCTTCGCGGTTTTGCATGGGCGCGGCTTGGCGTAGTCCGAAAGATCGGGACATCGAACGGGTAGTGGAAATGGTGCGGGGCGTCAAGGCGCTGGGCATGGAGACTTGCGTGACGCTTGGCATGCTGACCGACAAGCAAACCCAAGCCCTGAAGGACGGCGGTCTGGATTACTACAACCACAATCTGGATACCTCCGAGGATTATTATTCCGAGATCATCACCACACGCACCTATCGGGACAGGCTGGATACCCTAGATCGGGTGCGCGACGCCGGTATCAACGTCTGCTGCGGCGGTATCGTCGGCATGGGGGAAACTGAAACCGACCGGGCCAAATTGTTGCTGCAACTGGCCAATATGCCCAAGCATCCGGAAAGCGTGCCCATCAATATGCTGGTGCAGGTGGAAGGCACGCCCCTGCACGGTACCGAAGCGCTGGACCCCTTGATGTTTGTTCGCACGATCGCCGTGGCGCGCATTCTGATGCCGCAATCGCGGGTGCGTCTGTCCGCCGGCCGCAAAGCCATGAGCGATGAAATGCAGGCGCTATGCTTTTTGGCCGGCGCCAATTCCATATTTTATGGCGACAAACTGTTGACCACCGATAATCCGATGACCAATCACGATAAGCAATTATTTGATCGTTTAGGTGTGCGAATGGGCGGATCCAGTTACGCTGGATGAGCGCGGGTTTTTACGATTTCGCCGAGCAGCTGACTCAGCTAAACCAACAGGGCCTGTACCGGCGGCGGCGGGTTATCGATGGGCCGCAAGGTATTTTGCTGCGGGTCGACGGCAGACAAGTCGTTAATTTTTGCAGCAACGACTATCTGGGTCTGGCCAATCATCCCGAGGTAGTGGCCGGTTTTAAACAGGCGGCCGACCGGTATGGCGTCGGTAGCGGTTCCGCGCATTTGATTTGCGGCCACAGCAGCGCTCACCATGCCTTGGAAGAGGAGTTGGCGGCGTTTACCGGCCGTGCTCGCGCTTTGCTGTTTTCCACCGGCTACATGGCCAATCTGGGGGTGATATCGGCATTGGTCGGGCGCAACGATAGAGTGCTTGAGGATAGGCTCAATCACGCTTCGCTGTTGGACGGCGGCTTGCTGTCGCGCGCGCAATTCAAGCGTTTCCGGCATCTCGATAGCGTGGATTTACAAGCGCAATTGCTTGCGCATACTGAAAAGACTTTGATCGTCAGCGACGGCGTGTTCAGCATGGATGGCGACCTGGCCGATTTGCCGGCCTTGGCGGCGATGGCGCGACAGCACCGTGCCGGATTGTTGATCGATGATGCCCATGGTTTCGGGGTGCTGGGTCATAAAGGCGGCGGCATTGTCGAGCACTTCGGTTTGACAGCAGGCGAGGTGCCGATTTTGATGGGTACTCTCGGCAAAGCATTCGGCACCTTTGGCGCGTTTGTGGCCGGTTCCGATGATCTGATAGAGATCTTGATCCAAAAAGCCAGAAGTTATGTATTTACCACCGCGCTGCCGGCCGCCGTTGCGGAAGCGACGCGAATTAGTCTGCGCTTGCTGCAAACGGAAACCTGGCGGCGGGATAAATTGCAAGCCTTGGTGGCGCGGTTTAGAGCCGGCGCCCGGCAGCAAGGTTTGCAACTGATGGATTCTATCTCGGCCGTTCAACCCATCGTGTTGGGCGATAGCCAACAAGCGGTGTCCGTTAGTCAGGCTTTGCTGCGGCAAGGATTTTGGGTGTCCGCGATTCGGCCGCCGACCGTGCCGGCCGGAACCGCCAGGTTGCGGGTGACTTTTTCCGCGGACCATGAAATACAAAATGTCGATGCCTTGCTGGAAGCGTTGGCTAAGGTGATGGCGTGACCTATATCCATACCGAGATTTACGGGCAGGGTCAGCCGCTGGTCATGCTGCACGGTTGGGCCATGCATACAGGCGTGTGGCGGGATTTCGCCCGGCGGCTGGCCGAATATTATCAAGTGATTTGCGTGGATTTGCCGGGTCACGGTCGTAGCGAAATTCTCGAGCCGTTCGGTTTGGAAAATATTGCCGAAGCCGTTTTGCAAGCGATTCCTGTGCAAGAGTTTTCGGTGTTGGGTTGGTCTTTAGGGGCGACCGTGGCAATGGCGATAGCGGAACGGGCGCCGCAACGCATCCGGCATTTGCTCGTATTGGCCGGTAATCCGTGTTTTATGGAAACCCAGGACTGGCCGGGGGTAAAAAGTCGGACGCTGGATGGGTTTGCCGAGTTGTTAAAAACCGACGTGCAGCAGACTCTGATGCGATTTCTGGCGTTGCAAGTGAACGGTTTGGCGCACGGAAAAGCCTTGCTGCAAACCTTGAAACATGCCTTGCACGAATGCCCGCCCCCACCGGTCACGGTGCTGCAGGCTGGGCTGGATATTTTGAAAATCAGCGATTTGCGACCGTTTATCAGCAATAACGCCTCGACTATCAGCCTGATACTGGGCGAAAAAGACACCTTGATCCCCTTGAGTTGCGGCGAAGCGGTGCGGGCGTTGAATGCCGGCGTGAATGTACATGTTTTGGCATCGGCCGGGCATGCGCCGTTTCTGTCGCATCCGCAACAGTTGCTCGCCGCCATAACGCATACGCTATGACCGCTGAAATCCTGCTGGATAAACACAAGGTCAGGCGCTCGTTTGCGGCCGCGGCGGCCGGTTACGACAGTCTTGCTTCGCTGCAGCGGCAAGTGGGGCTGGAATTGTTGCGACGCTTTCCCTTGCACGGCCGGGATGAGGTGATAGTGGATTTAGGCTGCGGAACCGGTTTTTTGACCCATCAGCTGGCTGCGAATCCGTTGCGGCAACAGTTGCTGGCTTTGGATGTCGCCATGCCGATGCTGGCCGCCAGCCGCCGAAATTATCCGGCCATGCGCGCGGATTATGTGTGCGGCGATGCGGAGAAATTGCCGTTTGCCGATAACAGCATCGATCGTATTTATTCCAATCTGGCTTTGCAATGGGCGCAGGAGCTATCGGCTGCGTTGTTGGATTTTCAGCGGGTTTTGAAAAGCCGCGGTAGCCTGGTGTTTGCCACATTCGGCCCGCAAACCTTGGTTGAATTGAAAGCGGCCTGGTCCGTTGTCGACGACTATACGCACGTCAACGATTTTCATACCGCGGATCAAATTGAGTGGTTTTTGCAAGTGGCGGGTTTTGAAGGAATTAACGTGGACAGTGTGCTGTATCGGTCCGAATATTCCGATGTCGAAACCCTGATGAGGGAATTGAAAGGGATAGGCGCGCACAATGTTAACCGGAAGCGTAACCCCCGGCCGACCACCAAAACGCAGCTGCAAGAAATGATTAAGCACTATCCGCGGCAAGGTGCCGGCATCCTGGCCAGTTATGAGATTATTTTCGTGCGGGCGGAGTTGTCGGCATGAGTAGCGGGTTTTTTATCACCGGCACCGATACCAATGTCGGCAAAACCTGGAGTACGCTGGCCTTGATGCGGGCCTTGCAGATGCGGGGTTTGGTGGTTAACGGCATGAAGCCGGTGGCCGCCGGCTGCGAATGGCAACAAGGCGGCTGGAAAAACGCGGACGCCTTGTTGCTGCAGCAGTATGCTTCCCGCGCTTTGGATTACCGGCGCATCAATCCTTATGCGTTTCAGTTGCCGGTATCGCCGCATATAGCTTGCGGCGATACCGAGGTGAAATTGGATGTCATTTTGAATGACTTTAGGTTTTTAAAAGCCCGGAGCGATTGCGTATTGGTCGAAGGGGCGGGCGGCTGGTTTTCGCCCTTATGTCGGGAATGGGACAATGCCTACTTGGCCAAAGCCTTGCAATTACCGGTCATCTTGGCGGTGGGTATGCGCCTGGGCTGTATCAATCACGCCCGCTTGACGAACCAGGCCATACGGCGATCCGGTTGCACGCTGGCGGGTTGGGTGGCGGTGCGGATCGATAAGGATATGCCGGAATTTCAAGCCAATCTGGATTTTTTGCGGGCCGGCATCGAAGCGCCGCTGATAGGGGTGCTGCCGTATATGCCGCATCCCGATTTTGCCTATTTGGCGTCGCGGTTGATAATTCGAAACTGAAAGTTTGTTGATCTAAATCAAGATTTACGGCCTGTATTGTCATGACAATGCGACCTCCATAATAAAAAATCACTGGAGGTAAGCTATGGCGTTAATCACTTGGACTGCGGAACAATACGGCACCAATGTCGGATTTGCCGATCAAGAGCATCAAACTCTGTTCGGGTTGCTGAATAAATTGTACGACGATGCAACCGGCGGTGCGGCGCGCGCCACGATAGGCGTATCGCTGGATGCCTTGATTGCCTATGTGGTCGATCACTTTGCCCATGAAGAAAAAGAAATGGTAGCCAAGGGTTTTGGCGGTTACGAACGCCATAAGGCGGAGCATGATGCCCTGGTGGGCATTTGCGCGGATTTACAGAAAAAGTTTCATGCCGGCGAAGCCGATGTGACCGATGAGGTCGGACAGATGGTGAAAGGCTGGCTGGACAGTCATATCCCTACTTTCGATAAGGCTTATTCGTCGGCATTACAGTAATAAATAGTTTTATTTTAAGAAATAAAGGCCCGCGAATAGGCCTA
>NZ_JANIBK010000022.1 GCF_024505165.1 Methylomonas rivi
TTACGAAAATACCCTAAAAGATCAATTAATCAAAACTGGAGCTCATAACCGGATTTGAACCGGTGACCTCTTCCTTACCAAGGAAGTGCTCTACCTACTGAGCTATATGAGCGACGTTACCATAGCCAAAAATGGAGCGGGTGATGGGAATCGAACCCACGCAATCAGCTTGGAAGGCTGGAGTTCTACCATTGAACTACACCCGCAGATCCAATTCAAATTTGATGGTGGAGGGGGGAGGATTCGAACCTCCGAAGGTAGAACCGGCAGATTTACAGTCTGATCCCTTTGGCCGCTCGGGAACCCCTCCTTCATTTAATCTGGCTATTATCCATAAACAAGCCAGCTTGGTCAACCTTTTTTAATTCATGCAATGCAACCAATTCTTCCCATCAAAAAAACAGCGCATTGAAATCCGTCAAGTCCCCCGCCAAAACCAAATCCAACCGGGCTTCTATTTTGCTGAAAACACTTTCAAAAATCCCAAGCGTAGCAACCGAAGGCCTGGATAAAACGTAGTTCGCAATATTCGCCCCCGGAGCCTCCGGTCGGCCGACACCCAACCTCAACCGATAGAAATCTCGAGAATCGATATGCGAAATGATGTCGCGCAAGCCGTTATGTCCCGCATGACCACCATCTCGCTTCATCCTGACAGCCCCTTCCGGCAGCTCTAACTCGTCATGCACAACCAGCAATTCATCCGGCTTCAGCTTGTGATAACGCAACATCTTGCCAACAGAAAGCCCGCTTTTATTCATGAACGTCATCGGCTTAAGCAGCATTAACTTGTCCGCTCCACCCGAACAACTTGCCACATCAGCCTGGAACTGCGCATTGCTCGACCAACCAGCGCCGCGCGAAGCAGCCAGATGATCTATAAAAAGAAACCCGGCATTATGCCGGGTTTTTTCATACTGCGACCCAGGATTCCCAAGCCCCACTATTAACTTAATCATTAATCCATAAAGCTATTCGGCCGAAGGCTCTTCAGCCGTCTTAGGCTTAACAACCTGGACGATAGGATGATTATGTTCCACACCCTGATGCAACTCCGGAATCTCAACACCGGCAGGCAACACCAAATCCGAAAGATGCAGAGCGGAACCCACGTCGACAGACGCCATATCCACCTCGATAAACTCAGGCAAATTTTGCGGCAAACAAACAACTTCAACATCAGTCATTGAATGATTAACGACCCCGCCTTTTTTGACACCGACCGAAACTTCTTCATTAATGAAATGCAGAGGCACATGCGCTTTTAGTTTATGATCTTTCTCGACCCTCAAAAAGTCAACATGCAGAATTTGCGGCTTGGCCGGATGACGCTGAATATGCTTTAAAACAGCCTTCTCGGTTTTACCGTCAACCTTAACATCAAGCACATGCGAGTAAACAGCTTCGTGAGCAAGGTGCTTCAACAAATCGTTATGATCCAAAACCAGCATCTCCGGAGCATCGCTGCCACCGTAGATTACCGCCGGCACCTTACCTTTACGGCGAGTAACTTTCGCCGCACTACTACCAGTCTCACTGCGAGCTTCCGCAATAAATTCAAACACGTTAGCCATTATTTTCTCCAAAGCCTGCTCTACAAGCACTTCTTAATAGTTATTAAACTAATCCACATAAAGCGAGCTAACAGACTCGCCCACAGCTATTCGCCGAATCGTTTCAGCCAACATTTCGGCAACGCTCAACTGCCTGATCTTGCCTATAGCCTTTAACTCATCAGTGAGAGGAATCGTATCGGTGACAACCAACTCATCCAAAACCGAATTTCTGACATTTTCCGCCGCCGCACCCGATAAAACCGGATGCGTACAATAAGCAACAACTTTAACAGCGCCATTCTTTTTTAACGCCGAGGCTGCGTGACACAGCGTCCCAGCCGTATCCACCAGATCATCCACCATTACGCAAGTCCTACCAGCCACATCACCTATGATGTGCATGATTTCCGATACATTGGCCCGCGGCCTGCGCTTATCAATAATCGCTAGATCCGCATCACCCAACCTTTTTGCCAATGCTCTAGCCCGGACAACCCCACCCACATCGGGCGAGACAACGATTAGATTCTCATATTCCTGGCGCCAAACATCCCCCAATAGAATTGGGGACGCGTACACATTATCCACCGGAATCCCGAAGAACCCCTGTATCTGATCGGCATGCAAATCCACGGTAAGCGCTCTATCCGCCCCCGCATGCCCAATCATATCGGCAACCAGCCGAGCCGTTATCGGCACCCTGGCGGATCTGGAACGCCTGTCTTGGCGCGCATAGCCATAGTAAGGAATGACCGCCGTTATTCTTGCCGCCGACGCCCTTCTCAATGCATCGATCATAACCAATAATTCCATGAGATTTTCATTTGTAGGAGAGCATGTCGGCTGAACCACGAACACATCGCGACCCCTTACATTTTCCTCAATCTCTACAAATATCTCACCATCACTGAAGCGTCCAACCGACGCCATCCCGAGGCGCATGTTGAGCTTCCTCACAATACCCTCGGACAACGCCTTGTTGGCATTACCCGAAAATACCATTATTGAAGCATCACGCATTCAAGGACTCCCGAGGAATTGTTTTATAATGGAGATATGGCTGGGCTGCTAGGATTCGAACCTAGGTATGCGGAGATCAAAACCCCGTGCCTTACCGCTTGGCGACAGCCCAATAACTGATTTGACTTATTCTTGTTCTAACTTCTTGTAGAGCGGTGATTCATTCAAGCCTTTTGCCAAGAAAACCAGCCATTCATTTTTTAACGCTTGAAACACTACTTCCGCCTCTTCCTTACTGGGAAATTGTGCAAAAACACACGCCCCAGTGCCCGTCAATCTTGCCCCCGCATAAACAGACAAAGCATTCATTGCATCCCTTACCCGCGGGTACATCTTGCAAACTTCTTCAGTGCAATCGTTACTTTCTTCCCCTGCAAGAAAGTCGCTCATTTTGATGACTTTACTATCTCTTGTCAACCCTTCTGAGCAAAAAATTTCTTTGGTATTCACATGGCAATCCGGCTTGATAATCACAAACCATTGTTCAGGAAGCATGATCGGCTGCAATTCTTCACCAACCCCTTCTCCCCAAGCGGCATGCCCAAACACAAAAACCGGCACATCGGCTCCCAATCGCAAGCCCAATGCCATCAATTCTTGCTTGGGAAGCCTTAAACCCCAAAGGCGATTCAATACAACCAAAGTAGTGGCCGCATCCGAGCTGCCACCACCCAAACCGCCGCCCATAGGCAATTTTTTTTCGATCTCTATGCAAACTCCTGCCTCGCACCCTGTATGCAACTTAAGCAAATTCGCCGCGCGCACAGTCAGATCCTCTTGCTCAGGCACGCCGGGGATTGGACTTAGTAACGAGACACTGCCATCGGCGACCGGACGAAAAGCCAACCAATCGCACAAATCAAGCATTTGGAAAACAGTCTGCAGCAGATGATAGCCATCCTCTCGCCGCCCGGTAATTCTCAACATTAAATTCAATTTTGCCGGGGCCGGCCATTTCCCGCCCCACCCCGAAATGAATTCCATACCTTCTGTCACAATAAAACCCATTGATCCACAATTAATTTGATTCTCGCCTTATCTTTTTCGGCCGTTATTCTTTTAGGCAGCGTGCCCGCATTGACCGTTTGCATCTCTTTATACCTGACCAGCCAATTGCCTTGATAAAACCCGCCCGGCTGTTCAATATAAGCCTGCCTTGGATCGTTCACTCCCAGCACCCAAAATTTCAATGAATCGACCGGCAAATCCACACCTAACTGCTGGGAAAGCACTTCGTCAACCGCCCCATAAAAAACCTTGAGATTCTCGCCGTCATCCACCGTCACCTGACCGGGCGTAACGGATATTCTTACCCTGCCTTGAGCCAACGGCCCCACAAGCTCGATATCGTCCTGTAATTCGTTATGCCGCCAGCTGATAGACACGGAGACGGAATCTTTTTCATCCACCAAGGCCAACCGACCTTCCAACACCCAGTTTTTTTGCCTCTGCAAATACTGCATGCTTGCCAGCCGATATTCATCGGCCGGCTTTTGCGGAGCAACCGAACAACCACCGAGCCACCCAACCAGCGCAATATAAACTATAAAGCGGCCTTTCATCGCTCGTCTGGTAAGAAGCGTTTCTTAAATTTCAACAAATACTCATCTTCGGGAAATTTTTTAAAAATCGGCTCAAAAAATTCCTTGGCTTCTTTTTCCTTACCGGTCGCCCATAACACTTCCGCTATATGCGCGGCGATCTCATTTTCCTGCTGTTTTTCATAGGCCTTCCTTAAATACTCCAAAGCCAAGTCATACTTGCCCCGCTTGAATTGCAGCCAACCATAACTATCAATAATGACCGCTTCGTCGGGTTGCAATTGAATGGCTTTCCGCAGATATTTTTCGGCATCATCGAAACGCTGGGTCCTATCGGTCAGCGTATACCCCAAAGCGTTCAGCGCTCCCACATCATCCGGATTTTTTTCCAAAATCTTCAGCAAATCCGCTTCCAAAACGTCCAACTTGTCCAATCGCTCGGCGATCAGCGCCCGCGCATACAACACATCCCTACTGTCGGGCGCATCATTCAACGCCAAACTCAATACATCGTATGCTTCCTGATACTTACTCCATTGGTTATAAAGCTCGGCTTTCATCATCAGAATGCGCAAATGCTGCTCGGGATATTTGCCATCCATCGTCTTGATCCGGGCTTCCGCCTTGCTCAACTCCTTTTGACCCAATAACAGCGACACGGCAGCCATATCGGCCTCAAAGCCATAGCCATTCGCTTCCGCGCGATCGAACCAAACCAAGGCCTTACCGGGATTCTGCCTGTCCAGCTCGATTTTTCCCAAATAAAAACTAGCCTGACCTTCCCATTCCGGCTTATTTAGGGCCTTTTCAAAATATCCTTCGGCCTTGTCCAGTTGATTTTGCTGCATGTAAATCAATGCCAATGTAAACAGCGCCTCGCCGTCATCGGGATTTTCATCCAATACCGACTGATAAAGCTTGATCGCATCGTCGTAAGCACCGGTTTTAACCAACACTTCCAACAGCATTTTTCTCAACTGCTTATCGTCCGGCGCTTGCTTAACCGCTTTTTCCAGAAACTCCCGCGTTTTTTCCATATCGCCGGAACGGCCCGCCAGCTGCGCCTGAAAAATGATGGCTTTATTCCAATCCGGCTGCAATTCCAATACCTGGCCGATTTTTTGTTGCGCCAAGGCATTATCATGCAAAACGGAAGCCAATACAGCCTGTAGAAACAGCAGATTCGGTTGCTCGGGATGCAACCCATTCAAATCTTCCAGTGCATCGTAGATAAATTGAGACCGTCCCTCCTTTTCCAGCGCCTTGATCATTTCCAGCATTCCGCCCTCGAAGCCGGCCGGGTCTTCCCGGAAGATGGCATCCAAGTTTTCCACCGCCGCCTTGCGATCCAATTTCTTGATCGCCATCAACACCGCAAATTTTTTGGCCGGCAGATTATCCGGATCCTTGGACATCCAAATCTCTAACGCCTCGCGCGTGCGTCTTTCGTCTTTTAAAAACATGCCGATTTTGACGGCCCGCTCGGCAATCCGCGCATCATCAACCCGTTTCGCCGCCTGTAGGTAAGCATCCAGAGCCAAATCGTACTGGTTACGCTGCCCGGCCAGTTCCGCCGCCATCAGCAGATACAACACCTCCTCGTCTATCACGGTATTGTGACTGGCCCTAGGCGCCAAGGCTTCTTGCGGGGTAATTTTGGTTTCAGTATCCGGCGTCGCGTCAGGAGAAACCGCGCAGCCCGACAAAGAAAAAATTATTGCAATACCTATCCATTTATTCATGCAATTCAAATGACCTGATTTCGATAAATTGTAAACATAGATTATCAGAAAAACCCATTAGTTCAGCTTAACCTATCATTCTATTTGGACAAAAACAGCGCATTCCTTAAAATGACCTACTTTTAAAAGGCCTACATTACAGCTAATGACACTACTTGCCGTAGGGATAAATTACAACACCGCGCCGGTTGCCGTACGCGAACGCTTGGCTTTCCCGGCGGAAATACTGGACAATACCTTAAAAAATTTGCGCAACGTCCGGGACATTTCCGAGGCGGCCATTTTATCCACCTGTAACCGGACGGAATTTTATTGCCAAACCGATAGCGAAGACCAAACCCCCTTGATTACGTGGATCGCCGATACCAAAATCATCGAACCGGCCGATTTCACGCCGTATTTATACAGCTACAAGGATAGCCAATCCATCCGTCACATGTTCAGGGTAGCCTGCGGACTGGATTCGATGATACTCGGCGAACCGCAAATACTCGGCCAAATGAAAACCGCCTATCACGCGGCGTCGCAGGCCGGTACCCTGGGCAAAAACCTCAGCAAGCTGTTTCAACACACTTTTTCCGCCGCCAAAAAAGTCCGTACCGATACGGCGATAGGCTCCAGCCCTGTTTCAGTGGCTTTTGCCGCCGTGCAACTGGCGCAACAAATTTTCGACAAACTCTCCGAACAAACCGCCCTATTGATCGGGGCGGGCGAAACCATAGAACTGACAGCCCGCCATCTTTACCAACATGGCATAGGCCGCATCATTATCGCCAACCGAACATATGATAAGGCCCATGCCCTGGCCGCGCAATTTAACGGCTACGCCATCGCCCTGTCGGAACTGCCCAGCCATTTGGCGGAAGCCGACATCGTGGTCTCCTCCACGGCCAGCCAACTGCCGATTTTGGGTAAGGGCCGGGTGGAAAGCGCCATCAAAAAACGTAAACATAAACCCATGTTTATGGTGGATTTGGCGGTACCCCGCGACATCGAGGCAGAAGTGGAACAACTGCGCGACGTATATTTATACACCGTTGACGATTTGCAAAACACCGTCAACCAAAACATGGACTCGCGCCGCCGCGCCGCCGAGCAAGCCGAGGAAATCATCGATACCCAGGTCGAGCACTTTTTGGCCTGGCTGCGCTCACAAGGCGCGCAGGAAACCATTCGCGACTTTCGCCTGCAAGCCGAGATGACCCGCGATGAAGCATTGCAAAAAGCGCTGTCGCAACTCAACAACGGTATTCCATCGGAAGAAGTATTGCAACGCCTGGCGCATACCCTGACCAACAAACTGATCCATACCCCATGCGCGCAATTGCGCGACGCCGGCGCCAACGAACGCCACGACTTGATTGCCGCCTCGCGCGAAATTTTTAAATTGAGATAACCCTCCCTAATGAAACCCTCGATACAAACCAAACTCGAAAACCTGGGCGAACGCTTCGAAGAAATCACCGCCCTGCTTTCGCAACCCGAAGTACAAAGCAATCAAAACCAGTTTCGCAGCCTCAGCCAGGAATATGCGCAAATAGAACCGCTGGTGGCTTGTTACAAAACCTATCTGGATAACGAAGCCAATCTGGAATCGGCCCGGGAAATGGCCAAGGACAGCGACCCGGAGTTGCGGGAAATGGCTAGGGATGAAATCGCCGAAGCCGAAAGCAAACGCGAAGCATTGGAACAGGAACTGCAAATACTGCTGCTGCCGAAAGACCCCAACGATAACCGCAACGTGTTTTTGGAGGTTCGCGCCGGCACCGGCGGCGACGAAGCCGCCATCTTCGCCGGCGATCTGGCCCGGATGTATCAACGCTATGCGGAAAGGCAAGGCTGGAGCACGGAAATCATCAACGAAAATCGCGGCGAACACGGCGGCTACAAGGAAATCATCCTGCGCGTCAGCGGCCAAAATGTCTATTCCCAACTCAAATTCGAATCCGGCACCCACCGGGTGCAGCGGGTGCCGGAAACCGAATCGCAAGGCCGCGTGCATACCTCGGCCTGCACGGTGGCCATCATGCCGGAGGTGGATGCCGTGGACGAAATCGACATCAACCCCGCCGATCTGCGTATAGACACCTACCGTGCCTCCGGCGCCGGCGGCCAACACGTCAACCGTACCGATTCGGCGATCCGCATCACCCACATTCCTTCCGGGGTGGTGGTGGAATGCCAGGACGAACGCTCGCAACACAAAAACCGCGCACGCGCCATGTCGGTACTGCAGGCCCGCCTGCTGTCCGCCGCGCAGGAAAAGCAACATGCGGAACAATCGGAAAACCGCCGCTTGCAAGTCGGCAGCGGCGACCGCTCCGAGCGCATCCGCACTTACAATTATCCGCAAGGCCGCTTGACCGACCACCGCGTCAATCTGACTTTGTACAAGCTGGAAGAAATCATGGAAGGCGGACTGGAGCATGTGATTCAACCCCTGATCCACGAACATCAGGCGGACTTGTTGACCCAGCTCGGCAATGCCTGAGTTAAACAGCCAAGACGGCCGCTCCATACAAGAGGTGCTGGAACGAGCTTGCACGGTTTTAGGCCGTGTCTCCGATTCCGCGCGGCTGGATGCGGAAGTCTTGCTTTGCCATTGCCTGGGAAAGCAACGTTCATTTCTGCGCGCCTGGCCGGAGCGGCAACTCGATGCCGCGCAAGCGGAGCAATTTCGGCATTTGCTGGAACAACGCCGACAAGGCCGGCCCATCGCCTATTTAACCGGCGAGCGGGAGTTCTGGTCGCGGACGTTCAAAGTCACCCCTGATGTATTGATTCCCCGGCCGGACAGCGAATTATTGATAGAATTGAGCCTATCCATGCTACCCGACAATCAAGCCTACAAAATCATAGACCTGGGCACGGGATCGGGGATTTTGGCCATCACGCTGGCGGCGGAACGTCCTTTGGCCGAGGTCGTGGCGACCGACATCAGCACCGCCGCTCTGGCCGTCGCCCGGCAAAACGCCGAGCAACTCGCTGCCGGCAATGTGCGCTTTGTCGAGTCGCATTGGTTCGATGCCGTACCCGATAGCGATTTCGATCTGGTCGTCAGCAACCCGCCCTACATTGCCGGCGACGACCCGCATTTACAACAAGGCGATGTGCGTTTCGAGCCTGAAACAGCCTTGATCAGCGGCGAAGCAGGCCTGAAAGATATCCGTTTGCTGGCGGCACAAGCCGGACACCACCTCAAACCGCATGGACACCTATTGATCGAACACGGTTACAATCAGGCCCAGCAAGTTCGATCCATTTTAAAACAGCTAAACTACCGGCAAGTCGTCACCCACCAGGACTTGTCCGGCAATCCCCGCGTGACGTCAGGACTATGGAACCCAGCATGAACAGCCACGAAATTTGTTTACCTCGCAAACTCACCAACCAGTTGCTGCATTTGGCGCAATTATCGCCGGACACTGAAGTTTGCGGCCTGGTCGGCGCGGACGAAGACGGTCTGCCGAGCGCCTGCTATCCGGTCGACAATAACGCCGCCAACCCGCAAATCCGCTTTTCGCTGGAACCGAGCCAACAAATCGCTGCCATGAAACAAATGCGCGAAAAAGGCCAAACCCTGTTCGCCATTTATCATTCGCATCCGACCGCGCCGGCCGAACCATCGGCCACCGACATCGAGCAAGCCGGTTATCCTGATGCCTTGCATTTGATCATCTCCTTGAATACCAAAGGCGTACTGGAAATGCGCGCTTTCAAAATTGCCGGCAATCAGGTGGAGGAATTTCCCTTGAGGTTAATCGAACAGGCCTGATCGACCGGATCGGCCGCCAAATGCTGCCAGGAGGCGATATCCTCTATCGGCTCGAGATGGGTATCGATATCGATGCTGTCGAACTTGTCCATGATTTGTTGTTCTATCGTTTCCAGTAAATCGTGCCCCTGTTGCACCGACCAATCTCCGGGCACCAATACATGTACCGACATGAAGCGGCGGGCGCCGGCATAACGGGTACGCAGGGCGTGGTAGGTAATATGATCCGAAGCGGCAAACTTATCCAGCACTTCGGTAATGACAGCCAACTCGTCTTCCGGCAGCGCAGCATCCATTAAACCGGATATGGTGCGGCGAATCAGATGCAACCCGGCCAGAACGATATTGACCGCCACCAAAATGGCGATGATGGGATCGAGAATTTCCCAGCCGCCGATCCCCAGGTGTCGGGCCAGATTCAAGCCGGTATCAAAACGATTGGCCACGGCGATGATGCCTATCCCGAATAAAATCCCGATCGTGGTCCACACATCGGTCATCAAATGCTTGCCGTCGGCCTCCAGGGTAATGGATTGCCGGCTGCGGCCCACGCTAATCAAAATCCGCGCCACGATTAAATTAATCAGCGAAGCAAACACGGAAACGGCGATACCCAAATCCAGTTTTTGCAACGGCATCGGGTGCCACAGCCGCTCCCAGGCGGTATAGGCAATACTAAAGGCCGCCAACAAGATCATGATGCCTTCGGCGCCGCTGGAAAAATATTCTATCTTGTCGTGCCCGTAGGCATGGTTTTCATCCGGCGGCCGCGCCGCGATGCTGAGCACGAACAGCACGATAATCGCGGCCACCAGATTGATCACCGACTCCAGCGCATCCGACAGCAAGCCGACCGAATCGGTCAGCCAATAGGCATAACTTTTCAGCGCGATGGTGGATACGGCGGCAAAGATGGATAACCAACCATAGCGGGCCAACGACGGTTGCGCGGCGTCCATTAGCGAATTCCATGTGTTAGAAACGGGCCTAGTCTAGCAGGCCGCCGTCACTTATTACACCTTAGCCGACACAAAACGCGTCTAAACAACCAAGCAAAATCTCCCGAACGGTTCAAATAAACCATTCGAATTGTGCAATTGCGCCACCGGCTTAAAATAACCAGGGTAATTTGGCACGCTGTAGATGCCGCCTCCGGCGACAGATTCAGATTACACGCACCTTTCAGCTCCGCTACGGGAAAAACTAAAAAACTGGCATGGTTATCGCTTGCTTATAAGTTTTCCATTTTCGAGACATGTCATGCAGCATCCTTCACTTGTCATAGTCCCCAAAACCGGCCTGGCCGGACTCGCGGAAAACTGGCGCAGCGATTTATTATCCGGTTTTTTGGTATTTCTGATTGCCTTGCCGCTTTGCCTGGGTATCGCAATGGCTTCCGGCTTTCCGCCCATGGCCGGCATCATTTCCGCCATTATCGGCGGCTTGGTGGTATCGCGCATCAGCGGTTCCTATGTGACGATCAATGGCCCCGCCGCCGGCCTGATCGTGGTAATTTTGGATGCCGTTCAGTCCCTGGGCCACGGCGACGCCATGGCCGGTTACCGTTACACCTTGGCCGCCATCGTGGTCGCCAGCGTGTTACAGGTGTTACTGGGCGTCTGCAAAGCCGGCAAATTGAGCGCGTTTTTCCCGTCTTCCGTGGTGCACGGCATGCTGGCCGCCATCGGCATCATCATCATGGCCAAACAGATTCATACCTTGCTGGGAGTGAAACCGGAAGCCAAATCCTTGCTCGGCACCATAGCCGAAATTCCGCATTCGCTCATCGAAATGAACCCGGAAGTCTGCATTATCGGCTTGTGCGGTTTGGGGTTATTAATAGCTTGGGCGCTGATCAAAAACCCGGTCTTGAAAATGGTCCCCGCCCCCATTCTGGTGGTCTTGCTGGGCTTGGTGCTGGGCCAATATTTCGATTTGGACCATATCCACAAATACCTGTTTTTACCGGATGCGAAAATGCTGCCGCACCACGAATTTTCCGTGGGCCCGGCCTTTTTGGTGGCCGTGCCGGAAAACTTTTTGTCCGGCTTTTATTTTCCGGACTTTTCCCTGATCGCCAGTTACGAGTTCTGGCTTGCCGTCGTCACCATCTGGTTGGTCGGCAGCCTGGAAAGCTTATTGAGCGCCGCGGCGGTCGACAAACTGGACCCCTATAAACGCGACTCCAACCTAAACCGGGACTTGGCGGCGGTCGGGGTTGGCAACATCGTTGCCGGCCTGATCGGCGGCTTGCCGATGATCGCGGAGATTGTACGTAGTTCGGCCAACATCAATAACGGCGCCAAAACCGGCTGGGCCAATTTTTTCCACGGCGCCTTTTTGTTGATCTTCGTCGCCCTGTTTCCGCGCCTGATACACGAAATACCGTTATCCTCCCTGGCAGCCTTGCTGGTGTTTACCGGCTTTCGCCTAGCCTCGCCGAAGGAATTCGCCAAAACCCTGGCGGTCGGCCTGGACAATTTTGCGGTATTCGTCATCACCATCATCGGCGTACTGGCGACCGACTTGCTAATCGGCGTGGCCATCGGCATCGTGGCGGAACTATTGATCCATTTGGCGCGCGGCCTGAAACCGAACCATATCTTTTCCATCGCCTACCATGTCGATCGTACCGCCGCCGACACTTACCATATCGCCGTCAGCGGCTCGGCGGTATTCTCAAACTTCATCAGCTTGAAAAGCCTGTTGGCGGACTTTCCCAAACAAAAAAAGGTATATTTCGATTTGAGCGAGGCCGAATTGATCGACCACACCGTGATGGAATTCATTCATCACTTTACCGAAGAATACAACCACGCCGGCGGCCAATGCGAAATCGTCGGGCTGGATGGGCACGAAACATTCTCCGACCATCATTTGGCCGCGCGCCGCAAGACGGCCAACTGACCGCAACCGTGCCCCAAACAGCGCATGGCCCGGCCGAAGCCGAACATCAGGAGGACCGCCCCAACCGGCTAGCGCCGTGCCGGATGACGGGGTTTTAAGTTTCGGCCCACGGTTGCGGGGATACTTATTTCCGTCTACCCAGTAGAATTGGAACCCTTTCATCCATGACCCCCAACCGCCGACCATGCGCCAACTTCTGCTCAGACCCATCATCTTCGTCACCCTCATCATGAGTCTGCTGGTGTTGGGAGAATTAATGGCTATCGGCCGCCTGACCTGGCAAAACCATCAACGCATCCAAACCATCCAAACCGACATAGGCAAGGGTCACCGGCTGCAGGAAACCATTTTCGAATTGCTGCAATTGCAATCGAAAATAGCCATACACCAAAACGATCCGGCGGTAACGGCGGAGCAGATTCAGGAACTGCAATCGCACCTGATGGATTTACTGGAACACCACGACAGCAGCGAGTTCAGCGTGCCGCTGGACTTACAGAACCTGCAAAATAAATTCAGCCAAGCCATCAACGGCGACGCCCGCGCCATGATCGATACCGTCGACCTGATTCAGGATTTATTGGACCAACAAACCGACGAAGAGGAAAAACTCTTAATCGGCGTGGAAAACGACAGCCAGCTGGAACTGCAGCTGGCGGTGATCCTGCCGCTGCTGCTGATCTGGATAGGCCAGTATTTTTTCCGCAATAACGTGCTGGAACCCTTGGAAGCCCTACGGGTGTTATTGTCCGGTCTGGCGGAGGGCGTCAAACAACCCATACAGCTCAGCAGCCCCGATCCCATCATTAACGACTTGTTCGAACGCTACAACCATTTGGTCGAACATTTAATCGAATTGGAGCAAACCCACCTCAATTACACCAGCCGCCTGGAAAGCCAAGTGCGCCAGACCAGTCACAAATTACTCGAACAAAGCCAGCGCCTGGCCAAGGCCGAGCGTTTGGCGGCCTTGACCGAAATGGCGGCCAGTACCGCGCACGAGTTACGCAATCCGCTGGCCGTGATTCAAGCGGCACTGGAGAACATGCAAGCCGAATCCGCCGACCCCGAGTTCCGCGAGCGCATAGGCCTGTTGCACAGGGAAGTACACCGGCTGACCAAGCATCTCAACGATTTGCTCAGTAACGCCCGCAACAGCAGCGAGACCGCCCAAGCCCTCCCTGTCAACAACGTGATTCAGGAATTGATCACCCTACTCAGCTATCAGGCGGCGGACAGCATCCGTTTCGATCTACACGCCGACAACGATATCGTCGCGGTACTGCCCGAAACCGAGTTTCGGCAAGTGTTGTTAAACTTGTTGCAAAATGCCGTGCAAGCCATCGGCGATAGCCCCGGCACGGTGCGCGTCGATGTCGGCCGGACAGAGCAACAATTACAGGTTAGCGTCACCGACAGCGGCGGCGGCTTCAACACTGAACTATTACAACAAGGCATACGCCCCTTCGTCAGTTTGAAGGAAAAAGGCAGCGGCCTGGGCTTGGCAATGGTGCAACGTTTTGCCCGCGATTTACACGGCCAACTCAGGCTGGCCAACAATCCGGACGGACACGCCTGCGTCACGCTGTCGCTGCCGCTGACTCCCGCCGCCTAGCCCGACAGCGCGAAACCACCACGAGAAACCGCCATGATGACGAATACACTGCTGATCATTGAAGACGAAGCCCTGCTGGGCGCCGAACTGGCACGCTATTTTAAAAAGGCCGATTGGGAAGTCAGTGTGGTGGATTCGGTGCAAAAAGCCGAAAACCATTTGCGCGAACAAAACCTCGACCCGCTGGTAGTGCTGTCGGACATGAACCTGCCGGACGGCAACGCCCTGGACTTACTGGAAAAACTCAAACCCGAGATCGACAGCAGCGAATGGATATTCTTGACCGGTTACGGCAGCGTGGCCGATTCGGTGCGGGCGGTGCGGCTGGGCGCCTACGATTTCATCGAAAAGCCCTGCTCGCTGGACAGGCTCAACCTGCTGGTGGAAGGCGCCGCCCGCAGCGCTCGCGCCCAGCGGCGGGTGCAACTGCAAACCGCCGCCCAAAACAGCCAGTACAGTATCGACAGCCTGCTCGGCTCCAGCCCGGCCATGGCGACCTTGCGCGGCATGCTGAGACAAGTGGTGAATGTACCGTTTTCCAGCCTGATTATCAGCGGCGAAACCGGCACAGGCAAAGGCATGATCGCGCGAATTCTGCATTATTCCGGCGTGCGCGCCAATGCTCCCTTGGTGGAAATCAACTGCGCCGCCCTACCGCGGGAATTGCTGGAGGCGGAGTTATTCGGTTACGAAGCCGGCTCGTTCACCGGCGCCAAGAAACGCCATCGCGGCATGTTCGAACAGGCCCACACCGGCACCTTGTTTCTGGACGAAATCGGCGAGATGGATCTGGATTTACAGAGCAAGTTATTAAAAGCGGTGGAAGATTTGCGCATCCGCCGGCTGGGCAGCGAAACCGAAATCAGCGTGGACGTGCAAATCATCGCCGCCACCAATCTGGATCTGGTGGAAAAAGTGGCCGCCGGCCAATTCCGCCGCGACCTTTACCATCGCCTGAATGTCATCAACATTCGCGTGCCCTCGCTGCGGGAGCATAAGCAAGATTTGGAGCAACTGGTGCCGCAGTTTATCGCCGCCTGCAACCGTAAATCGGCAAAAAACGTCTGCACTATTCCGGAAGCCACCTGGCAGGCCATCAAAGCCTACGACTGGCCCGGCAATATCCGTGAATTACGTAACGTGCTGGAACGTTGCGTGTTATTGGCCAGCGACCAAACCTTGTCCACCGAATGGCTGCAACTGCAAACCCCTCGGCTGGTTTCGGCACAAGCCATGCCGCGCACCGATCGGGAAGGCTTGTTCATTCCGCTGGACGGCAGCCTGAGTTTGCACGAAATGGAAAAATTCATCATCCAGGAAGCCTTGAACCGCACCGACGCCAACGTTACCGCCGCGGCCCGCATGCTGGGCACCACCCGGGAAACTTTGCGCTACCGGGTGCAGAAGTACCATTTGAAGTGCAAGTTTTAATGCCAGCCGCCGTATTGGGTGGTGGGATCGCCGCGAAATCCGGCGGTGGTTTTATTGCTGGCCGGCACCGTACCGCTACTTTCCGCCGCACTCACCAGATTCTTATGCGTGTAACCGCCCAACGCCTTGGCCTGCCGGGCAATCCGGGTACTGAGTTGGTTAATATCGAACTTACTAGCCGCCGCATGCACCACCACCGAAACCATGCGCTGCTCGTCGCCGGCCGCCGCCGACGGGTAATAGGCCAGTATTATCGGCAACACGGTGCCGGCCGGCACTTCGATACTGTAATGCGGACCGTCGCTCAGCTCGATTTCCGCTAAAACCTGCCCCGACTCGGTCAACGCCTTGACAATACCGGTTTTCACCGGCCCGTCGTCATTGGTTACCAACCCTTGCAAGGTTTTGTTACCGGCATATTTTTCCACGCCGGTTTTGCCGGCAACCGTTGGCTGCGGCTTGGAATCGCAACCGGTCAGCGTCCCGCCGCCGGCGCAGCTTAGGCATACCGCCAGCAAAATCCGCTTAAATGTTGGCTTCATCATTATCCCCCCTGTCATACTGTTTATAATATTGCCGAATCAGTGTAGCCCAATCCGCCCGGCATTGCCGGCGGGCAGATAGAGGTTGAATTCGCCAGCTATCGCCTTTATAGTGACCCGCCTTTTTTCCACTTGCAAATCAACACTATGCCATCATTCGATATCGTTTCCGAACTGGACAGCCACGAAGTGACCAACGCCGTTGATCAGGCCAACAAAGAAGTCGCCACCCGCTTCGATTTCAAGGGCAGCAATGCCTGCTTTGAGCAACAGGACGACAGCATCGTCATGAAAGCCGAATCTACTTTTCAACTGCAGCAAATGCTGCCGATTCTGTACGCCAAAATGGGCAAGCGCGGCATCGACATCGCCTGCCTGGAAAGCGGCAAAATTCAGGACACCGGCAAAACCGCCCAGCAGTCCATCGCCTTGAAACAAGGCATAGAGAGCGATCTGGCGAAAAAAATCGTCAAAATCATCAAGGACAAAAAGCTGAAAGTGCAAACCGCCATCAACGGCGACAAACTGCGCGTTACCGGCAAAAAACGCGACGACTTACAGGAGGCTATACAAATGCTGCGCGGCGAAGACCTGGGCCAGCCGCTGCAATTCAATAACTTTCGCGATTAACGCATTCCCAATCCATTATTACCGGCGGCGCGGCAATCACCACGCCACCGGGTTTATTCCGCCTAACCGCACTTTTCAACTTTGCATGACTGTTTTCGATAACCACCTGGGGCTGCAGCGGGCCAAACAACTCAATCGCGATTGCCATTGCCTGTCGCTGGACCGGCGGCAATTGCGGCGGGAGCTGGCGGCGCAACCGCACGGCGACAGCCTGTGCCGGATGATCTGCGAAGAGCGTCCGCATTTGATTTCCGATGCTGCCGTGTTCGTCGCCGAAGCCAGCCTGCAAAAACAGCGCGACATCATAGCCGCCATCGAGCAGGTGATCGCCTTGCCGGCGTATCAACAGCGGGTACTGGCATACGCGCCGCCATCGGCACGCTTTCAACCCAAGGCCCGCGGCGTCTTCCTGGGTTACGATTTCCATCTGGACGACGAGGGGCCGAAATTAATCGAAATCAACACCAATGCCGGCGGCGCCTTGATCAATCTATTGCTGACCAAGGCCCACAAGGCCTGCGAAAGCTGCCCTTGTCAACTGGATTTTCCAAACAGTGCGCTGGATGCCGAACAAGCCATCATCGGTATGTTTCAAGCCGAATGGCGACTGGAAGGCCGGGCGCAAACCTTGCGGAACGTTGCCATCGTCGACGCGGCCCCCGACCGACAATACATGCTGCCGGAGTTTCTGCTGTTTCAAAATCTGTTCGCCAAGCATGGCATCAACGCGCTGATTTGCGACCCCGGCGAGCTGGCATTCCGCGACGGCGGGCTTTGGCACGGCCAAACCGTTATCGATCTGGTCTACAACCGCCTGACCGATTTCGCCCTGGAACTGCCGGCGCAACAGGCGCTATTGCAAGCCTATCTGGCCGGTGCCGCCGTTGTGACGCCGCACCCCAGAAACCACGCCTTATATGCCGACAAACGCAACCTGGCCGTGCTGACCGACCCCGTTGCGTTGCGGGCCATGGGCATCGACAGCGCCACCCAAACCGTCCTCTTGCAAGGCATCGCTAATACCATCCGGGTTGAGGAACAACAGGCCGACGCTCTCTGGCAACAACGCAAACAGTTGTTTTTCAAACCGGCCAAGGGTTACGGCAGCAAAGCCGCCTATCGCGGCGACAAACTGACCCGGCGGGTATTCGGCGAAATTCTGCAAACCGATTACGTAGCCCAAGCGCTGGTGCAACCCAGCGAACGGCAATTGCAAATCGGCGATCACGCAGTCGAATTGAAACTGGACTTACGCCATTACGTCTACCAAGGCCAAACTCAGACCGTTTGCGCCCGCCTCTATCAAGGCCAAACCACCAACTTCCGCACCCCGGGCGGCGGCTTTGCCCAGGTGGTTGCGGTGCCGCAAACCACGGAATCCGCGCCGGTGCTTTCCAGCCAAAAGGCCTAAGCATGCGAACTATCGGCCACTATTTTTCAACGTCGTCACCGGCTTTTGGTTTATTCTGCCCGGCATGGCCGTTCAACTAAGCTATTTTATGGCTCATTTTGTCGAAACAAAGCCGAATTAATGCCTTTACGAAAACTCTGGCCGTTTCGGAACAAGAAGAAAAAACCTGTCGGCACTGCTGTCGAATACAGCGTACCGGAGCGGGTTTACACACCTGTAGGCCTGCTGGAAATCGGCATGTATGTTATCGAGCTGGACCGGCCCTGGCTGGACAGCCCGTTTTTGTTTCAAGGCTTTGAAATTCAAAACCATAATGAAATCTTGCAATTAAGAGGCTGTTGCGAGTACGTCTACATCGATACCACCATCAAGCGTAAACGCCGATTGGGAAAGTTCGCCTCCCATAACGGGCCGCCGATCGATACCCTGTCGGATTACGGCACCCCACCGCCCAAACTCGGTAGTTTCGAAAGCGAAATCGGCCGCGCGGAAGCCGTTTATCGGCAGGTCGGCCGGTTTGTGACCGAAACCATGCAGCGCGTCAGTTATGGCGGGTCCATCGACACCCAAACGGCCAAGGCGGCGGTTGCCGAATGCGTCGCCAGTATTTTGCAATCCCCGGATGCTTTCTTATGGCTGATTCAGCTGAAAAATAGCGACGAATATACCGCCCAGCATAGTTTGAACGTCTGCGTGCTATCCATCGTGCTGGGCCGGCACATCAACCTGTCCGATGCGAACCTGCATAATGTCGGCTTGTGCGGCCTGATGCACGATATGGGCAAAATGCTGGTTCCGGACCACATTTTGAACAAGCCCGGCCGGCTGGATCCGGATGAAATGGAGATCATGCGCAGCCACACCACCCAGGGTTACGACTTGTTGAAATCCAGCGAGAATATGTATCCCGGCGCCATCAAGACCGCGCTGATGCATCACGAAATGTTAAACGGCAAAGGTTACCCGAACCAACTGATCCACCGGGATATTCCGCTGTTTACCCGCATGGTGACCATCGCCGATATTTACGATGCCATGACCAGCGACCGGGTTTATCAAAAAGGCCGCACCCATCTGGAAGCAACCAGCATCATGGCCGACATGAGCGGCGAAAATCTGGAGGAACGGCTGGTCACCAAATTTATCGAATCCTTGGGCGTTTACCCGCCCGGCTGTGCGGTCATGCTAACCAACGGCGCCGTCGCCATTGTGGTGGAAGTCAACGAGTCGGCTAAATTGCGCCCCAAAATCATCGTTTTGCTGGACGCGGACGAGCAGCCCGTGCCGGAAAAAGTAACCAATTTAGCGGATATGCCCTTGGACGAGCGCGGCAAGCTGATGACGATAAAAGGTATAGTCAAAGCGCAGGATTACGCTATCGATATTCGTCAATATTACCGCGACGGCGTTTTACAAAAAGGCTTTGCGGCCAACGAATAAGGCTTCGCGAGGCACTCGGGCCGCTTGCCGCAAGTGGATAGGCGACAATTCCAAGCCATGGTTTCCATAATGCTCGGCAACCGCTCCAGTGTTGCTCCCAGCTTCCGCAGCCGTAGAGTGCGCTCCAAGTACCGGTTATCCGTCCCCTTAAACCGAACTTTTATTTCCTGGCCGCCGCCGAGTCCGGCGTGTTACTCTTCGACACATTCCACCAAACCCACTCGAGGCTGCGGCCCTTTCTGCCCACCAGCCCTGCTCTGAAAGTTTTGTGCCCGGCCGCATTGAAAACAGCGGTCTTTAAGGATCGGCTTTGCCGGCCAAACCAACAGGAAACCTCATGAGCAGCCGCGACAACGTACTTTGGCTACAATGCTGGCGCGACCGCCAACTCGATTTTCACCAGCCAACAGTCAATCATTTCCTGACCCGCTTCTGGCCCGGTCTCGATCTGGCCTTGGGCAGCCGCGTTTTCGTCCCGCTGTGCGGCAAAAGCCTGGACATGATCTGGCTTGCCGAACGGGGCCACCACGTCGTCGGCGTGGAGTTGAGCCCCATCGCGGTGGCGGAGTTTTTCCGGGAGAACGGTTTAAGACCCAGCCGCCGGCGGGTCGGTCAATTCATGCTGTGGCAACACGGCAGAATCAGCATACTCTGCGGGGATTATTTCGCGCTTAAGCCATCCGACTTGGGAGAAATTGAAACGGTATACGACAGAGCGGCACTGACCGCGCTGCCGGAGGACATACGCCGGCGGTATGTATCCCATTTGCGCACAATCGCACCGGAAACCAGCCGAATTTTTCTGCTGACCACCGAGGATGCCGCGGAAAACGAAACGCTGAGCGAATCGCTCGCGATTGGCGAAGAGATTACAGCTCTTTACGCCAAGAATTTCCGCATCGACCTAACCCATATTGAAAGCGTATTCGAAATCGATCCCGCCGCACCGGAGCGTCCGGCGGAACGCGCCGAGTACAAGCTATACAGTTTATCCAACCGGTCCGCGGCCTGAGTGGTTCCGATGGCGCGCGGTTAAACATAATCCGGCCGAAAAGAACCCGACAGGCCAGCGAAAACTAGCCAACTCCCTGTGCCCACGCAGATCGGTGTCTGCTTTGAAACTCTATTAACGAAGTTATGAATATAGGGCAATCGCGCCGAACAATGACAACCAGCCAAACCACCTCGACACATCATCATGTCTTCGAGATTCAAGACCCGCGAATTAACCGGCAAAAATACATCGAGGGTTTCCGGCCTGCATGACCGCTGTCAGCCATGCAGGTTTACGGCTCCAAACCAATCGCCAGGCCTAAGGATAGCCGGTAGCAAGAACTCGGATTTCTCGCGCTACGGGATGCCTCGGCGGCGCAAGCATGATATGGTTAGCACCGCTTAATTTTTAGCTTTTCCAGGGACATCGTTATGACCGAGCCGCTTCTTATCGCCAAATCGCCTTCCGGCGACTGTTGCATGTTGCCCGCCATGGCTAACCGCCACGGTTTGATCGCCGGCGCCACCGGCACCGGCAAAACCATCACCTTGCAAACCCTGGCGGAAAGTTTTGCCGACATCGGCGTACCGGTGTTCATGGCCGACGTGAAAGGCGATTTGTCCGGCATCTGCCGGGAAGGCGGCGGCAACAACAAAGTTGAAACCCGCGCCAGGGAATTGGGGCTGAAGGATTTTGTTTATCGGGCGGCACCGACCATGTTCTGGGACGTATTCGGAGAGAAGGGCCATCCCTTGCGCTCCACCATCTCGGAAATGGGGCCGTTGCTGCTGTCGCGCATGTTGAATCTCAACGACACGCAGGCCGGCGTGTTAACCGCCGCCTTTAAAATCGCCGACGATAACGGCTGGCTATTATTGGATTTGAAGGATTTACGGGCCATGCTGCAGTTTGCCGCCGACAACGCCTCGGAACTGCGCGGCGAATACGGCAGCATTTCCGCCGCCAGCGTCGGCGCCATTCAGCGCGGCTTGCTGCAACTGGAACACGAGGGCGGCGAAAACTTGTTCGGCGAGCCGGCCCTGGATTTTAACGATTTGCTGCAAACCGACAATGGCCGAGGCGTGATCAATATTTTGGCCGCCGACACCTTGTACAACTCTCCGCGCGTATACGCCACGCTGTTATTGTGGCTATTGTCCGAACTGTTCGAAAATCTGCCGGAAGCCGGCGATTTGGACAAACCCAAGCTGGTATTCTTTTTCGACGAAGCGCATTTATTGTTCAACGACGCCCCACCGGCCTTGCTGCAAAAAATCGAACAAGTGGTGCGGCTGATTCGTTCCAAGGCGGTCGGCGTGTATTTCGTCAGCCAGAATCCGCTGGACATTCCGGATGTGATCCTCGGCCAACTCGGCAACCGGGTGCAACACGCCTTGCGCGCCTTTACTCCGCGCGACCAGAAAGCCGTCAAGGCGGCGGCGGAAACCTTCAGGAGCAATCCGGGCCTGGATGTGGCAACCGCCATCACCGAACTGGGGGTCGGCGAAGCGCTGGTATCGTTTCTGGATGAAAAAGGCACGCCGCTACCGGTCGAACGCGCCCTGATCAAACCGCCCCAATCCCGCATCGGCCCCGTCAATGACAATGAACGCCGGCAAACCGTCGAAAAGTCTCTGATATACGGCCACTACGAAAAACAGATCGATAGGGAGTCGGCCTACGAAATCTTGAAAGGCCGCGCCGAGCAGATCGCCGCGCCCGCGCAGAAATCAACGGCTGCCGACAGCGGCTTCGGTTTGGCCGATATATTGTTGGGCAGCACCGGCCCGCGCGGCGGCAGACGCCAAGGCGTACTGGAATCCGCCGCCAAAAGCGCCGCCAGCACCATCGGCCGGGAAGTGGGTAAGCAATTGATACGCGGCGTGTTGGGCTCCCTGCTGGGCGGCGGGCGCAAACGTTAAATTCGCCAATAGGCGATTAAATGCAGAAAATCTGCAGATAAAACAGAAATTGACTATATTAATATGATTATAAAGTCATTTAAGTGTAAGTTTTTCGCATGTTAATCGAATTTTCCGTCAGCAATTTCCGTTCTTTCCGTGAGAAACAAACCTTTTCCATGGTTGCCGCACCTAGATTAAAGAAACGGGAAAATACCTTTAAGCCAGTAATCAAAGGGGAAAAGTTACCGGATTTATTAAAGGTTGCCGCAATTTATGGTCCTAATGCATCGGGTAAGAGCAATTTGATTAAGGCACTGGACGTTGTCCGAGAGGTTGCAAGTCGCCAACCTAGTGCTCAACCGATACCGCTACCTGTTTCACCTTTTCGTTTCGATGCGCAATTGGTGAATCAACCTAGCCGAATAGAATTGCATTTTGTTTATGCTGAAATGAGATACCAGTTTGAACTGTCTTTAACTCAAAATCGTATCGCCGAAGAACGCTTAACTTCTTTTCCAAATGGAAAGGAATCTCTTTTATACGAACGTAAACATGAAACATCAGGTGATATTTACCACTTTGGCAAACTATTAGAAGGTGGAGCGGATTTGCATGAATTATGGAAAAAATTGACCGGTCCGCAAGTATTGTTCATTGCCCAAGCTGCCGCTAACAGCAGTGAAGATTTAACTCAATTAAGAAACCCGTTTATTTGGTTGAAAGCTGGATTTATGGTCTTTTTAAGTGGAAGCATGATGGCTCTTACAGAGATAAGTCAAATTCGGGCAGAATCGGATATATCTTTTACCAAAGAGCTTTCAAGGTTTCTTCAAGATGTCGATACTCCTATTACTGATATCCGCTTTGAAAAGGCAGAACCAGACTCTTGGAATTTACTTCAGTCACCGGGTACAAAACCTAAAAGCAAAACCGTATTAACCCATAGAACAGCGCTAGGGGAGGCCGAATTTAACCTTCAAGACGAATCAGAAGGAACTAAAAACTTGATTGGATTTTACTTACCATGGAACTTGCATTCAGAAACGAAGCTTGTAACCCAAAGCACCGCGTTGATTGTAGACGAGCTTGACAGCAGCCTGCATCCTGAAATTGTTGCCTCTTTGGTTGCAAAACATATCAAATCTGACTTACCAGCCCAACTCATATTCACCACCCACGACACCCACTTAATGGATACAAAACTTTTACGTCGTGACCAATTCTGGTTGACAGAGCGTGATGCAAATGGAGCGACTCAACTCCGCTCCATACACGATTTTGAAGGTAGAGAAGGCGAAGACCTGGAAAAACGCTATTACGAAGGCCGTTACAGGGCATTACCGGTTCTACGTAAAAGATAATATGGCCCGTAACGCAGCCTCATTCAAGCGATCTAAACCGCGTTTTCTTCCACAGCCGACAGTGCTAGTGATTTGCGAGGATAGCAAATCCGGCAAACGTTATCTGGAAGATGCCAGCGTACATTTCCGAGTGAAGGTTCAAGTGGAAATCACCCATTGCGGCAAAACCGACCCATTGAATATCGTCAAAGAAGCACTTAGCCGGCAAGGCAAATTCGATCGCGTATTTTGTGTAATAGACCGCGATACTCATGCAAACTTCATTGAAGCACTAAGTTTAGCTAAAACCTCGAAAAAGGTTGAAACAATTACCTCTTATCCCTGCTTCGAATTTTGGCTTTTGCTGCATTTCGGTTTCAGCCGAAAACCTTATACCTCTGTCGGAAAATATTCCGCGGCCGAGCTACTAATCAAAGACTTACGAGCTTACCCAGGCTTTGAAAACTACGATAAAGGTAAAGATCAAAATATTTTTATTCTCTTGATTGATCGACTTGCGGATGCGCACCGATTTGCATCTAACGCATTAATCCAAGCCATTGACAGCGGCGAAATGAATCCCAGCACTCGTCTGCATCAACTAATTTCATACTTCGAAACACTTTCCGTTCCGCAGAAAACCTCTTAAATTACAAACCCGATTCGACTCTGTTATGACCACAATAAATATTCAACAAATGATGGCCGACAGCGGCGTGGCGTTCGGCACCAGCGGCGCCCGCGGCTTGGTCAGCCAAATGACCGACCAGGTTTGCGCGGCCTATACCTTGGCATTTTTGCAGGGCTTGAATCTGGCCGAACCGGGCCAGAAAATCGCCTTGGGCATGGATTTGCGCCCGTCCAGCCCCGGCATCGTCCAGGCCTGCGCGGCGGCGATTAAACAGGCAGGCTGCGAAACGATTTTCTGCGGCGCATTGCCGACCCCGGCCCTGGCCTTTTACGCGATGTCGCAACATATTCCGGCCATCATGGTGACCGGCAGTCATATTCCTTTCGACCGTAACGGTATCAAGTTTTACCGGGCCGAAGGCGAAATCAGCAAAGCCGACGAGGCAGCCATTACTCAGGCCGTGGTCGAAGTCGCCGGCTTTGGCGAGGATAAGATGCCGGCGGTTGATTCCGGGGCGCTGGAATTATACAAGCAGCGTTATACCGACTTGTTCGAGCGAGATTTGCTGACCGGCTGGCGGATTGGCATTTACGAACATTCCAGCGTGGCGCGGGATTGTTTGCGCGATATTTTGTCCGGGTTGAGCGCCGAGGTGATTAGCCTGGCCCGGACCGACACCTTCGTGCCCATCGATACCGAAGCCGTCAGCGAGACAGACCGTCAACGCGGGCTGGACTGGGCCAAGGAATATGGCCTGGACGCCATCATTTCCACCGACGGCGACGGCGACCGGCCGCTGATTGCCGATGAAACCGGAAACTGGCTGCGCGGCGACATCGTCGGCTTGCTGTGCGCGCGGTTTTTAGGCGCGGACACGGTAGTCACTCCGGTGAGTTGTAATACCGCCATCGAGGCGTCCGGCGCATTCAAACAGGTGCTTCGCACCCGCATCGGCTCGCCGTACGTGATCGCCGGCATGGAACAGGCCGAGGCCGAAGGCAGCCCCAGCGTGGCCGGCTTCGAAGCCAACGGCGGCTTTTTGGCGGGCAATGGCTTACAAGTTGCCGGCCGCATGCTAGCCGCGCTGCCTACCCGCGATGCGCTGTTACCGGCTTTGGTGTTATTGGCCATGGCTAAACGGCAGCATTGCAAATTATCGGCCTTAACCGCCAACCTGCCGCAACGCTACACCGCCAGCGATCGGCTGCAGGATTTTCCAACGGCCAACAGCCAAGTTTTGCTGGCGCAATTGCAACAGGACGATACCGCGTGTGCAAGTCTTTGGGGGAAGGCATTGGGCTCGGTCGCACAGCGCGATTTAACCGACGGCCTGCGCTTGACGTTCACCAACGGCGAAATCGTCCATTTACGCCCCTCCGGCAATGCGCCAGAGTTACGTTGTTATGCGGAAAGCGATAACATGCCACGGGCACGGGACCTGGTAAACCTGACGCTGCACGGCATTTCCAGGCAATACGCCGCTTAATGCTCAGTTAAGAATACCTGTAGTATGCTGTCGCCGCGTTACATTCATAACACGAGGAATCATTCATGAATAATAAAATAATTATCATCGGCTCATTGTTATTTGCATCCAGCACTGCATTTGCCGAAACTTCCTTACTCGAAGCGGCGGGCAAACAATTAATTAAAGATAAAGCAACGGCGGTGGCGCCGGGCGCGGTCGAAAAAGTTGAAGCCGCCGGCCAGGCGGTCGACAGTGCCAAAGCGGCTAAAGCGGCAGTTGAAACAGCGCCCGAAGTAGTAACCGATCAAGCCACGGAAACCGTGAAAAGTGCCGCCGAAGAAAAAGTGAAAGCAGCTGTCCCCGCTGAAGCGACACAAGCGGTAGATACCGTAAAATCAGGTAAAGCCGTGATGGATGCCGCGCCTAAATCCACCGGCGAGGCTGCCGAGGCCGTCAAAAATAAAGCCAGCCAAAAGGCTACCGAAAAAGCTTTTGACTTGCTGAGATAAGTCCAACATCAAAAAGGCCGGAACAATCCGGCCTTTTTAACTTTATCGAGCTTGCCTGAATCTTATGCTTTGATCATGGCGAAACTGTCGTGATCTTCCACTGCGGCAGCGGCTCTTCTGATCAATTCAAGATTGGTTTCGTGCTGCATCATACCCCCTATCGCCAACGTCACCACCATGGCCTCGAACGGATAGACCAGATGCATCCGATAACGCCGCAGCAGATTATCCTCATCCAGCCCGGCCGCCCCGGTATTGGCCAATTGCTCGACATACTGATCCAATAGACTCTTTTCGTGTTTACGCCGCAGCTGCGGCTCCAACGCCGTCGCCAAAAAATACGCCACATCGCCGATCCCTTCGCCGATGCGCACCAGTTGCCAGTCCAAAAAACCCGGTTCCGCGCCGGCCCAAAAAATATTGCCGGGATGGCAGTCGTAGTGCACCAGCGTTTTGGCATCCGTGTTCAATAATTGTTTGATAGCGCGCCGGTTGACCGCATAATTCAGGGCCGGCCGGTGGAGTTTTTTCCCGATCAAACCGCCGGCTTGATGCAAGCCGCGTTTCATAAAAGGGTAAGCCATCAGCGTACCCATATGGTTTTCCATTTGGTGAGAGAAACCGTTTAACCAGCGGTGCCCGTGCAACAGGCTGGGCTTGTTTCGATAATGGCCATGCAGTTGCGCCAAATGGGTAATCACCCGGCTGGCCTGATCGTAAGTCAACGCATCGGCGGCCATTCCCGGTCTAAAATCATACTCGGCCAAATCGCTCATTACCAGCGTGGAGCCCCGTCCGAAACGGCTTTCCGCCGCCAAAATGCGCGGCAATTTAAGCGGAATGCCGGCGGAAAGCGAACGGTAAAAACTCACCTCTTTATGCAGAAAACGCGGTACGGCCGTAATTAAGCGCGGTTTCAGCGCCAATGACGGGGTTTTGATAAACCAGCGCGCGGGCACGGCGCCATTGGCATCATGGTGTACTTCAGCCCGCAAACGAGTGGATGTACCTACATCGACCGAATAAACGTCGACGCCAAACACTCTGGCGTCGGGCGCGAAGCGGTTAACGATACGTTGCGCCCATTTTACCGATAAGTCTTTCGGGCGGTGTACCACAATATTTTTATTTGGATTACCCATATCAATATTAAACACTGCTAATACAGCAAAAACAACAAATATCGCCAAGGACTCATCGTTTTTTGCCGGCGATTAGTTTTCCGGTTTCGGTAGTTGCCCGATTTTTAGCCAGGCCCATACCGCTATAGTTAACCAGACGCCGACCAACGGCCCCACCACGCCATCATAAGCAGTATTGACCAGATACAGATAATCGGACTGCAGGTTAACGTTACACAAATCCTTGCTGATTTTGATCTGCCAGACCCAACCGGCATGGCAGCCGATACACAAAGCCAGGCTTTGCGGTACGCGGGTTCTGAGCACCGCCAAAAACACTCCGACTACAAACAGGGCCAGCAAAGCGGTTAAATAGCGGGGGTCCAGCCAATTGACGAAGGCTTCCGCCATTAACCGGAACCCGCTACCAAGCGTTTGTTCGGCATGAGGAATCTGGGTTTTGCTTTTTAAAAAATGCAGCGCCGCATAATAAAACGCACTGACGCCCATGGCGGCAAGCAGCGGCAACCGGCGCCGCAAGGCGCTTAACAGCAAGCCGCGAAACAGCATCTCCTCGCCGACACCGATCAACAAGGCCAAAAATAAGGATAAGGCGGTTTTTTCCAGCACTTTGCCGGGCGTCCAGACCCTTGATGAGTCCCAGACATGCACATCCAAGGCATACAGCAACAGCAGCACCGGCGCCAAGGTCAGCACGGCAAATAACAGGCCTTGCCCCATTTGCTTGAAAAATCTCGGCGCCGGTGTAAAGCCCAGTTCCGCCCAACTCAGCCGCAGCATGTTTCGTAACGGAAAAATACTCAGCAGCAACAGGATCAAGGTCAATTTGCTAATGACTTTGTGTAATGGCAGCACGTCGCCCGCCAAGCGCAGCAAACCGAAACCCAACAGACTGGCCACCGCCGACAACCCCACGATTATCGCCAACGGCGCAAACATCATCGTCAGCCGGCCCATCAGCAAAAATCTCCCCACAGGGTTTGCACCGCGCTCAATGCCGATAACACGGCGGTTTCGGTACGTAAAATTCGGCCCCCCAGCCTGACCGGGATAAACCCGGCCGCTTTGGCAAATTGCCTTTCACTGTCGCTGAAACCGCCTTCCGGGCCGGATAACAGGGTAATGTGATTGTTTTCCGGTCGGCAATCCGCCAGGGTTTGAGCAGCATAAGGATCTAAAAACACCCGTAAGCCCTGCTGCCTGCTCACCCATTCCGCTAACTCGGCAATCTCGTCCATGACCGGCACACGGGTACGGCCTGACTGTTCGGCGGCATGCTGAACAATATGCCGCCAATGCTGCAGGCGCTGCTGTTTTTTGTCGTCATTAAGCTTTGCCACGCAACGTTCGGTGAACAATGGCGTTAATTGGGCTACGCCCAACTCCACCGCTTTTTGTACGGCCCAGTCCATGCGGTCGCCACGGGAAATCCCCATGCCCAGCGTCACCGCCAATGGCGACTCCACGTCGCGATCCGAGAATTGTTCGATTTCCACCCGCACGCATTTGCGGCTGACTTCGCTGAAGCGGCTCCGGTACTCACCGCCCTGGCCATTGAACAATACAATGGCCTGATCCTGCTTGAGCCGTAACACGCTGCGCACATAATGCGCCGCGTCTTCGTCCAGCTCGATACGGCTGCCGACATTGAGCGGCGCGCTGACATATAAACGGGAAACGCGCATCAGTCTTGGGTCGCCAACTGGATGCCATGCCATGCCACTTCGACCATCAGTTCTATCTCCTGCTCGGTAATTACATAGGGCGGCATAAAATAAATGACATTGCCCAGCGGACGCAACAACACACCTTGCGATAATGCGTACTGGTACACTTTTAATCCACGGCGTTGCTGCCAGGGATACGCTTCGCGAGTCAGCCGGTTTTTGACCAACTCAATGGCGAGAATCATGCCGGTTTGGCGAACTTCGGCAACATGCGGATGCTGCTTAAAGCGTTCCGCCGCTCTGGCCATCGCGGCGGCCAATCGGCGGTTATTACCCAGCACATCCTGACTTTGAAACAAGCCGATGGTCGCCAACGCCGCCCGGCAGCCCAAGGCATTTCCGGTGTAACTATGCGAATGCAAAAACGCCGTCAGATTTTGATAATCGTCGTAAAACGCCTGATAGACGGTATCGGTGGTCAATACCGCCGACAACGGCAAATAACCGCCGGTCAGCCCTTTGGACAAGCACATGAAATCCGGGCTGATGTTCGCCTGCTCGCAAGCAAACAGTGTGCTGGTACGACCAAAACCAACCGCAATTTCATCGGCGATCAAATGCACGCGATATTTGTCGCAAGCTTCCCGCAATAACGTCAAATAAACCGGATCGTACATGCGCATGCCGCCGGCGCATTGCACCAGCGGCTCGACAATCACCGCGCTCACCGTGTCCGCATGACGCGCCAAAGTTTGCTCCATATCGGCAAATCGGCGGATGGAATAATCTCGCCAACTTTCACCGGCTTCCCGGTTATAACAATCCGGACTGGCTACGCTGATCACATCCATCAGCAACGGCCCGTAAGTGTCTTTATATAAGGCCACATTACCCACCGCCAGCGCCCCCAAGGTTTCGCCGTGGTAACTATTTTCCAGGGTAACGAATTTGGTTTTCCGGCTTTGGCCCAGATTGCGCCAATAATGGAAACTCATCTTCAGCGCGATTTCAATCGCCGACGAGCCGTTATCGGCGTAAAAGCATTTGTTCAAACCCGGCGGCGTAATTTCCACCAGCTTTTCAGCCAGCTCGACCGCTGCCTGATGGGTAAAGCCGCCCAGGATCACATGCTCCAACGTATCCAGCTGGGCTTTTACGGCATGATTGATAACGGGATTACAATGCCCGAACAGATTCACCCACCAGGAGCTGACGGCATCCAAATAACGCTTGCCGTCGAAATCCTCCAACCACACACCCTGGCCGGATTTGATCGGAATCAGCGGCAGTTGCTCATGATCCTTCATCTGGCTGCAGGGATGCCAGAGCACGGCCAAATCGCGTTTAACAAGAGTTTGATTATTCATCGGTCAAAACTGAAAAAGGGGCTTTTCAGCCCCTTTGTATTGAGTCAAATAAACGCTTAGTAACGATAATGGTCCGGTTTATAAGGGCCTTCGACCGGTACATTAATATACGCCGCCTGTTCGGGGCTCAACTGGGTCAATTTGACGCCGATTTGCGCCAAATGCGCGCGGGCCACTTTTTCATCCAGTTTTTTCGGCAATACATAGACCTTGTTTTCGTAGCCGCCTGCGTTGGTCCACAATTCGATTTGGGCCAACACTTGGTTACAGAAAGAGTTGGACATCACGAAGCTAGGGTGGCCGGTAGCGCAACCCAAATTCACCAAGCGGCCTTCCGCCAACACGATGATGCGCTTGCCGTCGGGGAAGATCACATGATCGACTTGCGGCTTGATGTTTTCCCAGGTGTACTGGCGAATCGCGGCAATTTCGATTTCGGAATCGAAGTGGCCGATATTGCAGACGATGGCTTGGTCGCGCATGGCTTTCATGTGTTCATGCGTAATGACGCCCACATTGCCGGTCGCGGTAACGAAGATATTGGCGAGAGGTGCCGCTTCGTCCATGGTTACTACGCGGTAGCCTTCCATGGCCGCCTGCAGGGCGCAGATCGGGTCGATTTCGGTAATCAGCACGGTGGCGCCCAAGCCGCGCAACGATTGCGCGCAGCCTTTACCCACGTCGCCGTAACCGCATACCACGGCGATCTTACCCGCCACCATGACGTCGGTGGCGCGTTTGATACCGTCGACCAGGGATTCGCGGCAACCGTACAGGTTATCGAATTTGGATTTGGTAACCGAGTCGTTGACGTTGAAGGCAGGCACTTTCAGCGTGCCTTTGGCAACCCGCTCGGTCAAGCGCAGCACGCCGGTAGTGGTTTCTTCCGATAAACCTTTCACCTCGGCCATCAATTCCGGGAAGTTGTCGTGCATCATATTGGTCAAATCGCCGCCGTCGTCCAGAATCATATTCGGACGCCAGCCGTTCGAACCCAGGATGGTTTGCTCTATACACCATTCGGCTTCGGCCTCGGTTTCGCCTTTCCAGGCAAACACCGGAACACCGGCCGCCGCAATCGCCGCCGCCGCATGATCCTGAGTCGAGAAGATGTTGCAGGACGACCAGCGCACTTCGGCGCCCAGTGCAGTCAGGGTTTCGATCAGCACCGCGGTTTGGATGGTCATGTGCAAGCAACCGGCGATACGCGCGCCTTTTAGCGGCTGTTGCGCACCGAATTCCGCGCGCAAAGCCATCAGACCCGGCATTTCGGTTTCGGCGATGTTGATTTCTTTCCGTCCCCAGTCCGCCAGGCTAATGTCGGCGACTTTGTAATCGGTTTGACTCATTCTATTGCTCCCTAAATATTAAATGCCGGCGGCGTCTTTTAACGCTTCGGCTTTATCGGTTTTTTCCCAGCTAAAGCTGGCTTCGTTACGCCCGAAATGTCCATAGGCCGCTGTTGGGCGGTAAATCGGTTTCAACAAGCCCAATTGCGCGATCAAGCCTTTCGGTCTCAAATCGAAATGCTCGCGGATGATTTCGACCAAACGCGCTTCTTCGACTTTACCGGTACCAAAAGTTTCAACGGTGATGGAAGTTGGCTCGGCCACGCCGATCGCATAAGACACTTGTATCTCGCAACGTTCCGCCAAACCGGCGGCGACGATGTTTTTGGCTACATAGCGGGCCATATAGGCAGCCGATCTATCCACTTTGGACGGATCCTTACCGGAGAATGCGCCGCCACCGTGTCTGGCCATACCGCCGTAGGTATCGACGATAATTTTACGGCCGGTCAAGCCGCAGTCGCCCACCGGGCCGCCGATAATGAACTGGCCGGTCGGGTTGATGAAATATTTGGTGTCTTTATGCAGCCATTCCGCCGGCAGGGTTGGCAGAATGATTTCGTCCATCACCGCTTCTTCCAACAGTTTGCCGCCAACTTCGGGGGCATGCTGAGTCGACAGAACCACGGCATCGATCGCGACCGGCTTATTGTTCTCGTAGCGGAAAGTCACCTGGCTTTTGGCGTCCGGACGCAACCAGGGCAGAGTTTTGTTTTTACGCAATTGCGCCTGTCTTTCTACTAATCGATGAGCGTAAGTAATCGGAGCCGGCATGAACACGTCGGTTTCATTGCTGGCATAGCCGAACATCAAACCTTGGTCGCCAGCGCCTTGTTCGTGATTGTCGGACTCATCCACACCCATGGCGATATCCGCCGATTGTTTGCCTATAGCATTCAACACCGCGCAACTGTTACCATCGAAACCGATGTCGCCGTGATCGTAACCGATTTCACAAACGACTTTTCTGACCAGTTCTTCGGTGTCCACCCAGGCATCGGTGGTAATCTCGCCGGCCAGGATCACCATACCGGTTTTTACCAAGGTTTCGCACGCGACTCTGGAACGCGGGTCTTGCGCCAGCAATGCATCGACAACAGCATCGGAAATTTGGTCGGCCACTTTATCGGGATGACCTTCGGATACGGATTCAGAGGTAAAAAGATAGTTATTATTCACGGTGACACACCTCGCGATTAAATAGTGTGAATATAGAAAAGGCCGCTTTAAACGGCCTTGGGTATTATGGTGGGCCCTGTAGGACTTGAACCTACGACCTGCCGATTATGAGTCGGAAGCTCTAACCAACTGAGCTAAGGGCCCGGCGTTTATTCGCCATCCAGGAAACAGCGCAATTGCTCCGACCTTGACGGATGGCGTAACTTTCTAAGCGCTTTGGCCTCGATCTGACGAATCCTTTCCCGGGTAACGTCAAATTGCTTACCCACCTCTTCAAGAGTATGGTCGGTATTCATGTTGATGCCAAAACGCATGCGTAACACTTTCGCTTCCCGAGCAGTCAAACCCGCCAACACATTCTGAGTCGATTCGCGAAGGCCGGCGATTGTAGCAGATTCCACCGGCGATAGCATCTTGGAATCTTCGATAAAATCCCCCAGATGCGAGTCTTCATCGTCGCCGATCGGGGTTTCCATGGAAATCGGCTCTTTGGCGATTTTCAGAACCTTACGGATTTTATCCTCCGGCATTTCCATGCGCTCGGCCAATTCTTCCGGCGTCGCTTCCCGGCCCATCTCTTGCAAAATCTGTCTGGAGACGCGATTCAGCTTGTTGATGGTTTCTATCATGTGCACCGGAATCCGGATGGTCCTGGCTTGATCCGCAATCGAACGCGTGATGGCCTGCCGAATCCACCAAGTCGCATAAGTCGAAAACTTATACCCTCGGCGGTATTCGAACTTATCCACCGCCTTCATCAAACCGATATTGCCCTCCTGGATCAAATCCAGGAATTGAAGACCTCGATTGGTGTATTTTTTGGCAATGGATATCACCAAACGCAGGTTGGCCTCGATCATTTCTTTTTTGGCGCGTCTGGCCTTGGCTTCGCCCAGCGAAATATTGCGGCAAATATTTTTCAAATTCGCAATGCTCAGCCCGTGCCGCGCTTCAATGTCGGCCAACCTCTGCTGGGCGGATTGGATTTTTTCCCGGTTGGCGTTCAGCGCATCGGCATATTTAGGGTTGTCCTGAATAAACTGATCCAGCCAATTCAATTGCGCTTCATTTTCGGTGAAGGCATTAATAAAATCCCGGCGCGGTATTTTGGTTTTTTTTACGCAAGCATCCATCACCTGCTTTTCCTGCTCGCGAATTGCCGCTATCAATTCGTCGGCAATAGACGTCATTCTTTTTAAATATTGCGGCGTCCATTTGAACTGGGAAAAAATCTCGCTCAGCGCATCGAAAGCCTTTTCCGACTTATCATGGCCGTAGCCGTGTTTTTTCACGGCCGCCACCGCAGTCTTTAAAGCCTTTTTCAGCAAATCGACTTTTTCCTTGACTTCATTATAATCGATGACCTTAACTTCTTCGTCGTCAGCCTCTTCCGCGGGTGTTTCTATTTCAATTTCATCAACTTCGACATCATCGATGTCGCTGTAGTCGACAAAACCTTGCACCAAGTCCCCCAGACGCGTGCTCGACTCCTCGTCGGCTACATTGGAAAAGGCTTCGATAAACGCGTCCACAATGAATCCGGATCGAGCAATGGCCGCTACCACTTGCCGCTGGCCTTCTTCAATGCGTTTAGCAATTTTCAGCTCTTGCTCGCGCGTCAGCAACTCAACAGACCCCATCTCGCGCATATATAGACGCACCGGATCAGTTGTTCGGCCGAACTCGCTATCGACGGAAGCCAGTGCGGCCACTTCGGCCACCTCTTCGTCGTCGTCGGCGGAAACAACCGTATCGGCAGTAATCAGGGAATCGTCGTCGTCAGGCGCAACTTCATACACCTGAATACCCATGTCATTGATCATGCCGATAATATCGTCAATCTGCTCGGGATCGATGATGTCGCTAGGTAAATGGTCGTTAACCTCGGCGTAGGTCAAATAACCTTGCGCCTTACCTTTTGCTATCAGCTGTTTCAGTTGGGATTGCTGTTGTTCTTGATTCATTCTTTACTCACAATACGTTTCAGCACCAGGCACCGCAGAACAGGGCATTTTAACAGTAAATGACAACACAATCATCTACAAACTTTCTTTCAGCAATGTCCGCAATGCCTGCTTTTCTTCTATAGTCAGTCCGTCACGGCCCTCCTTCGCCAACAACTCGCTCAATTTTTCCTGCCTAGCTCGTCTTCGCAACTGGGTCAAAGCGCCGGAAAATTCGGCTTCTTCGCCACCCTCGGGCACGTTAAGCTCCATACCCGCCAAAGCCGTGACCGTTTTTTCATAAGACGATCCGCGATAAGCTTCCAACAAGATTGCGCCATTTTCCGGTTTTTCAAGGGCAATTTTGTGTAAAACATCCTCCAACACTTCCTGACCGGCATATTGCAAGCCATCAAGACTTAAATCCTGCCTTACGGCCACATGCCGTAAATTAGGATGCTGTATCAACAACGCCAAAACCCGCCGCACCAAACTGGGTCTCTTTTGATTCGACCCATTCACTATCCCCATGTTCCGTGGCCTAAGTGTAGCCGTATTTTCAGGAACATCCACCAACCTTGAGGCCGTCATTTCGCCCAATCGCCGCCACATCATGTCCCTAAAAAAACCGGAAGGAATCTTTTCCAGCTGCGGCTTGGCCGCGGCCATTAATTGCGACCGCCCTTCAATAGTCGACAAATCCAACTGACCGGCCACAGCCTCAAAAAAATAATCCGACAACACCGTCGCATCGTTTATTCTTGCCTGAAAACCGGACACCCCTTCCGCCCTAACCAGCGAATCCGGGTCATGACCTTGCGGCAACAGCATGATCTTAATTTGCCTGCCGTCTTTCAGCGCCGGCAAGGCCGACTCCGTAGCCTTCCACGCCGCCTGCCGCCCGGCGTTATCGCCATCAAAGCAGAACACCAATTCCGCGGCAAATCGGAACAGCAAATCGACCTGCGCCTTGGATGTCGCGGTACCCAAGGCCGCCACCGCATTGCCAATACCGTATTGCGCCAACGCAATCACATCCATATAGCCTTCCACGACCAAAATACGCCCCGGACGACTGTTCTTTTGCAGCAGCTCATTCAAGCCGTAAAGCTCTTTGCTTTTGGAAAAAACCGGCGTTTCCGGCGAATTGAGGTATTTCGGCAAGCCATCGTCCAGAACTCGTCCGCCAAAACCGACCACGCGCTTGCGCTTATCGCGAATCGGAAACATCAACCGGCCGCGAAACCGGTCATACACCTTACCGTCATCCCGCACGACCAACATGCCCGCATCGGTCAAAGCCTGCCGATCAAACCGCCCAAGCAAGCCGTCCCAACCTCGAGGCGCAAACCCCAAACCGAAATCCCTCGCCACTTCGCCGCTCACACCCCGCGCCCTAAGGTAGTCGAGCGCTTTTTCACCTTCGACGCCGAACAACTGCTCCGCGTAAAATGCAGCCACTTGTTCGAGCACACTATAGATCCGCGACACACTTTGCTTATCCGCGCCGCCAGAATCATGTCCATCTTCCCTCGGCACCTCGACACCGACAAATGCCGCCAAATCCTCCACGGCCTCAACAAACCCCAAATGGCTGTACTCCATCACAAAGCTAATGGCATTGCCACTGACCCCGCAACCGAAACAATGATACATCTGCCGATTGCGGCTGACGGAAAAGCTAGGGGTTTTTTCGTTATGAAAAGGACAACGGGCAACATAGTTGCTGCCGTTTTTTTTGAGCGGCACGTGCGAATCGATCAGATCGACGATATCGACCCGCACCAATAAATCATCGATGAACTGCTTGGGGATTCTGCCGGACATATAACCGACAAAAGACGAAGGCTTACGCTGAAAAGCCAGCCTTGATTCTTCCGCTGACAACAGCCATATCCGCACGGCCTTGCATTTGCGGCTTCAGGATAGCCATGACAGCCCCCATATCCTTAATCGATGTCGCCCCGACTTCGGCAATAGCGTTAGCCACCATGACATCTATCTCCGCCTCGGTTAAGGCCTGCGGCAGAAAATCCTGAATTACCCGAACCTCAGCTTCTTCTATTTCCGCCAAATCGATACGATTGGCATCACGAAACTGCTTTATGGACTCGCGGCGCTGCTTTAGCATTTTATCGAGCACAACCAGCACCCGATCGTCGCCCAACTCAACACGCTCGTCGACCTCAACCTGCTTAATGGCCGCCAGCATCATGCGTATCACGCCCAACCTGGCTTTGTCGCCATTTTTCATTGAGGCCTTCATATCATCCTTGATACGCTCCTTTAACAAATCCATTCCAGACAGCCTTAAGTTTGCGGACGGCCGCGGCGCAGGTTTTTCAGCGCATAACGCTCGCGCGCCAATTTTTTCAAATGACGTTTAACGGCCGCAGCACCTTTACGTTTACGTTCCGTAGTTGGTTTTTCATAAAACTCGCGGCGACGCACTTCCGCCAACACGCCGGCTTTTTCGCAAGCGCGTTTAAAACGGCGAATAGCGATATCGAAATGTTCGTTTTCTTTAACTTTAACTGATGGCATTATCAAAAATCCGAATTATGTTAGTATCTTAAAAAATCGTCAGGCAAAAACCAGCCCTGTAAAACCGACGGATTATACCCACAAAATACTTTTATTCAAAAAAATTAATGTACGTTTTAGGCATAGAAACATCTTGCGACGAAACCGCCGTTGCCATTTACCACGCCGAAAAAGGCTTAATAGCTCACACCCTGCACAGCCAGATACTGACGCACAACGAATACGGCGGCGTCGTGCCGGAGCTTGCGTCCCGCGACCACGTGCGAAAATTAATCCCGCTCATCAACCGGGTCTTACGGGACAGCCGATTGGGTTCGACCGATATTAACGGCATTGCCTACACCGCCGGACCGGGATTGATGGGCGCTTTACTCGTCGGCGCCGCCACCGCTCGCAGTTTGGCATGGACCTGGCAAATACCGGCGATTGCCGTGCATCACATGGAAGGTCACCTGCTCGCTCCCATGCTGGAAGAACAACCGCCACGATTTCCTTTTGTTGCGCTGCTAATCTCGGGCGGCCACACCTTACTGATCGAAGTATCCGGCATGGGCCGTTATTGCTTGTTAGGCGAATCGCTGGATGATGCCGCCGGAGAAGCCTTCGATAAAACCGCCAAACTGCTTGGGCTCGATTACCCCGGCGGCCCAGCCTTGTCCAACTTGGCCCGACAGGGCAACCCGCGCTTTAAATTCCCGCGCCCCATGACCGACAGGCCGGGACTGGATTTTAGCTTTAGCGGCCTGAAAACCTTTACCCTGAACACCTACAATACCAGCAATCGATCACTACAGGACAAAGCCGACATTGCCTTTGCATTTCAACAGGCCATAGCCGAAACGCTTACCATCAAATGCAAACGCGCGTTACAACAAACCGGCTTAAGCCGGTTGGTCGTGGCGGGCGGCGTTAGCGCCAATCAGGAAATTCGCCGCCAGCTAGAGCGGATGAGCGAAAAAGCTGGAGCGGATATTTTTTTTCCGCGCCCGGAGTTTTGTACCGATAACGGCGCCATGATTGCCTATGCCGGCTGCCGACGGCTACAGGCCGGCCAAACTCAAGATCTGAATATTTTCGCCCGCCCCCGCTGGCCCATGAATGAATTGCTGAACGCATAGTTCAAGATTCATTGCCCGCCAACAACCGCTGAATATTGCCCTTATGCCGCCATAACAATATCAGCGATATCAATGCAAACACTACGATCAAATTAATATCGCCTACAATCAGCCACACGTACAGCGGCGCCAATGTTGCCGCCACCAACGCGGACAACGATGAAATCTTGCTGACTTTGTAAACCACAAACCAAGTTGCCGCGACCGCTAAACCCAGCGGCCACGCCACGCCAAGCGTCACACCCAAAGATGTTGCAACGCCTTTGCCGCCCTTAAAATCAAAAAACAGCGGATACAGATGCCCCAAAAACGCAGCGAATACCACAAAAGACAACACCAAACTATCCACACCCAACACCTTCGCCAACAAGACCGGGATCAAACCTTTCAATGCATCGCCCGCCAAGGTAATGGCCGCGGCTTTTTTACCGCCGATGCGCATCACATTCGTCGCGCCGGGGTTGCCCGAACCGTTCTCCCTTGGATCGGCCAATCCCATCATTCGACACACAATAATCGCACTGGAAACCGAACCGGTTAAATAAGCCAAGGGCACGAGCAACCATTCCAACATTCAATCAACCTCTCTCATCGGGACTTGTACAGTCGAGCTATTTACTCGATACTGATATAACAAAAATATAATAACCGGAAAGCACTAATGGACATCATTTTTTTAGGCGGCCTTGAAATTGACACCGTGATAGGTATCTACGACTGGGAACGCAGCATCAAACAAAAAATTATCCTAGACATTGAAATGGCTTTCGATATTCGGAAAGCCGCCGCCACGGACGACATCGCCTACACGTTGGATTACAAAACCGTTTCCGACCGCATTGTCGCTTTTGTAGAGGCCAGCGAGTTTTATCTAGTAGAAACCCTGATCGAAGAAATCGCCAAAATTTTGCTGAACGAATTTTCCGTACCGTGGGTAAAAATCGTTCTGAATAAAAAAGGCGCTATTAGCCGGGCACGCGACGTCGGCATCATCATAGAACGCGGGCAAAAATAACATGCCAACAGGTTATATCAGCATCGGCAGCAACATCGACAAAGAAAGCCACATCCCCTCCAGCCTAAAAGCATTGGAGAAAGCGCTCGGTAAACTGGTGTTATCCAGCATTTACGAAACCGAACCCGTGGGCTTTGTCGGCGATAGTTTTTATAACCTGATTGCGCGCTTCGAATCCGACCTTAGCGCCAAGGAAATCGCAAAAACATTGCGGCAAATTGAGCTGGACCACGGCCGCGCACGGGAATCGCAAAAATTCTCGGCCCGCACATTGGATTTGGATTTGATCCTGTACGGAGATCAAGTCATTAACGATGGCCGCCTGCGAATCCCTCGCGATGAAATTGAACGCTATGCCTTCGTGCTGGAACCGCTCGCTGAAATAGCCGGCAACGAAAAGCATCCCATTACCGGCGAAACCTATGCCGACCTTTGGCGGCGTTTCGACAAATCCCAAGCGAAACAAACCAAAATCGAATCGACCCGGCACTAGGTATACAGCATTCTACCGCCGTCCACCGTCAAAACCTGCCCGGTCATATAGGGCGCATCATCGCTCAAATACCCGACCGCTCGGGCAATATCGTCAACTTCCCCGCAACGCTGCAATGCCACCTTTTGCAGGATCTCTGCCTTTTGTTCAGCGCTAATGCCGCGATCCGGCCATAAAATAGCCCCCGGAGCCACGGCGTTGACCCTGACGTCGGGCGCCAATTCCTTGGCCAAACATTTTGTCATCGCCACCAGTCCCGCTTTGGCAATACTATAAACAGGAAACCCCGGCAAACCTTTTTCCGCATGTATGTCGGTAATATTGATAATGCAACCCCGCCGCCGACGTAAGGACGGCGCCAAGGCCTGGGATAAAAAAAAAGGCGCCTTAAGATTGCCGCCCAACAAATCGTCCCAATCGCGCTCGGCAATATCGCCCAATGAGCCGGAATAAAACAAGGAAGCGTTATTAATTAATACATCCACATTGCCCCATGCATATAGCGCTTTCTCGGCTAATGCATGAACCTGCTCCAGCAGCAATAAGTCTGCCGCCACCAAATAAGCCGACTCCGCTCGCAAGCCATTTAATTCCTCAACCAATTGGCTTGCCTCGTGAACCGACCTGTGGCAATGCAAAACTATATTGTAACCATGCGCGTGCAACAAGCGTGCGCAGGCCGCGCCTATCCGCTTCGCCGCTCCGGTAACCAACGCAATTTTAGGCATTATTTTTAGGGCTTATCCCGCGCTCGGCAAACTGGCAATCAGCTTTTTTCTGATCAGGTAACACGCAGCCACCGCGCAAACAACAGGCATTTGCGTTAACAAAAACTCCATGACCGAGTGCTTAGGCACCAAATCCGCCAAGGGCACCACCAATAACATTTTCGCCAACCACCACGTCAGCCAGTAACCGATCAAGCCGATTACGGACCAATTGATCAAAGGCGCATTATGATTCTTGGCCGTCAGATAAAACCAGACCAAAGTAAGAATTCCAAATAATTTAGCCAGAAACAACATAAACCCATCCCGTTTTTATTATTGTGAATACGGCAAGATTTCACCGCTTGGCCAATGTAATCAAATTACCTAAAAACATCAACTATTCCTGATACTTGCGAAACTTATCCCTGCCGGAATGCCGAGAAACCCGAACCAACAGCTTCTTTCGTTACCGTTTACAGGCTTCAAAGTTGGCCGGCCAAACCCTATAATGGCCGGACTATTAAAAGAAAAACCATCAGGAGGCCCTCGTGCGAATTATCAAAATTTTAGTGACGCTGTACGCTGTTAGCTTTAGCGGCATCGGCATGGCGCAATCAACGGGAGGCCACGGCGGCCATGGCGGCAGCGGCGGAGGTAGCGGTACGGATTGCATAAAAGCCAAAATAAGCAGAAACGCGCCTGAGCATTTAGCCACCGTGGCACCGGGTTCGGAATTCTCATTTGCGGCTTCCGGCAGTAACGGCCCCGGCCATATTCATGTCAGCATCAAGCAACACCCCATCGAAGTTACGCTTGAAGATAAAGACACCTTTTATCTGGTGAAAGGCAGACTGCCGGCAGAGATTAAAAATACCGTGGTGCGCATTTCGGTCTCGCTTAAATCCAAATTCAGCAAATGCGACACCGAGGGCGGCTGGCTGTTGAAAGTATCCGAATAAAGCCGCTTTACACGGCCAGCCCTGATACGATAGCACTCAGGACCAAAGGCCGAGGACTATTCAATCCCACTCAAACAGCAGCCATTGATTGATCTCGGTACCTTTATCCAGATCGTTTTTCTTCACATCCATGACGCCGTCGCCGTTTTTGTCCAATAGATAATAAGGCGGCCCGACTTGGGGCTGCACTTTAATCATGTACAATTTTCCATTCCTGCGGTACTCCTGAATGGTGTCCTTGCCTTTACGTATGATAGTAATATCCGGCTCCATTTCCTCTCCGGATTGAATGCGCGGAGGCAACTCCGGCGGCTCGGGCACGGCCGGCGGCTCTTCCAGCGTCTGCTGCGCCCAGACCAGGCCCGGCACAACAAATAGCAAACTCAACACGTACTGGCGAAACATTCGAATCCCTGGATAAGTCTTATTGAAAACACATAATAAACCAGTTTGAGAATGGCAACAGGTTCTAAAGCGGATTTACCATCTTTTTGATCGCAAAAAAAAACCAACGCTCTCCGCAGAGCATTGGTTTTTTCAATATCACTACCGCGAATATCAGCTTTGTTTACGCAGATATTTTTCCACGCCGGTGGTTCTAACGAACCCCGCATCGTCGGCATGAGCATGCTTAACTACATAGCGTTCAACACCGGAAACGGGCGAGGCATCCTTAGCCAATAAACTCTGCTTAGACATGTATCTGGCCACGCCGGTTAGTTCAGCGCTTTCCTTATCTTGCAACTCCTGGCGCAACAAATACTTGCTGACAGAACTAACGGACACAACCGGCTTGGCAACCAGAATCCGCTTGGCCAAATATTTACTCACCCCGGTTTGAGGTGCCTGTTGCCTGGCCAAAGTTGCTTGCTTCGCCAGATACTTGGCAACACCGCTCATGGGTTCCAACTGGCTTTGCAATTGAATCTGCTTGGCCAAATATCTAGCCACTCCGGTTGGCTTGGCAACATCGGAGGCGGCTTGTCTGGCTATATATTGAGCAACACGCGAGCCTTCAAAGACCTCCTCGGTAGGATCGTCTAAATCCCGTGTCTTTTCGGCTTGCTCGGCTTGTTGCAATGCTCGTTCCGCTTGCATGCCGGCTTCCTGTTCCCGATAACGCGCCACCAACGCTGCCGCCGCAGCTTTTTTAGCCGCTAGAGCCTGCTGCGCTACAAATTTGGCCACCCCTGTAGCCGGCACCCGTTCTTGCTCCATTTTTTCCAGCGATTTTATATAATTGGCCACACCGGTAACTTTTGGCGCATCCTTGGCAAGCAAGGTTTGTTTGCTGACATACTTGGCGACACCCGTCGCTAGAGGCGCATCCTTTGCCTGCAATTCATTTTTCAGCACATATTTAGCCACGCCGGTAACACCTGGCGACGCGCTTTCGCGCATGCTTTGCTTGGTCACGTACTTGGCGACTCCCGTCACCACATGACCCTCGTATTCTTGCTTGGTCACGTATTTAGCAACGCCGGTAACCGGAATTTCGCGCGATAAAATCGATTGCTTCAACAAATATTTAGCAACCCGCGTGATAGGGTTTTCGCTTTGCTGAGATAGATATTTCTCAACTCCGCTCGGCTCAGGCTCAATTATCGCTTCGGGCTCGACAATCTCTTCAATAATCTCTTCGACGACGTCTTCTTCGACATCTTCCAACACAGCCTCTTCAACCTGAATTTCTTCCTCGGGTTCAGGCTCGGGCCCTTCAATAACCGGCTTATTGGCATCTTCAAACGCTTGCAGCTGCGCCAAATACCGTTCAACGCCTGTTTGCTCAAGTTTTTTTAGATAGCGGGCAACGCCAGTCAATTGAGCGCCTTCTTCGTTGGCAGCGGCGCCTCTTGCTTCGACTGCACCGCCCGCTGACGGTTTATCGAAAAACAAGGGCGGCAAAATGCCAAATAAGCTATTCATCAAACTGTTTTTTTTCATTTGAGAATACTCCTGAATGAATTAATGTCGTGCACAACAACACCGGGTTGTTTACACCTTCTTTATTACCAAACGCGCCCATTACAAAAACTGGCCACAATCATTTATTTTTATTCTTAGTTGCTTTCGCTAAAAAGCACTTTTGGCTGAAAACTGCTAGCCGGATATTTAGGATCTACTTCCGCTACAACATCTTGCTTCGCTGTATCAGCCTGACTGACACAAGGAACTGCCGCACTGTTGGCCGGTACCGCTGATTCAACGACAACCGACTCATCCCTGAACAACACTTTCGGCTGGAAATCGGCAGCGGGATAATCCTGCGCATTAACGGCCGAGGCCGCCAATAATAACCCAACGAGCATTCCTTGGTTCAATTGTGTTTTTTTCATTGCTTATACCTTACTCAATTATTAAAACGCCGGCTTTTGCAGGCCACGCCCGCAAAAGCCGGTATAAACGGTCTTAA
>NZ_JANIBK010000023.1 GCF_024505165.1 Methylomonas rivi
TTACCGCCGCGGGCGGCGCTAGCGTGTCGGCGGCCGGCGCGGCGGTTGCGGGCGGATAGGTTTTGTCGGTGATGGGTGTGCCCACGCTTGCGGTTCGACTACAGGCGGACAGTAACAACAGACCGGCAATAAATAGAGCAAAATTCGGATAGGTGGGCGTCATTTCAGCGGTTTTTTCACGGAAGGTACAAGAGCGAGTTTTTTGACCGAGTCATGTTGGCGGATGAGCACATGGCCGGGCAGGATTTTCAGTAAACGGGTGTCGTCGTCCAGGTATTCGCCGGCTTTTAGCGTCATGCCGTTGATGATGGCGCGTTTGCCGCCGTCGGTGATCAGAATGGCGGATAGCGTGAAGGATGACGGAGCGTTTACGTTTGCCGATGAAGGCGTTGCCGATAAATGGCCCGGAGTGGTCGGATCGCGCCATTCCGCATCGGCGGCAAATGCCGTCAGCAAACCAAGTAAGGGAACGAGTAACTTAAACACCGAGCCAGTCCTGTTCGAAGCTAAGGGTATATACCTGAATGCGGGTTTCCGCCAGGGGATAATTTTTGACCTTGTAATCGATACTGTCCCAATGGATGCGCCAAGGCAGGGTTTCCAGGGTCTTGAGATAGTTCAAGGTGCTGAAGTAATCGCCTTGCAGGGTAAGGTTCAAGGTATGCCGGAAAACCCAGGCGGGTTGCTCCTCGCCGCCGAATGTTTTGGGCGGCTGGGTTTCCAAACCGATCAGTTGTAAACCGCCGTGCTGTTTTAGCATGTCTTGCAGCGCGGCGGCCATCCGTTGCGAGGGGACGAAGCGCTTGTCGCCGCTGTCGAGTTGTTGTTTTAAGTTGCCGATAGACTGTTGCAGCGCCGCCAGGTTTTGCCGGTTTTGCAGGTTGGGGTCTTGTCGGCCGGCCGTTTCCAATTCAACGGCCAAGGCTTGTTGGCTGTTCAACAACTGCTCGATTTGCTTGATGTCATTGGCCAAGCGTTGCCGTTCCTGTTGTTGGGGTTGATACAGAAAGCTATCCCAGCATCCCCATAGCAAAAGTAATCCGGTGCCGACGACCAGACGTTGCTCGCGTAGCGTCAAGGCGGCAAAACGTTGACTGAATGGTTCTGTACTATTCGGCATCGGTTGTTTCCGCCTCCGATTTTAAATTGGAACTGACCCGGAAATCCGTTTGCGCACCGTTGTCCGAATTTTGCCGCATGATCAATTTGGCGAAGTGGCGGCCTTTGAATGCCGGGCTTGTTTGCAAATTTTTCAGCAGGGCAGGGATTTGTTCCGGTTTGAAGGTGCTGCCTTGCAGGTCGATATCGCGGCTGGCGCTGTCTAGCCGGATCCGGGTAAGCCACACCTCCCGATCGGCTTGATCGGCCAGCGCGCTTAAATAGCGGGAAAATCCCAGGGCCTGATCGGAACGGTCGTCCGTTAATAGCTCCAGAATTTGCGACAGGTTTTGCTGGCGCTGCCGGGCTTGCTGTAACGCCTGAAGCAACGTGTTGTCGATAGCTTGCCGGGGAAAGCGGGTCTGAGTTTCCGTTAAATGGTCGGCGGCCGCCTGTAGGCGTTGTTCCAGCTGCCGATGCCGGTTTCTTTGTTGGTGCAGTTGATAAGCACCGATGGCGCTGATGCCGAGTAACGACAAACACACCAACGCCGTGATTTGCAGGTAGGGGTTTTTCAGTAAGGGTTTATCGGTTCGGCCGTTTTTACCGAGCAGATTAACTTGCTGGATCATCTCGGCAATTCCAGGTAACGGCGCAAGCTGGCGCCTATGCAGGGTGCGCAGAGGTTTTGGGTGGTATCGTTTAACAGAATATCGCCTTCTATCATGGCGGACAGGTCCATGGCCCGGGCAGTGATGCCGTAATTGATGTTGAGAAAATTGATAATGTGGTGGGAGTCGGTCGGCATTAAGACGACGGCCAAGCTGCTGATGGGCGGGATGTCGTAAAAGTGTTCCACATAATCCAGCGAGCGTTGAATTTCCAGCGCCAAATTGTTTTGTTCCAGTTGCAGTTGTTCCGGGCTGTCGAAATGTAAGCCTTCGGTTAGCTGCGTATAACCGTGATCGATTCTTCGCGACAGATAAATCGAGCCGTTTTTTTGAATAATGATAATTCCGCTGGTTTGATGTAAGTGCAAGACGGCGACGCCTTGTTGGTTTTCCGGCAATAAAGTCGCCAAGTTGCGTAACGCCGTTTCCTGTACGTCTATTACCTTGACATTCAAGCCCGCCTCCTTGCATAACAGGCTTAAGGCATCGGCCAGTTGCAGCGGCACCGCGACGACTTCCAGCATGCCGGGGGTATTGGCGCGATTGGATTGGGGAAGCCGGTAATAGTCGATGTTGGATTGATCGATTGCATAATCCAGCATATCGGCGATGCGCCAGTTTACCGCTTGCCTGAGTTCCTCCGCGGGCACGGCGGGCGTTTCCACGCTCATGGAGCGGTATTGTTCCTGGGACAGCAGGATATGGCAGTCATAATCCGCCAATTGATAGTCCTTGACGATAGTCTCCAGTTTCGCTTGGCGCTGTTGTGCGCTGGCCGGCACGAATTCGCAATGCAGCAGGCGAGGGCGCTCCGTATCGCTATAACGGCTGACGGCAACCGCAAAACCGTGCGGAAAAAAGCTAAGGGCGGCGATGCCGGGAGCGATGGACGGCTTACGCAGTAATTTTTGCAACAGGCGCACTGAGCGGGCTCTTGATAATAAAAATGTTAAGTCTATATCAAATTTAAGGTTAGGTGCATTTAGCCGCGGATTCAGAGGGCTCGGGGGTTTAAAGGAGGGCCAAGATGGGAGCATAAAATAAACTATGTTATTTGGCGTAAAAAAATGCTGTTATATCCCTGATGTTTTTAAGTTTTTGCTGGCGTGTTTTTGAATAATGCAATGATTTCAATGCTTTGTTTTTTGGCATTTATCCTGCTGAAGTATGAGAATGTATTGGACTCTCTGCGAGGTTGAAAAATGGCTCAAGAATTAATTGCATCGAATTACGCGGCAACGGCGGAACAGATCAACACCGGTGCCTTGATGTTGGGCGCGGGGTTGGCGCTAACCTCAATGATATTGGTGCCGGCGCTGGCCATGCGCTTAGGGTTGAGCGCCAGCCTGACCGGGGCCTTGAGAATCGCCTTGATGAAGGCTTCCAATCGGGCGACCGCCATCAAACCGGTCGTCGATACCGGGCAACGCTTATTGCGCTGATTGTGCGTCCCCTTTTTTGATCGCGCGCATAGGAATGGTTGGAAACAACTTACCGAATATATTTCCTTTGTAGGAGCGGCTTTAGCCGCGATGAGCGCCTTGATCGGGGCTAAAGCCCCCTCCTGCCGGCAACAATCCCCGAAAATACGGGGATGTTATTTTTGACGAAACCCTTGCATGGCCGGCATGGCATCGGTTGACTGTTTTTGTCCGCTGTAAGGTTTAATTTTTGCTTACGGTTGTTTTGGATGAGCGGGACGTTATAATACTTACCGCAGTACCTAGGGTTTTCTTGATAAGTTGGGCTTATATTGATAATGAGTGATAAACATAAACAGTGCGACCTTTGCGGTTTGGATGTCGAAGTAGAGGGGTTTGAACTTAAAACCACCGAGGGCGACAAAAAATTCTGCTGCGAAGGCTGCAAAGGTATTTATCATATGTTGCATGAAGAGCAAGTGTTATCGGAAACACCAGAAAACACCAACAACCATTGATCAGGCACTAAAAGGTATTTAAGCGATGGCACACAATCACGATTCTAAAAGTATGTCCATGGGCAAGCAGGTTATGGCGGGCACATTGGCGACTGCAACGGTCAATACCGGGGGAAAACTTATGAGTAAAGCTGCTAAACACCCAGTATTGGTTTTCGGTCTGGGTATGGTTGCCGGTTTTTTTGTATATAAATACAGAAAAGACATCATTGCCAGCGCTAATAAAACGCTGGATGCAGGCAAGGACTTTATTCTGCATCAAAAAGAAAACCTGGAAGATATCGTTGCCGAGGCAAAAGAGGATAAATAATTCAACGCCTGAGTAATGAACTAATTGAACTGGTTGATATTTAAACCGGCTGACGTTTAATTTGAAACGGGCGTGCCTGCTTGCCGGGTTCGCCCGTTTTGTTTTTGCATACTATCAGTTATGGCTATTCAAAAAGAATTTGTAGTGCGTTACCGCGGCGAAGGCCATGTTCGCTTTCAGGTTCCGCCGCGCGCCGCGCGAGCGGAAGTCGCAAAATTGCTTACCGATAAAATTGCGGCCATTGCCGGCGTGTCGTCCGTGGACTTGTTTCGCCGCTCCGGTAAATTATCGATCCGGTACGATGAAAGCGTCTGCCGGTTTATCGATTTGGCCCGGCAATTGTTTGCCGAATTGGCGGCGTTGGAACAGCAGGGCTGGTTTGCGCCCCAGGCTGTCGCGGATACAGCCAAAAAGTCCCGCCTCGGCCTGAAACATAAGTTCAAAACCAGCAAGATCAACCGTTGGCTGGATGAGAAAATCATCGCCGCCAAGGAAACCGCCCAGGCCGCCAAAGTGATCGGCAAGCTGAGTAGTCAAGGCCCCAAGGCTTTATTCAAGGATCCGGAAAAAGCCGTCATCGATTTTTTGAACGATATTTTGATTTTGTATTTGATCAAAATACATTGGACCCGCATTACCACCCAATGGCTGGTAAAGCCTTTGGTGTATCGTTACGAGTGGATGGCGACCTTTTATTTGTTCTTCCTGCTGGTACGTTCACGCAAACCTAAATAGCTTTTCGGGCCGGCCCCGCCGCTTGCCGGGCCGGCAGGTTCGATCACCGTTCAGAGAAAATCATGGATTCCGCTACGCCCGCCTTCAAACATTTTCAACTACAGCATCAATTAAAAAACCGTATTCGCATTCTGACCCCGGTACTGAAAAACGATCCGGAGCGCGGTTATATTTTTGAAATTCTGCTGAAAAAACGGCCGGAAATCACCGATGTCAGATCGGTGTTCGAGATCGGCTCGGTGGCTATCGAGTTCGACGGCAGCCGCCTGCCGAAAAAGAATCTGTTGATTTTACTGGATGCCGTATTGGGCAATATCGCTCAAAAAAAGCCGACGCTAAAAAAAGACCGGAAAAAGCGTTTCGAAGGTCCGGTGCAGGACATAGACCTGGCCGTGGAGGGCATGAGTTGCGCGTCCTGCGCGCTGCTGATCGAAATGGTGCTAAACCGCGACGAGCGCGTCAAAACCGCCAGCGTCAATTTCGCCACTCAAACCGTCAATGTGCAAGGCCAGCTCAGTAAAAACGATGTGGTGGAGCAAATAGAAAAGCTCGGTTATAGCGCTTTATTGGTCGATACCTTGTCGCAAAGGAAGAGGCTGATCGAAAAGGAGCGGCAGCGGATTGACGCGGCCCGGCGTCGATTTGCATGGGCAGGGCTGTTGACCGTACCCGTGGTCGGCGCGGCGATGACGATGAAAGTATCGCGCTGGATGCATTGGTTGCAATTTTTATTGACGACCCCGGTGGTATTCGGCGCCGGCAGCCAGTTTTTCAGCAAGGCCTATCGCCTGGCCAAGCAACGCGCGGCCAATATGGACACCTTGATCGCCTTGGGCGTGGGGTCGGCTTACGGCTACAGCGTGCCGTCGCTGATACGCCGCCGCGGGCATGTCTATTTCGAAGCGGCGGCGGCGATTATTACCTTTGTGTTATTGGGCCGGTTCCTGGAAGAGCGCGCCAAGGGCAAGGCCGGCGAAGCCATCCGCCGCTTGGTGGATTTGCAGCCGCAAACGGCCACTCTGTTGCGGGACGGGCTGGAAGTCGTCGTGGATGTCGACGAGGTCCTGGTCGGCGATGTGATGCTGGTGCGCCCCGGCGAACGCATTCCTACCGACGGTAAAGTCATATTCGGCCTGTCGACGGTGGATGAATCCATGGTGACCGGCGAAAGCATGCCGGTGGTCAAAACCGTCGGTAACGCCGTGATAGGCGGTTGCGTCAACGGCAACGGCGTATTGCATGCGGAAGCCACCGCCGTGGGTATGGATACCGTGCTGGCCGGCATCGTGCACATGGTCGATCAAGCCCAAGCCGCCAAGCTGCCGATTCAAAAACAGGTGGATAAAATTTCGGCCGTTTTCGTGCCCTCGGTAATGGCGGTATCCGCCGCGACTTTCGCCGGCTGGCTGTTGGTCGGCGCGCCGTTTTCCTTCGCCTTCGGCAATGCGATTACCGTGCTGTTGATTGCCTGCCCTTGCGCACTGGGTCTGGCCACGCCCGCCGCCATCATGGTCGGTACCGGCCAAGCCGCTAAAAAGGGTGTGTATATCCGTAACGGCGAGAGTCTGGAGGTGGCCAGTAAACTCAGCGCCATCGTCTTCGATAAAACCGGCACCATTACCGAGGGCAAACCCAAGGTCGGCGAGATATTCAATCTGTCCGGGGTCGACGAACTCAAGCTGATAACCCTGGCCGCTTCCGCCGAGTATGGCTCCGAGCATTTTCTGGGTAAAGCCATTGTCGAATTTGCCCGCGAAAAATCGCTTGAACTGCATGAATGCAGTTATTTTTACAGCGAAACCGGGCGCGGTATCCGCGCCGAGGTGGACGGTTACAAGCTGTTGCTGGGTAACCGGCACTGGCTGAGCAGCCAGAATATCGATATCGCTAAACTGGAGCTGGCGGCGGACAGCGCCGCCGGACAGGGTAAAACGCCGGTTTACATGGCGATTAACGATGAAGCGGCGGCTATTTTCGCGATTGCCGATAGCCCCCGCCTGGAAGCGGCGGCATCGATTGCCCGCTTGCATGAGCTGGGCATCAAGACCCTGATGGTCACCGGCGATACCGAAAAAACCGCATATTACATAGCCGACCGGGTCGGAATAGCCGATGTGGTCGCCAATGCCAAGCCGGAAGAAAAGCTGCAAATCATTCAACAATTGCAAACCGAGGGTTTTCTGGTCGGCATGATAGGCGACGGCATCAACGATGCGCCGGCCTTGGCGGCCGCCAATGTGGGCTTTGCAATCGGTAGCGGCACCGACGTCGCCATAGAATCGGCCGACTTGACGTTGGTGCAGGGCGATATTTCCAAGGTTACCGAAACCATAGAGCTCAGCGCGTTTACGATTCGGGTCATCAAGCAAAATCTGTTTTGGGCTTTCGGTTATAACACTATTGCGATTCCGGTCGCCGCGATGGGCAAGCTCAACCCCATGATCGCTTCGGCGGCAATGGCCTTGAGTTCGGTATCGGTCATCGTCAATTCGTTAAGGTTGAATAAATAAATGGAACAGTCGATGGAAGGCATGGATCATTCCGCTCACGTTGCAGCGGGACATGGCGATCATGTCATGCACGGCATGGCGGAGATTGCCGCCGCCAGCGGATTCGATTACTCGTTGGCGTTTGTGGCGGGTTTCTTGGGCAGCGGGCATTGCTTGGGCATGTGCGGTGCGCTGGTGTCGGGGTATTTCATGAAGGCCGGTAAAAATAAAAGCTACCTGCCTTATTTTGCTTACCAGTTCACCCGTATCAGTGTCTACGCCGTGGTGGGGGTGTTGGCGGCCGCGTTGGGCGTGGTGCTGGTTTCCAGCGGCCTGTTCGGCAAATTGCAAAGCATTTTGCAAATGCTGATCGGCGGCGTGGTGATCTTTCTGGCCTTGGGGATTTTGGGCTGGATACCGTTTCAAGGTTCGGTGCGTTTGATTCCGCTGCAGGTTTTGCGCAAGGGTTATGCCACCGCCAGCCGGAAAGGGCCGGTATTGGGGGCCATGATCGCCGGATTTTTGAATGGCTTGATGCCGTGCCCGTTGACATTCGCCATGGCGGTAAAAGCCACCAGCGCCACCAGTCTGGCGGAAGGCGGCGCCTTGATGCTGGCATTCGGCGCCGGCACCTTGCCGATGATGCTGTTTATCAGCGTGGCCTTCGGCAAAATGAGCGCCAAGCTGCGCGGCCTGATGTTGAAGGCCGCGGCCCTGATCATGATCTTCATGGGCTTGAATACCATTCACAAAGGTTTAAGTTTTTATCTGGATGAAGATTTCCGGCATAGTACCTTTTTGCTGATGATCAAAGCCAAGCTGGATGCCTTCGATGTCTTCATCGGTCAAATTCTGGATTATATCGCCGGCATGATTGGTGTTATCCAGGCTATGTGACGGCCGAGGCCATTAGGTTTTTCACGGGTCGGTAATGGCCAATATTCTGGTGGTTGGCTGCGGCGACATCGGCTATCGGGTGGCCCTGGCCTTACACGGTCTGGGCCACCGGGTGGTCGGTGTCAAACGGCGGCCGTTACCGGCACCCGCGCCTTTTCCAATTATCACTGCCGATATCCGCCAGGCTGGCGGCCTGCAATTAATACCGGTCGAGTTCGATCTGGTTTTGTTCATCGTTTCCCCCGGCAGCCGTCAGGCGGAGGCTTATCAAGCGCTTTATCGGTCAGGCTTGAACAATCTGCTGGCGCATGTCGCCGCCGCCAAGCCGAGGTGGTTGATGGTGTCTTCCAGCAGCGTCTATGGCCAGGATCGCGGTGAATGGGTGGATGAAAACAGTCCGACCCGGCCGCTGTCGCCCACGGCCCAATGCTTGGTAGCCGCCGAGCAGCGATTATGGGCCATGGATGACGCGCATTGCGTGGTGCGTTTTTCCGGCATTTACGGTCCCGGCCGGGACCGGTTATTGCGCCGCGCCGCGCAAGGCGAAGCCGTTCAACAAACGCCGCCCAGTTACACGAATCGGATACATTGCGACGACTGTGTTGGTGTACTGTTATTGGTGATTAAAAACCTGTTGGCCGGCGAACCATTATTGCCTTGCTATTTGGCCAGCGACAACGATCCCGCGCCGATTTGGGAGGTGATGAATTGGATAGCCCTGCAATACGCCTATCCAGCCCCCGCCGCATTGAATTTGACCGCTGAAGCCAGCCAAAACAAACGTTGCGGTAACGCCGGTTTGGCCGCCTTGGGCTATGAATTTCTGTTTCCGACCTATCGCGAGGGCTATATCGGTCCGGCTGCCGGCGTAACTGTCAAAAAACTATACAAACCAACATAAGCTGCTGAAATAACGTCATTAATACGCAAAAAAATCAAGTTATCTACAAAGTTATGCACAAAATGTGTGGATAATTTTGGTTTTCTCGAAATTTTGTATGGATAACTTCAATTGCCAGTGGCCGGCTCAAAGGTTTGTTACAAACTGGTTAAATTTTAGACAATTCAATTCAAGTATTTGATATTTTTAGATAAAAAATATTAATTTTCAGCTTGTCTACAGCATTATCCACAGATTATGGGGATAACGGTAGCAGCCCGCTACGGGTATTCGAATTTAACGGGCGTCGGAAACAGGCAGTTTTTTCGGTATCTTCAAGCATTGGCTAAAAATTCTACAGGCTAATAAGTTATTGTTTTTATAAGTATAAAATTATATTTACGCAAGTTATCGACAATGTTATGCACAGAAATTGTGGGTAAACTGTAATTTATTTAAAGGTTGTGTTGAAAACCGCGTTGTGTTTGCCCACAAATATTGTTTGATATAGAAACTAAAGGTCTCTCATGTCCAAGGATGCAAAAAATCCTGATTTTCAACGAGCCGCCACGGCACCCGCCTTACCCGCGCATACCGTGGGTTTTATCTGGTATTGTTTACGGCGGTTCCGCGGCATGATTTTGTTGATGATGGCGATGGAAGCCGGACAGGCGGCCGGCGGCATTCTGGTGCCTTATGCCATCAAGGCCTTAATGGATGCGGTGGCTGCCCATCCCGCCGGCGCCACGTTATGGGAGGCCTTTAAGCAGCCGTTACTGCTGCTGATCGGCTTGAACCTGGCCGAGATATTGTTCAGCCGCGCCAGCGGCGCTTTGCTGATCGTCATGGGGCCGCGCTTGCGCCAGCGTACCAGTCAATTGCTGTATGCCTATTTGCAGCAACATTCCCCGCGTTATTTTGCCAACCACTTTGCCGGCAGTCTGGCGCATCGGGTCAGCGAAACCGCGATGAGCGTCAACCATACCACTTGGTCGGTGCTGTTCGATTTTTGGCCTATCGCCATCACCTTCATGGTATCGATCGTCTTGTTGTTGCAAGTGCATACCGGTTTGGGCGGCTTCGTGGCCGGTTGGGTGTTTTTATATGTGGTCAGTTCCTATTGGATGGCGACCCGTTGCCAGCCTTACGCGCAAAACTACGCGGCGGTTCGCAGCTTGGTGAACGGCAAGATTGTCGACACCGTGACCAACATGTTGAATGTTAAATTGTTTGCGCGCCTGGATTACGAACGCGAATACCTGGAAGGCGTGCTGGAAGACGAAGTACGCGAAGGCCGCCGCACCTTTTGGTACATGGAGCGGGTGCGCTGGTTTCAATTTATCGCCGCCGCCGTACTGAAAATAGGCACCATCGGCTATGCCTTGCAACTCTGGAATAGCGGCGAAATCGGCGTCGGCGATTTCGCCATGAGCACCGGCCTGGCATTGTTGATCATAGGCGATGCCCGCAATCTGACTCGGCGGTTTCTGGAGTTTTTCGAATACGTCGGCAACGTGGCCAACGGCGTGGAGACCATCGTCAAGCCGCATGAAATTATCGATAAACCGGATGCGCAACCGCTAAAGGTGGGGGCAGGGCGCATCGAATTCCGTAACGTCTGCTTTGCCTACGAAACGGGCCGGCCTGTGTTCGACAATCTCAGTGTAACGATTGAGCCCGGTCAGAGGGTGGGGCTGGTGGGCTATTCCGGTTCCGGCAAATCGACCTTTGTCAGCCTGATTTTACGCAATTACGAACCGCAGTCAGGACAAATTTTGATCGACGGCCAGGACATCCTGCAAACCACACAGGATTCCCTGCATCGACAAGTCAGCCTGATTCCGCAGGAGCCTAGTCTGTTTCATCGCAGTTTGAAGGAAAACATTGCCTACGGCCGCTTGCGGGCCAGCGATGCGGAGATCCAAGCCGCCACTCGTTTGGCGCATGCCGATGCCTTTATTGAAGCCATGCCGGATGCCTATGAGGCTTTGGTCGGCGAACGCGGGGTTAAATTGTCCGGCGGCCAGCGGCAACGCATTGCCATTGCCCGAGTCCTGTTAAAAGATGCGCCGATTTTGATTCTGGACGAAGCGACCTCCAGTCTGGATTCGCTGACGGAAAAAACCATACAGGAAAATCTGGACAGGGTAATGGGGGTGAAAACCGTGATTGCCGTCGCCCATCGCCTGTCGACCATCGCCCATCTGGATCGGATTTTGGTGTTCGATCAGGGCCGGATTGTCGAAGACGGCAACCATGAAAGGTTATTGGCCGAAAAAGGTTTTTATTATCGATTGTGGAGCATGCAGGCGGGCGGATTTTTGCCGGACCGGCAGGTGTAAAGTCTTACCTGGAAGCCAGGCGCCGCCGGCCGATGCTTTGGGCTGCGTAATGCTCTGCCAGCAACTGGGTTCGTTTTCGGAAGCCCTGGTGGCTATAGACGGTAGCCGTCGATCCGGTCAATCGACTGGACAAGGGAAAACAGCAAGGCAAAGCCGGTAATTCTGAAAGCGCTTATACAGGACGTGTGCAGTGCGATGAGTATTTGGGAACAAAAAAAAACGCATCGCTCGGTTCAATTTGAAATCGCCGAGCATACGCGAACGGCTTTGGACGACTGGATTGCAGCCGCAAACCTGAAATCAGACCAAACGCTTTTCACCAGCCGATTAAATGGATCGCAGCACCCGCATTTAGGCAGGCCGGAAGCCTTTAGCCAACATCCGCGTATTGCTCGGCGATTTGCTGAAACTCGTCTTCGATGGCCAAAAAAGCCGCGACGATGCCGGGGTCGAAATGCGTTCCGCTGCCTTCCAAAATGATGGCCTTGGCTTGCGCGGGAGGGAACGGCACCTTGTAGACGCGCCGGCAGGTGAGGGCGTCGTAAACATCCACCAAGGCCAATATTCTGGCCGCCAATGGAATGGCGTCGCCTTTTAAGCCTTGCGGGTAGCCGCTGCCGTTCCATTTTTCATGGTGGCAATAAGCGACGTCCATGCCGCATTGAATAAAGCTTTGCGAGGGATATTGATCGTACACCGCCCGCAGGGTGTCGCCGCCGATGGCGGCGTGGTTTTTCATGATTTCAAATTCTTCGGCGGTCAAGCGGCCGGGTTTTTTCAGGATCGCATCGGGTATGCCCACTTTTCCGATGTCGTGCAGCGGGGACGAGCGGATTAAATCCTCGGTGAATTCCGGCGTGACGTTTTCCCGGTAAGCGGGGTTATTGGCCAAGGCCCGGCAAATCAGGCCGCAGTATTTTTTCAGCCTCAATAGATGGGCGCCTGTTTCCGGGTCGCGGTATTCCGACAATTTGGCCAGGGCGGTAATGATGGCGTCCTGGGCTTCTTCAAAAGCTTCCCGGTGCCAGTGGCTCTGTAAGGCCGTGGTGGTGACATCGACGATACCGGCCAAAGCATCCAGTATGTCGGCTGAAAACGCCTTGGGCTCGCCGGCCAGATTCAGTAATCCCAACACCCCCTTTTTGCTGTGCAACGGCACCGACATCAAGGGCGGGCCGGGAAAAAAACGCTGGTCGAAGTCGCCGATCGGCAGCCGCGAGGCCGGCTGGTGCAGCCAAATTTGTTTATTTTGCAAAATATTGGCCATAAGGCCGGGCGGACACGCGGAGAGATCGCATTGCGCCGGTTCCGGGCTCATGGGGTGGTGGCGGGTAAAGCGATGGTCCAGATGCGGGCTGAGCCATAAGCTCATCGATTCGATGCGGGTCAATTCGGTTACGGCGGCGATTAGCGCCGCAATGACGGTATGGGAATGCGTCATGCGCGCCAGATTGGCAACGTGCCGGTATTGCAATTGCAAGGCACGGGTTTTTTCCGCCACCAGTATTTCCAGCCGGTTGTTTAACAGATTCAGTTCCTGATTGGCTTGTTGCAATTGCGCCTGCAGCAATCGCTCGGACATCCGCAAACGATATTGTTCTAAACCGTCCGATAGGGTGTCTTGCAGAATCTGTTTGGGGCAGGGTTTGTTCAGAAAGCGGGAAATATGGGCGTTATGTAAAGCTTCTATCGCCAGATCCAGGTCGGCGCGTCCGGTTAGCATGACTAAGACGGATTCGGGTTGGCGGCGATAGACGGCATTTAAAAATTGCACGCCGTCCATGCCGGGCATATTGTAATCGGAAACCACCACGGCAAACGGCCCTTGCTCGGTTAAGGCCGCTAAACCGGCCGCGCCGCTTTCGGCGACGGTAATGTCGAATTCCCGCCTAAACTGCCGTTTAATGCTTTTCAGTAATAAAATTTCGTCATCGACAAACAAGATTTTCTGGCTAATGTCGGCTGATGGGGACATAACTACTCCAAGGCTTTGCAAATCCGCGGCAGGTTTAATTCGAGTAAGGCGATGTCATCGGATTGCTCATGTGAGTGTTGGTGCCGTCTTAGCCGGGCCATCACAAAATCGACCCGGCTGCCGCCGGCCGGAGTGTCCAGTAAGGCGTCCCGTAAACGCCGGTCGCCGAACGGGACCATGCCCGCGCCCAATTGTTCGCTGAGGCCGTCGGTGCACAGAAACAGATTTTCGATCTCGTTCAGCGGGTAGCTGCCGGCGGTTCCCGTAAAGTTTTGTTCGTGGCATACGCCCAGCGGCAGATTATTGGACGCCATGCTTTGAACAACACGGCCGCCTTCATTTAAAAAATAGGCATCCGGCATGCCGCCCTGCCAAAGCGTCAGCCTGCGGCGGGGTAAGTCCAGTTTGACCAAGGCCGCCGCGCAAAATAATCCTATCGGTAATTTACCGCGCATTTTAGCGTTAATGCGGGTTGCCAGTGTTTCTATGTCGGGCTGTAATTGGCAGGCGAGCTCGAAACAGTCGGCCACCAGCAAAATGGCCAAGGCCGACTGCAAACCGTGTCCGGTTAAATCTCCCAGCATCAGATAAAAAGTTTGCCTGTCCCCGCCGGTATAGGTAAGCAAAAAATCGCCGCCTACTTCCGCTTTGGGGAAACATGCATAATTCAAGCCGTCCAACCGGTCGTGTTGGTAGGATACGACATTGCCGTAGACGGTTTTAGCCATGTTCAGCTCGTGTTCCAGCAGGTATTTTTGTTTTGCCAATTCGACGTTGCTGGCCGCCAGCGCCAGATTTTTTTGGGTTAATTCCTGTTCGGCCAGCCGTTTGTCGATGATCAGGCGATATTGCGCCAGTGCGTCGAGTACCACTTTTTGCATTACGGCGGCCGGGCACGGCTTGGGCAGGTATCGGAAAATCGCGGTTTCGTTAATGGCCCGGATCGAGACGTCCGGATTGAGATTGCCGGTCAGCATGACCTGCACCGTGTCGGGCGATATTTCCAGGGCGCGTTTTAAAAGCGCAATGCCGTCCATGCCGGGCATGATGTAATCCGAAATAATCACGGCAATTTTAGCGGGGCCGGCCAATGCCTTTAACGCCAGCTCGCCCGATAGAACGGTAATGATTTTGTATTTTCGCCCCAAGGTGCGCTCGAATATATGCAGTATGTTGGCATCGTCATCCACGCAAAGAATGGTGTCGGGGCTGATAACCGGCATGTTCATGTTTCCTCGGCGTCCAAGCGAGCGATTACTTTATCCGCCAGAATTTGCCATTCCGGCAAACGGTCGATTTTATCGATGCGTTGTAAATATTGGGTATCGAGGGCGATATCGAACAGGCGGCCGCATTCTTCCATGACGGCGGGTTTTAATAAACAGGCGGCAACGTGAACGGCCGTCAGCGCGCTGACGCCGTTATAAGCGGCATCGCTGGGGGTGTTTTGCAACAATATGGATTCGATGATGCGAGGCGGGATTTTCCAAAGGCTTAGCAGATATGCGGTGGCTTCGGAACGGGTAAAACCGAAAATTTGGGTTTCCAATTCGCTGACGGGGGTGTTGGTGTTTTTTACCTGTTCCAGCAGCGTTTTGATCCGATCGCCGCCGCGGGATAGAAAAATCAATAAACCCATGTTGTGCAGCAGGCCGCCCAGATAGGCTTGGTCCGGCCTGTCCTGTTGTTGCCGTTCCGATATCGAGATTAATTTTGCCAGTTCGGCCACCCTGGCGGCGTCTTTCCAGAGATAATGCATGTAGCGTTCCATTAGCGGATCGGTTACCGGAAAGGCCGTTTTCAGATGCACGGACAGCACCAGATTGCCGAGTTTCTTAATCCCGACCATGTTGATGGCGTCGCTAAGGTTCGACACGATCCGGTGCAATCCGAAATACGCCGAATTCACCAATTGCAGCAATTTGGCAGACAGCACCATATCGCGGGCGAATATCTCGGCCAGTTCATTGACAGTGGTGTTGTCATTGGCGATGGCGGCATTGATTTCGTGATAGATTTTCGGCAGGCTGGGCAACTGGTTGGGGTCGCCTATGCCTTCCATGATCCGAGGGTTTTTCAGGCAGTCCTGAATTTTAAAGATTTGGGCGATGGTCTCGCGCAAGGTCTCCGCGTTGCAGGGTTTGATCAGATGCTGATGGGCGACTTCCAATGCGCATTTTATGGTTTCCTCGTCCGCGTAGCCGCTGAGGATTACCCGGATCGTGCCGGGATATAACTTGCCGACTTGCCTTAATAACTCGTTACCTTGCATTTCCGGCATCAGCATGTCGCTGATGATTAAATCGACCGGGGTGTGTTGCATCAGTTGCAAGGCTTGGTTGCCGCTTTGAGCGAAAAATAATTGCCATTGCTCCCGGTAGGGGCGCAGCTGCCGCCGAATGCCGTTGATGACATTTTCATCGTCGTCGACAAACAGGATGTTTTTTTTCATGGCCTTGTCCACGCTAAGCAAGATTGAGCGGCAGCAAAATATGGAACGTAGTGCCTACCCCCGTTTCGGACTCGAAAAACAATTGGCCGCAGTGTTTTTCAACGATGATGCTGTGCGCCAAACTAAGCCCCTGGCCGGTGCCTTTACCCACCGGCTTGGTGGTGAAGAACAGGTTGAACACTTTATCTCGTATCGGTTTGGGGATGCCGGCGCCGTTGTCCAGGATTTGTATTTCAACTTGTTCGCCGCGTTTGCGGGTGGTGACGCGTATCAGGCCGGCGTCGTTTTGAGATTCTTCTATCGCATGCGCGGCATTGATAATCAGATTGAGAAATACCTGATTGAGTTGATTGGCATAACATTCGATGCCGCCGATCTCCCCGTCATAATCGGTTTCCACTCGGGCGACATATTTGTAACTGTTGCGGCTGATAGTGAGCGCGCTGTTGAGCGCTTCGTGCAGGTTGATAAACTGTTTGCTTTGAGCCGATTCCATATGGGAAAAAGCCTTCATGGCCTTGACTATTTCCGCCACCCGCTCCACGCCTTCAAGGGACTGCTGAATGGCTTGCGGGCTGTCTTCCAGAATGAATTGAATGTCATGTTCTTCGGCCAGCTTATCCGTCCGGGGTTTTAAAGTGTCCGGTATCAGCCGGGCGACGGCTTGGTGGTAAGCCGTAATATCCGTAAAGTTCTGGCTTAAGGCGGACAAATTATCGCCGATGTACTGGATTGGCGTGTTGATTTCATGGGCCACGCCGGAAGCCAGTTGGCCGATGGCTTCCAGTTTTTGCGCCTGTATCAACTGGTTTTGCAGCGTTTTGGTATCGCTGATATCGTCGATTACCCCCGAAAAATAAATCGTGCCGTTAATATACATCGGGTTCACCCGCAAGAGGACGGGGAATATTTGGCCGTCCTTGCGGCGTGCTTCCACTTCGCGGCGATTGCCGAGAATGGTGGCTTGCCCGGTTTGCAAATAGCGGCGCAGATAAGCGTCGTGTTCCGCCGCCATGGCAGCGGGCATCAAACAGTTGACGTTTTTGCCGATCAATTCATCGTGATCGTAACCGAAAATCTGTTCGGCGGCGTTATTGAAATTGGTGATGGCGCCGGCGGTGTCGATCGTGATAATCGCGCTGGCCGCCGTGTTCAAAATAGTATTGAGCTCGGTGGTTTTGTGTTCCAGCCGGTCTATTTTTTGTTTGAGCAGCAGGCTGGTTTTGCCGAGAATAACCCCGAAAAAACCCAATACCAAAGGCGCGCTCCAAATGATGTATAAGGTAAAGTGGTTACGGTGCAGGGCAATCAGGTTGCGCCAGTTTAGGCCCAGGTTTTCATGCCAGAGCAAAAGAGCGATCGTGATCGCGGGAAAGAACAAGCCTAGCGATGCGGCAATCAGGATGGAAAAACAGAATGGGCGGCGCTGCAATACGTAGAGCATGGACTTGTCGGGTGGGAAAGAACCGGTTCAAGTCTACTAAAATTTTATGGAAATGCTCTCTTTTTCGGCTGAGTTTTGCGGGAGCGGGCGCATTAATAGAATCCGCGCGGATTTATTCGGTCAACAACTCGGACGGTTTGTTCTCCGGTTTAGCCGGAATATTGCCGGCGTCCTCGCCGCCGAACAGGCCGGTAATCTTTTCCCACATGGTTCTATCCAAATTGCGCTTGGGTACGTCCACGGTGGTTTCGGTGGATTCCTTGACGACCGGCAATTGGCTGGGCCGGAAATCGCCTTGCACGCCGACCAGATTGTCGCCGTCGAAATAGAGGGAAATACGTTTTTGTACCCGGGCGTCTCCGCCGGGCTGCTCGGAATACAAATAATCCCAGCGCCGTTCGTGGAAAGTGTCGGTCAACATCGGCGAACCCATGATGTACAACACCTGCCGCTTGCTCATATTGGGGCGTAACTGGTCCACCATGGCTTGATCGATCATATTGCCTTGTTCTATATCGATGCTGTACACGCCGGGCAGGTTGGTGAGAATAGTTTCGCAGGCAGTCAGCAGCGTCAGCGAAGCGGCAACGGCCAGCGGAAAAACGGTTCTTTTCATGGTTTGCGGTGGATTCCGAGCAAAAAATAGAACTGCATTATCCCATAATTCTCGCAGCGGCTTGGGGCAAAAAACGCTACAATGGCCCGCTACTATGAATAATGAGTAAAGGCTATGGAAACACAGGAATTACGCAACGCCGGCTTGAAAGTCACCTTGCCCAGAGTCAAGATTCTGGAGATTCTTGAAAAACAGGAAGATGACCGGCATTTATCGGCGGAAAAAGTCTACAAAATTCTGCTGGCGGAAGGCGAAGAAATCGGTTTGGCCACGGTTTACCGAGTCCTGACCCAATTCGAAGCCGCCGGTTTGGTGAACCGGCATCATTTCGAAGGCGGCAACTCCATTTTCGAGCTCAACAAAGGCAGCCACCACGATCATGTCGTCTGTATGAAATGCGGCAAAGTCGATGAATTTTCCGACGAACTCATCGAAAAACGGCAGATCGAAATCGCCCAGCGGCTGGGTTATACATTAGTGGAACACAGCCTGTATCTTTACGGCTACTGTGCCGATTGCCAGAAACCCTAATCGCTTATTGCATGTTTAAACCTCTGATACTTTATATCGGGCTGCGCTATACGCGCGCCAAGCGCCGCACGCAATTTATTTCGTTTATCACGCTAACGTCCATACTCGGCATAGCCTTGGGCGTTACCGCGTTGATCACCGTATTGTCGGTGATGAACGGCTTCGAGGCCGAATTGCGCGAACGTATTTTGGGCATGACCGCGCACACCACCATTACCGGCCGCTACGGACAATTGGAAGACTGGCAACATCTGGCGGAACGCACCCGCACCCTGCCGCATGTCGAAGGCGCCGCGCCGTTTATCCAAGGCCAGGTGATGGTCAATGCCGACCGGCAGGTCAGCGGTACCCTGGTGCAAGGGATTTTGCCGGACTATGAGCCCAAGGTTTCCGAAGTAGGGGACAAGATGAAATTCGGCAAGTTGGACGACCTGAAAGCCGGCGAATTCGGCATTATTTTGGGGGCGGAACTGGCCGGCCACTTGGGCGTATTCATGGGCGACAAGGTCACCGTCATCACGCCGCAGGTCAATTCGACGCCGGCCGGCATTTTGCCGCGCTTGAAGCGGTTTACCGTGGTCGGCGTGTTTCAGGTGGGCATGTACGAATACGACCGCAACATGGCGATGATCCATCTGGACGACGCCGGTAAATTGTTCCGTATCGAGCCGGCCGTGTCGGGCTTGCGTCTGAAACTGGACGATCTGTTCAATGCGCCGCTGATTACCCAGGACATCGCCGATGCGTTGGGGCATGAGTATAAGGTCAGCGATTGGACCCAGGCCCACAGTAATTTTTTCCGGGCGGTACAAACCGAAAAACGCGCCATGTTTATCATTCTGTTGCTGATTGTGGCGGTGGCCGCGTTCAATATCGTCTCTACCTTAGTCATGGTGGTGACGGACAAGCGCGGCGATATTGCCATACTGAAAACCCAGGGGCTGACCAATCTTTCGGTCATGGGCATTTTTATCGTGCTGGGTTGCGTGATCGGCAGCGTGGGCACCTTGCTGGGTACCGCGGGCGGCATTGCACTGGCGTTGAATGTGGAAACCATTGTGCCGGCGATTGAGAAAGCCTTTGGCGTGCAATTCATGGCCGCCGACGTCTATTACATCAGCGAAGTGCCTTCCAAACTGATCTGGGGCGACGTGTACTGGATCGCTGCCACCGCATTTTTCCTGTCGCTGCTGGCCACCTTATACCCCGCCTGGCAGGCCTCGCGTATCAATCCGGCCGAGGTGTTGCGTTATGAGTAAGCCCGTGATTTTGGAATGCCGCCAGCTCACCAAGCGCTTCGTACAAGGCGATTTGAATGTCGAGGTGTTAAAAGGCGTGGATGTGTCCATCCATGCCGGACAGCGGGTGGCCATTATGGGCGCCTCCGGTTCCGGCAAAAGTACCTTGCTGCATTTATTGGGCGGGTTGGAAAAACCCAGCTCGGGCAACGTGATTTTGGACGGTTCGGATTTGAACAAGGTCGGCTCGGCCAAATTAAGCCGATTGCGCAATCGATCCTTGGGGTTTATCTATCAGTTTCATCACCTGTTGGGCGAGTTTACCATTCTGGAAAATGTGGCCATGCCGTTGCTGATCGGCAAACGCCCGATCAAACAGGCCCAGGAACAGGCGGCGGAACTGTTGCAGCGGGTTGGCTTGGGTCACAGGATCTTGCATAAACCCGGCGAACTGTCCGGCGGCGAACGCCAGCGCGCGGCGGTGGCCAGGGCCTTGATCAACAAACCCAAATGCGTGCTGGCAGACGAACCGACAGGCAACCTGGACAGCAAAACGGCGGATCAGATATATCAGTTGATGCTGGAATTGAACCAGGAATTGCACGTCAGCTTTCTGGTGGTCACCCACGACCCGGAGCTGGCCGGCCGCATGGACCATGTGTTGCATATGGAAGATGGGTTGATTGTTTGAGGTGCGTAAATTTAGAAAATCAAACGTAACGGTCCGCAAGTAACCGCGCCCCGTCCGCCCCAATCGCTTTCAAGGTAAGTTTCTACGCGATCGTTAGTAACGGCCGCTCGATGTTCCGGGTAAGGTCCGCGATTTAGCGTATCGTTGCGCTTGCATCATTGATACTTAGTATAGCTATTGATGCCCCAGCCTCCAAAAAGCCGTACGTGGTTTTGCGGTATTTGCCGGGGTTGCTCGTCAGCGTGCATTTCGTGCTCGGCGAATATGGGGGAACTTTTAAGTTTTTTCAGCATGTCGGCATTGTCCAGGGGCTGAATATTATCGACCGATTGAATACTGTATAGCAGATAGTTCGGAAAATTATCGATGTTCGTTTTAACGTGGTTCAAGGTTTGACTTATCCGGTCCTGGAACTGGAACGCTACTATCGATTCCGCCAAATCCTTTTGCATCGAATTGGCCGCCTGGGTAAGTTGTAAACTGGCTTGGCATTGTTCGTCGAACAAGCGATGCATCTCGTCCAGCACCGCTTGAATACCTGTATTGGCGCTGGCGACCGTGTTGGTTTCACGTTGCGCCGCTTGCTCCGCCAACGTGCAGGCGGCGCTGATCGCGGCATTGATCTCGGTAACTTTAATGCCGATATGTTTGCCTGTATTACCCGATAGTGTGGATAGTTTTCTAACTTCATCGGCTACCACCGCAAAACCGCGTCCGGCCTCGCCCGCTCTAGCCGCTTCGATGGCGGCATTCAAGGCCAATAGATTGGTTTGATCGGCAATACGCGCCACTTCCTTGGCCATGCCGCTCATTTCATCGATAAAGCCAACCAGAGTACGGATCGATTCCAGCATCGCCTGTTTGTCTTGCAAGGCTTGGTCCAGGCTGGAGACTAAGTTATTGAGCCGGTCTTGACTGGTATCGAAGATGCCTTGATCGCCTTGGCTGAAAACGGATTCGGTCAGGGCCATGCTACCGTCAAGGCTATGGCCGATCGCCGTAAAGCGCTGTATCAAGTCATTAACAGCGATTTCCGTTTGTTGCGTGGAACTTTCAATTAACGACGACCAGACGGGAATGATCTCCCTACCGAAGCCGTGCAGGCTTTCAAGGAAAGCATCCACGCCAATCAATTTTGCTTTCATGTCAGGCGCATTCTTTGCCGGCTTAAACCGGTTGTTCAGGCTTTGCTGCTGCTTATCGCGTAACCACCAGCCGAAACTACCGCCTAAAATACTGCCGATGAGCGCAGTGCCTAAATAATTGGCCACATCGAGTATATCCATTTGATTCTCCTGGTTAACGTACTGGTTATTCCGACACCGACCGAGCGGAGACGATAATTGACTTAACGGCTATCGCTAGACTATGACCGATGGACTTCTCCGATGGCGGGTTCCGGCTTGGCCGACAGCAAGGCCAAAAATTCGTTGGCGGGCAAGGGTTTGCCTGTCAGATAGCCTTGCACTTGGTTACAGTCGTGCATACGCAAAAACTTTAATTGCTCTTCGGTTTCCACGCCTTCGGCAATCACTTCCAGCCCCATGCAGTGAGCCATGGCAATAATGGCTACTACAATGGCGGCATCGTTAGGGTTGTTTGCCAGATCGCCGACGAATGAACGGTCAATTTTTAAACGGTCGATGGGAAACTGTTTCAGATAACTCAATGAGGAATAGCCGGTGCCGAAATCGTCGATGGCTAGGCGAATACCCGATTTTTTCAACGCATTCAGAGCGGTAAGCGTGTCTTCGGCTTGACGCATCACCAGGCTTTCCGTCAGCTCCAGCTCAAGGAAGCTGGCATCGATAATAGTGTCACTCAGCACCATGGACGCCAAATCGGTGAGCTGGGCGTGATTGAACTGGTGGGCCGATAGATTGACACCAACACGCAAGGCGTGGCCGGCGCGATGCCAATTTTGACATTCGGCCCAAGCCTGTTTTAACACCCATTCGCCGATGGGGACTATCATGCCGGTGTCTTCGGCCATGGGAATGAATTCGTCCGGTGCGATCAGTCCTTTTTGCGGGTGCTGCCAACGAATCAGGGCCTCCGCGCCATCGATGGCGCCTGTTTCGAGATTGAATTGCGGTTGGTAGAAGAGACGAAACTCGTGGTTGTCCAGGGCATGGCGTAATTGCCGCTCCATTTCGATGCGCTGGATCGAGTAATTTTCCATGGTGGAGTGGAAAAAATGCAGACATTTGCGGCCGTTGTTCTTGGCGCTGTACATCGCCGTATCCGCATGTTTCATCAGCATCGATGGGTTATTGGCATCCTCCGGAAAAAAACTGATGCCTATGCTGACCGACACGTACAATTCGCTATTATCCAGATACACCGGCTGGCTGAAGGCCTTTAGAATGCGGCCGGCGGTAATTTCCACATCGGTCTGAAAGGCAAAGTCTTCCAGAATCACGGTGAATTCATCGCCCCCCATGCGCGCCAGCGTGTCGTTCTCGCGCAGGCAGCTTTTCAGCTTGTTGGCGACTTTTTGCAACAGCAAATCGCCTTTGGCGTGGCCGAAGGTGTCGTTAATATATTTGAAATGGTCGATATCGATAAACAGCACCGCGATGTCCGTTTGATTGCGTTTGGCGCGCAGTATCGAGGCGTTTAACCGATCGTGAAACAGATCGCGATTAGGTAAACCGGTTAGTTTGTCATGGTAAGCCAGATAATTGAGGCGGGCTTCGGCCTCTTTTTGCTTGGAAATATCGATAAAAATACAAATGTAGTTTTGCAACTGGGTATGCTCGTCGAGAATCGCCGAAATACTCAACCATTCCGGAAAAATTTCGCCGTTTTTGCGTTTATTCCAGATTTCGCCTTCCCATTGCTTGTGCCTATGCACCGAATGCCATAAAGCCTGATAAAAATCCTGGCCATGCCGGCCGGATTTGAAAATGCGCGGATTTTGCCCGATCAATTCTTCCGGCTTATAGCCGGTGATGCGGCTGGCCGCATCGTTGGCGGCCAGAATGCTCCCGGTGGTATCGGTGATGAAAATGCCTTCCAGGGAATGGTCGAATACCGCGGCCGCCAGTTTCAAGCTGCTTTGCGCATGTTCCTTGGCGACGAAGTTACGCAGCATGCCTAAAGCAAAACCGGCGTGTTGCGCCGCCAATTGTAATAAGGAATGATGTTTGCTGTTTTGCCTATTGCCGGTGGCAACGGCCAAGACGCCCATGCAGCGGTTTTCCAGCGTCAATGGGTAAAGATCGGTTTGCAGGGTCCGTACATCGGGGGATAGATTTTCGAACAAGCGGCTGTTCAATTCGATCAAACCGCCGGGCAAACTGGCGGGCGTCAGCGTATCGATGCAATCCTTGATGGCCGGATGGTTTGCTAACGTATCGCTGCAATCCAGTACCAAGCCTTTGATCCGGTCGGCTTCGTTACCGGCGGCGCCGAATACGGTCAGTTTATGGTCTTGGTTAATCAGCCCGCCCCAGATTAACGGCGCGTGCAGCGAGGCCAGCAATTTGTCGCACAGTTTTTGCAGAACGGAAGATTCGTCGGTATTCCATGTCATTAGAATGTCGTGGATATCTAATAACGCCGCCATGTCAATCGGTTCTAGTTTCATGGAGATATGCGGAATGCCCTCGTAAATCGTATGAAAATCTTACAGGGAGTGCGTCGATAATTAAATTAGAAGGGTTCTCTAATTTTTGTAGGAATAAACTCTTTTAAGGTAAAAAAATCCTACAAATCGAGAGGATGCTGAACAAATGCCGCAGGCTGTGAAATACTCTGTGTAGGGGATAGGGTGGGTTTGTAACTGCCGATGGTTCGCGCGGCAAAGTAAGGAAAATCCCACATTTATCGAGATCGCTTGTTTCCTTGACTGGAACCGGTGATCGATGGCCGCCTTGGAAAATCGCTGCCCAAGGGTTAAGCTTGCCCCAAGTGCAAGCAAATGGACCTGTAGCGGGAATAAAACCAATGCAGACAAGTAGCAACTGACAATATGCCGAAAATACTGCTGATCGACGATGACGCGGATGAGCGGAAGTTGACCCGCCGAACCTTGTCCGATAACTCTTCGGCGTTTGAAATCATTGATATCGCCACGCGGGCACACTATCGGAACGCGCTGGAACAAGGCGATTTCAATCTGGTCATCACCGAGTATCGACTGGCATGGACCGACGGGTTTTGCGTATTCGCGGATTTCAAAAACCTGTATCCGACATTGCCGGTGATCATGTTGACGGGCCATGGCGACGAAACGGTCGCCGTTCGGGCCATCAAGCAAGGGATGGCCGACTACATCGGCAAAAATCGGCGCGACACTCTGTTCGCCGCAGTCAGGCAGGCTTTACAACGGCCTTTGGAAAGCCCGCCCTGCCAAAATAAAGCAAGCGGTATTTTGTGGTGCGAAAAATGGGATCAGGTTATTTCCAAGTTAACCTCAGATTTCGCCTATTCGCTCGGGATTGGGGAAGATGGGCGGCCAACCTTCGAATGGGTTACCGAGCCGTTCAAACGCTTTCTCGATAGCCATGCCCGTTATGGCGAAGCACCCGGTTTGCTGGATCATCATTTCGGACTGACCGTGCATGCCGACGATCAAGCGTTAGCGGATCGCCACGTAGCTGCGTTGCTGAACGGCTACGAAGATATCGCCGAGTATCGAATCGTTTCCAACGGGGGTGAAGTGCGCTGTTTCAGCGACCATGCGCTGCCGATTCGAGACTGGAGTAGCGGCAAGGTGGTGCGGATCTACGGCACGATTCAGGACATTACCTGGCGCCGCAATGCCGAGGATAAACTGCGTTTGATGCAGCGGGCTATCGATAGTAGCAACAATGGCATCGTCATAACCGATCTTGCCGACACCGACTATGCCATCATTTACGTCAACCAGGCTTTTTCGACCCTGACCGGCTACAACTCGGAGGAATTGATAGGGCAAAATTGCCGGATATTGCAAGGCGACAACCGCGACCAGCCCGAGATCGACAACTTGCGGCAAGCCTTGCGGCAACAAAAAGACGGCTACGCCATCTTGCGTAATTACCGTAAGGACGGTAGCGCATTTTGGAATGAAATTTATATTTCGCCGGTAAACGACGGCCACAATCGGGTAACCCATTTTATCGGCGTGCAAAACGATGTCACGGCCCGCATCGAAATGGAGCAGGCCTTGCAGCAAAGCGATCTGAAAATGTCCGCCATTTTCGAACACGTGTCCGATGCCGTACTGATTTTCGACCAACAAGGCATCGTCATACGCGTCAATCCGTCGGCGGAAAAAATATTCGGCTATGGCGCGGGCGAAATGACCGGCGTCGGGTTGGAGCGTTTTCTCGCGGACGCGGAGCGGAAAACGCACGGCCAGTATCTGTCGAATCTGTCGAAGGACGATGAGGAACTGGTTATCGACATACGCGAGGTTACCGCGCTGAAAAAGGATGGCGGCCCATTCCTGGTGGCGGTCGGCATTCATGAGCTCAGGCTGGAAAACAAGCACTTGTTTGTAGCCACCATTCACGATTTGACTGAACGCAAGCGCGCCGAAGCCAAGCTGAAAGCCAGCGAGGAGCGCTATCGAGCGTTATTCGAAAATTCCGCCGAAGCCATTTTGGTCAACCGCGGCGGCGAGCGGATCGAACAAGTCAACCAAGCCTGTTTGAGACTATGGCGTGCCGATACGCCGGAGCAATTGCTGGCAAAAAAACCGTTGGAATTGGTGCATCCGGATTTTAGGGATCTCGTGAATGCTCGGATTGAACGTAATCTCGAACGTGATGCAAGTGTGCCTTCCACGTTTGAAGAAAAAATTTTGCGCCTCGACGGAACCGCGGCCGATGTATTGGTCTCGACCATTCCGGTTGTCGATCAGCAAGGTCCGCTGATATTCGTGCTGCTGGTGGATATTACCGAGCGTAAGGCGGCGGAAATGGCCTTGCGCGATAGTCACAAGCGTATTCAAGACCTATCCGGACATCTGGAGATGGTTAGGGAAAACGAACGAATTCGCATTGCGCGAGAACTTCACGACGATTTGGGCGCGTTTTTGACGGCGCTAAAAATGGAACTCAGTTGGCTGGAACGGCATTTGCCGGACGAGCTAAGGGAATGCCACATTAAAATCCGCTCGATGATCGGAGAAGTCAACGACAGCATTCAGACGGTCAAACGTATCATCACCGATTTGCGGCCCAGCTTGCTCGATCATCTAGGCCTGTTGCCGGCCATCGAATGGCTGGTTGAGAACTTTAGCCAACGTAGCGGTATTCCCTGCTCATTAGAACTGCCCGATAGCAAACCGGCGATGGATACCAATCGTAGCACCGCGATTTTTCGCATTACTCAGGAGGCATTGACCAATGTCCTGAATCACGCCCACGCCAGCAAAGTCGAGATTGCGATCGAGGCCGACGCAAACCGTTTAATATTGACGATCGCGGACAATGGCCGCGGCATGACAGCGGACAGGCAACGTCAAGACGAAAGCTACGGCATTCAAGGCATGCGGGAACGGGCCAATTATTTCGGCGCCGAATTTACAGTGGACGGTCAAGCCGGGGCGGGAACCCGCATCATATTAAAGATGCCGCTAAAGGATAATGAATCGGAGCGAACCGATGATTAGGATCATGATTGCCGACGATCATGCCATCGTCAGAAAAGGTTTGAAGCAAATACTTAACGATGTCGACGACATGGAGTTTTCCGTCGAGGCCTCCAACGGCGACGAGGCTTTTAAGCTCATCAGGGGGGATAATTGGGACGTGATGCTGCTCGATATCGCCATGCCCGGAAAAAATGTTTTGGAGTTGATCCGGTTGGCGAAAATGGAAAGCCCAAGCAAGCCCATATTGGTATTAAGCGCTTATCCGGAGGATCAATATGCCATTAGAATGCTGCGCGCCGGCGCCGACGGTTATTTGAGCAAGGAAAGCGCGCCGGAACAGCTGGTGCTGGCCATTCGTAAACTGGCGAAAGGCGGTAAATATATCAGTAATGATTTGGCGGAAATACTGGTTGCCGAATTAAATGCGTCTTCCAACAAACCCCTGCATCAAAATCTAACGGATCGTGAATATCAGGTATTTATCAGTCTGGCGCACGGTAAACGCCTTTCCGAAATCGCCGTCGACATGTCCTTAAGCATTAAAACGGTCAGTACCTACCGGACCCGCTTATTAAAAAAAATGAATTTATCCAGCAACGCCGATTTAATTCACTACGGTATTAAATACGGCTTATTAACGGGCGGGTGTTGACCGGAGTGGGCCGAGGTGCGTGAATCGACTCACGGCGCCTCGGCTCTCGAAGCGGGTTTTGCCGTCGCCAACGGTAACCTGGACGGCAGCGACCGGATCGTCAAAAAAGCCTGGGCAGCGGTTTGGCGCTATGTCTCCATTCCGCCAATAGAAAAGCAATCAATAAATTGCCTATCTCAGCTTTTTTCTGCCCGGGCTTTTTTGCGCGCATGCCAGCGATGGGCCACATGCCAGCGCCAGAAAGCTTTCATGCCGAAATAACCCAGGCTCGAACAGGTAATGCCCAGTACCAGACAGCCGAACAAAAACGGTCCGCCTATGTCCGCCATGCTGGAAAATACGGTGTCCAACGAAAATTCGCCGTCGAAATGGGGTTTGTTCAAAAGCCGGATGCCGACCCGGTAAGCAAAATAGAATAACGGCGGCATGGTGATGGGGTTGGTGATCCATACCAGCGCCACCGAAATCGGCAGGTTGGCCCGCACGAACAAAGCGGCGGCGGCGGCCATGGCCATTTGCGTGGGGGAGGGCACCCAGGCAAAAAATAATCCTACCGCAAAAGCCAGCGACACGGAGTGCCGGTTTAAATGCCATAAATTGGGATCGTGCAATCTGTCGCCCAAAAAATGCAGGCTTTTGATGGATTTGATTTTTTCCGGGTCGGGTAAGTATTTTTTTATTATTTTTTTGGGCATTGCGCTACTCTGTTAGTCGAACTGTGCGCGGATTCTAACAGGTTTTAGGGCCGTGGGATTTTCAGCGCCGGAATATTTGCCGCCATGTCCCGCGTATGCCGGTTGGTCATTTTTTCGTTCGGTCGATACGCTCGGCCGCTTTGCGGATGGCAAGAATCACCAGCGGTTCCAGCGTTCGCATCAACCGGTTATGCAGGCGATATGAAAATGCGGCAAGCCGTTTGCCGGCCGTCCGGCCGAGTCCGGCGATATCGACGGGCCTGTCCCGGAGCAGTCCTTTACGGTATAGCCAGTGCGTTAGGCCGCTCAACCAGAGCGCCAGCGGGGTCAGGCCGGCAAAAAACCAGATTAAGCGCCCCCAGGCGCCGAACGCTTCGCCGGTGTGTAGCGGCCATTGCCAGGTGGTAAAAGTTTGGCCGGCACTGAATAAACTGGGGTTGTTGACGCTACGAATCTGGCCGCTCCAGCGATCCACCCAGACATTGGTGAACGGGTGGTGCTGGTTCAGTTCGCGGCGCTGGCGTAAATTGATGCGGTAAGTGCCCAGTTCGCCGGCCGGGGTGGTCACTCGGCGTACTTCGGAACTGGGAAACAGGCCGCGCGCCACCAAAACCGCTTCGCTCAGCGTAATCGGCCTGTCGTTCGGCTTGGAAGTGCTGCTGACATTGGGGCCTGTGTCGCCATGTCCCATGCCGGACGCCGCGGTCAGGTTCTCCAGCAGGGCCGGATAAGCCAGATGAAAACCGGTGAATGCCAGCAGCAGTAAAAAGCCGGCGCTCGCCAGCCCCAACAGGCGGTGGACATCGAGCAACAGCCGCATCAGGCCCGCATTGTGCCGCAGCGCAAAAGCCTGGGATAATCGCGCCGGACCGGGCCACCAAAGGTATAAGCCGCTCAAAACGGAAACCGTCAATAGCACTGCCAGTACCGTAACGGCCTGCCGCCCCGTGGCTTCCAGTTGCAAATGGGTATGGAGATCGAGCAGCCAGGTGGTGAAGGTTTGCCCCCAGAAGCGGCTGGCGATCACTTCGCCGGTATACGGGTTGACCGCCACCATCAAGGGGGCGTAATAGGCATCCACGCTTTCAGCGGGTTTTTCGAACCAGGCCGTAATCGTGCCGCTAGGCGTGCTCGGCATTTCCAGGGTCCAGGCGCCGTGTCGGTTGGGGTGGTGTTTGCGAAGCTGAGCCAACACCTTGTCCAGCGATACGGGTTGGCTTTGAGACGGAACGATCACCAGATCGGGGTTGAGCAAGGCGTCGATTTCCGCCCGGTAGATACTCAGGCTGCCTGTTAAGCCGATGAGCGCGAAAAAAAAACCGAAAAGCAAGGCTAAATAGAGATGGCAATTGAGCCAAACGGCCCGAGTCGGGCGAATGCGAAAACGTGGCGGCATGAAAATTTTTGGGATAAAAATAATTGAGAATCGAGCAAGTTTGTCCGGCCAGTTTACCGCGCAGGCAGCGCAACGACAAAACCCTGGCCCGTTTAGTGGTGCGATTCGAACTGATGCGGATATTTAATGAAACGCTACGCGAAACCATTTAAAAAGTCGGTTTCACGAAACGCATCCATGTGTTTCGCCCTGCGGGTGCTCCGCATGCAAATCGGCCATCCTGCCGATTTGTCGGCCCGACAGCCGAGTTTCTTTCTTTTGCACGGCCAAAAGAAAGAAACCAAAGAAAAGGCCGCCCCATACCGCGTTGATCCTGCGCTTCTCGTCTTTGGCAAGGGTTTTTCGAAGGGGCTTCCCAGTCCCCGCGAAAAACGCGCGGCCTCCCTGCCGCGCCCCTGGCGGGTTGTTCTCGCTAAAGGCTGCGATGCTCAGGGCAGTATCAAGGGAAATAAACCCCATGCCCTCGGCATTTTCCGCTTCGCGGATGTTTTTAAAGCGGATCAAAGGCCACATCGGTTTGAATTGCACCCCCCGTTTAGAACGGCAAAGGCGTAAGCGTGCATATTCTGACTTTTATAGCCGGTATTGCCTGGGTACAGCAATGGGCCCGGTTGCCCAATGCCGTGGAATGGGGGCTTTTGCTCGGCTTGGCGGCATTGCTGGCCTGCCGGCGCTATTGGTATCTTTGTCTGTTCGTCGTCGGCGCGATGTGGGCCGGCGCTTATGCCGGTTGGCGTTTAACGGACAGGTTGGCGGACGCATTGGCCGGCAAGGATACGATAGTGCAAGGTTACATCGCCAGTATACCCAAGCCGGTAGATGGCCGGGTCGGTTTCGATTTTAAGGTGACCCGCGCCGGCCCCGGCGTGCCGGGCAAATTGCGCCTGAACTGGTACTACCCGCCACGGCTGGTGAAAGCCGGGCAAGCCTGGGAACTGACGGTCAGGTTACAACGGCCGCATGGCCGCGGTAATCCGGGAGGTTTCGATTACGAAGCCTGGTTGTTCGCCAATCATATCGGCGCCACCGGCTATGTGCGCTCGAAATCCGAAGCGAGGCGGATTAATCCGCCATTTTCCATTACTCGCTATCTTGCCCTGTGCCGGCAGGCGATTTCCGACCGCCTGGATAGCGAGTTACCCGGAAGCGAACAACTGGGCGTTATTAAAGCGCTGGCTATCGGCAGCCAGGATTCGGTCAGCCAACGGCAATGGGAGGTCTTTAGGCTGACTGGGATTGTGCATTTGATGGTGATTTCCGGCGCGCATATCAGTTTGGTGGCGGGCGGGGTATTTTTCATGGCCCGGCGAGTATGGATTCGCCTGGGCTGCTTGGCCGTGTCCCCGCATGAGCTGGCGGCGGTGCTTGCCTGGCTGGCGGCCTTGTTTTACGCGGCATTGGCCGGATTCTCCGTGCCCGCCCAACGGGCGGTTATTATGCTGACGGTCGGGTTGTGGGCGTTGGTCCGGCAGCGCAATACGGCGGTCATGCAAGGCTTGCTGATAGCGTTGTTGCTGGTGGTGTTGTTCGACCCGCTGGCGCTGCTGTCGGTAGGCTTTTGGCTGTCTTTCGGCGCGGTTGCCGTGTTGTTGTATGTGTCTTCCGGTAGGCTGGGCCGGGCGGGATACTGGCGGCAGGCCGGCAAATTGCATTGGACGATGGCGGTTGGCCTGTCGCCGCTGTTATTGGTGTTTTTCCAGCAAATATCGTTGGTTGCGCCGTTGGCGAATAGCGTGGCCGTGCCGATCGTCGGTCTGCTGGTGACGCCTTTGTCCTTGGCCGCGGCGGGCACGGTCTTTTGGTGGCCGGATTTAGCGTATTGGCTGTTGTGGCTGGCCGAACATATATTGCAAGGCTTGTGGCGGATATTGCTGCACATGTCGACATGGCCGTATGCCGCCCTGTCTACCGCCGCGCCGCCCTGGTACGGCGTGCTGTTCGGCATTTTGGCCGTCCTGCTGTTGCTGGCGCCCAAAGGCATGCCCGGCCGGTATTTGAGCCCATTTTTGTTGTTGCCGCTATTTTTTGCACGGATCGACAAGCCGCCCCATGGCGAGATCTGGTTTACCTTGCTGGATGTGGGACAGGGTTTGGCGGCGGTGGTGCAAACCGAGCGGCATGCCTTGGTGTTCGATACCGGCGCTAAATTCAGCCAACAAGCGGACATGGGGGAGTCGGTGGTCGTGCCGTTTTTGCGCCACCGGGGCATTGCCAAACTGGACGGCTTGGTGGTTAGCCATGGCGATAACGACCACAGCGGCGGGGCGGCCTCGGTGTTGTCCGAAATCCCCGTGTCGGCGATTTACAGCAGTGTGCCGGACTGGGCGGAGCGGGCCGGTGGCTCATATTGCCAAGCCGGGCAGCATTGGCATTGGGATGGGGTCGATTTCAAGATGCTGTCGCCCGGAACGGAGCCCTTTAAGGCCGAAAACGACAATTCCTGCGTGTTGCAAATCAGCACTGCAAGGCAGCGCTTGCTGTTGACGGGGGATATACAACAAAGCGCCGAGAACTGGTTGGTGGCACGCTATGGCGATGCCTTGGCCAGTTCGGTGCTGGTGGCGCCGCACCATGGCAGCAAAACCTCCTCGAGTAGCGGATTTTTACGGCAAGTACGGCCGGCCTTGGTATTGATACCGGCCGGTTACAAGAATCGTTTCGGTTTTCCGCATGCCGCCGTACTGCGGCGTTACGAGGCCCTGCGCATCAAAAGCCAGGGCACCGCGGAAGCCGGGGCGATCAGCTTAAAAACCGCTGGCGCGATTATGGATGTGGAACTGGCGCGTCAACGTTTGCGGAAATATTGGATGGACGGCGGGCGGCCCGGTACGATAAGCGCCGGTGTCAATGGGGCCGATTCAACGCCAAGGCCAGATTAATCTGTTTAGGGCTGGAAATACATAACATTAACGGCCCGATGCTCAGCATGGCCACCTTGTTTTTGGCTCCGACGATAACGATTTGCTCGAGTTCGCCCAAGCCGAGCAGGGCGGCGCCTTGTTGCGCCGCGCGCGCGCTTTCCTGCAGCGTGGCGCCGAAGGCATCGATAGCGGCCGGATGCGCGGATTGAGCCAATATCAAGCCGTCGTGATAGGCCGCGCAGGCGGAAATACCCTTAATCTTGCCGATTTTGTCCACCAAAACCTGTACAGCATCGATAAATTCGGCGCGCTTTAAACGCATTTTTTCGCTGACGTTGACAATATTGGACGCGGTTTGCTGTTGCGACAGCGCATATTCTTCGGCCAGACGCTGTAACTCCGCCATTTGTGCTTGAAACCAAGGCATGGGAAATTGGCAGGCTGGGTTAATGGGTAAGGTAATGGCTAAATAATTTTTTCAACACCGGAATGGTTTCCTTTAATTCGAAACGCACCCGGCCCAGTAAGGCATCGCGTTGGGTGACCAGGGCCAGCATAAAGCCCGCTTCGACAGGGGTGGATAAAATAAAACCTTCGGCGTTTTCGCAAATCACCATATTGGTGGCATGGTGGCCAACGTGTTGGGCTGCCCGGGCGGCGGCGCCGAACACCACCTGTACCGAGGCGCCGATCGCGTCGGTGTTGATTTCGGAATCGCGTTGAATATGGGTGACGAAGCCGTCGTTATCGACAATGGCCGCGGCGCTGACGCCTTGTATGCCCATCAGATTGCGCAAAATGGCATCTATTTCGCCGGATTGCGATTTTCGGGTGTCAAGCGGGTGAATATTGCTCATGGCGTTCTCCTGGATGCGTTTTTTATCATGAATGCTTATATTAAGTCGACCCGAATCAAGCAGGTCTTATCACCAAGCGCATTGCATTTGGTTTCCGTGGCTTTTACATTGCGGTTAAAAAACGTTTTGACGATGCCGCCCACCATGCCGGCTTCGAAATGGCAAATCGGCGCCGAGACATTATGAATGCCGGCGCAAGAGACGCATTCATCGACCCGCAGTTCCAACACGCCCGCATTCAAGTCCACTCTATCGGGCACCACCAAGCCGATGCTGAGCTGGCGGCACAGCAGTTTTATTTTTCCGACGTAGGTTTCCAAATCCTTGTCGATGTTGGCTGCCGCCAGTTGCCCCATCGCCAGGCCCAGGCTTTGGCCGGAGTGATAAACCAGCGATGGCGCGCCCTGGCCCAATATATCCTCGACATTCGAGCCCAAGGCTACCATGCGCAAGGCTTGAAACAGCCGAATCGGGATCATGGGCCCCAGGTCGCGGCGGTTTTCGATGTCGAATTCGCCGGAAATGATGCCGTCCAGAATTTGTTGCTGGGCAATTTGATAATCGGTTTTTTGAATTTGTGGCATGGCTTTTATCCTATGAAGTTCGGTTAATGTGCCTGGCAAATTAATTCAACCCGGCGATTTTGCGCCTGTCCGGCGGGTGTGTCGTTTGTCGCGGCCGGCCGCTCCATGCCCTCGGAGACTGCGGCGATTCGGTGGGCCGGAATGCCGTTGGCCGCTAATAGTTTTTTTACGCTATTCGCTCTTGCCAGGCCTAAGTGTCTGTTACCGGCGGCAGAGCCTAAATTACAGGTATGCCCCGTCAGTTTGATCAGGTTGGGGCAGCTTTTGGCGGCGTCTATCAATTCGTCCCTTGTGGATTTGCCGAGCAGGGTCAGTCGGTTCGAATCCAATTTGAATCGCACGGTAAACAAAACCCCGGATGGCGTTACGGCTGGAACTTCGATTTTTGGGGACGCGGTGGCGGGGTCGAGGTTGGCCGCTTGTTGTTCAGGGTGGGGCTCTGTGGAGACAATGGCGTCTTGATGATCGGGGGACGAATCCGTTTGAGGGGTACCGGTATCCTGTTGCGGATTTTTCGAAGCCGAGTCGCTAGTTTCCTGAATCGGGCTGGGTTTGGATGCAAGGGAGGTAACGGTACTGTCGGTTTGTATGGGTAACGATTGCGGCGATGCGGTTTTGTTCTGGTTGCGAAGCAAGAAGGCGCCGAGCAGAGCGGCAGCGATCAACGCATACAACCAGGATGATCGATACCCTTTGGGCTTGGCTTCGGTTATGTCGGGAAGTTGCAGAATTCCGTCCAGGCCGTCGTAATCAACAGAACGCTGTCTTTTCATGCGGTCCACTACCCTTTGAAATCAGTTTGTCAAAGTATAGTCCTTATTGAAAAAGCGATAAACCTCGCATTTTTGGAAAGTTTTTTGCCGAAAGCCGCCGTGCGCGGATTTTAAAGCGGTTTAGGATATGGTTGGAAATGACTTACCGAAATATTTTTCCTTCGGAGCGGCTTTAGCCGCGATGAGAGCCTTAATCGGGGCTAAAGCGCCTCCTATCGGTAACAATCCCGGAGAATACGGGGCTGTTATTTTGACGAAACCCTTATTTCAATTCCGACAATAGCTGTTCGATCATGCCATTGGCTTGGCCGAGATAGCCGCCGCCGAACAAATTCAGGTGGTTGAGGATGTGGTAGAGGTTGTAAAGCGTCTTGCGGGTTTTGTAGTCCGTATCCAGCGGGTACTCCGCTTGATACGCGCTGTAAAAATTCGGGCCGAAGCCGCCGAACAGCTCCGTCATGGCAATGTCGGTTTCTCGGTCGCCGTAATAACAGGCCGGGTCGAACATGATGGGATTGCCTTGGCCGTCGCTGGCGGCATTGCCGCCCCACAGGTCGCCGTGCAGCAGCGACGGGTGAGGGCGATGGCGGCTAAAAAAAGCCGGGATATTTTCCAGCAGCTTCAGGCCCTTGGTTTGTAGCGAACCCGTAAAACCGTTTTCGGCGGCAAACTGCAATTGTTTGCCCAAGCGTTGCTGTTGCCAGAAACCGGGCCAGTCGTTATGGCGGTCATTATGCTGCGGGGTCGAGCCTATGGTGTTGTCGATATGCCAGCCGAAAAACGCCCGCGGTTGCCGGTGCAGGCGAGCCAATTGCTCGCCGAATCGGCCGGCGCTGTCGCCGCGCAGGGCATCCAGCGCTTCGTATTCCAGCAGCAAATAGGCTTGATGATCATGCTCGCCGACTGACACCACCTTGGGTACCTTGACTTGTTGCTGAGCGTCTATCTCGCGCAATCCGGCGGCTTCGGCGGCAAACATGCCCGACAAGCCGGCGCGGTTGAGTTTGACGAACCAATCGGTGTTGTTCGCTTGCAAGCGGAAGGCGGCATTGATGTCGCCGCCGCCGACCCGGGTCAGGCGGTGGTTGCCAAGGTCTCGGCCGGTCACTTGCCGCAGATGTTGGATCAGACTGGCGTTAACCTGCATGGCTTATTTGCCCCAACTGTCCCGCAGTGTGACGGTACGGTTGAAAACCAGTTTGCCGGGTTGGCTGTCGACGGCGTCCAAGCAAAAATAGCCGGTGCGCTCGAACTGATAGCGAATGTCCGGCGCGGTTTCCGCCAGGCTGGCTTCGACCCGGGCATCGGGCAGCACTTGCAGCGAATCGGGGTTGATGCCGTCGAGGAAGTTGTCCAACGTGTCGGGGTTGGGGTGGCTGAACAGTCTGTCGTAGAGGCGGATTTCGGCTGGCAATGCGTGTTGTTCGGACACCCAGTGAATCACGCCCTTGACCTTACGGCCTTCCGGGTTCTTGCCCAGCGTGGCCGGATCGTAACTGCAGCGCAACTCGATGACGTTGCCGGCATCGTCTTTGATGACTTCCGCGCATTTGATCACGTAGGAACCGCGCAAGCGTACCTCGCCGCCCGGCACCAGGCGTTTGAAGTCTTTCGGCGGGTTTTCCATGAAGTCGTCCTGTTCAATCAGAATGACCTTGCCGAACGGTACTTCGCGGCTGCCCATCTCCGGTTTTTGCGGGTGGTTGGCGATCTGATAGGTTTCGATTTTGCCGTCTTCCCAGTTTTCAATCACCACCCGTAGCGGCCGCAATACCGCCATGGCGCGGCTGGCGCTTTCGTTGAGATCTTCGCGGATGCAGTTTTCCAATACCGTCATTTCGATCCAGGAGTTCTTTTTGGTGACGCCGATACGTTCGCAAAAATCCCGAATCGCTTCCGGCGGCACGCCGGCGCGGCGCAGGCCGGAGATGGTCGGCATGCGCGGGTCGTCCCAGCCGTTCACATGCTTTTCGGTAACCAGTTGCAGCAGTTTGCGCTTGCTGACGATGGTGTATTCCAGTTGCAGGCGGGCGAATTCGATTTGCTGCGGGTGGCAGGGCGTTTTCAGCTCGTCCAACACCCAGTCGTACAGCGGGCGGTGGTCTTCGAACTCCAGCGTGCAGATCGAGTGGGTGATGCCTTCCAGCATGTCCGATAGGCAGTGGGTGTAGTCGTACATCGGGTAAATGCACCAGGCGTCGCCGGTACGGTGGTGGTGGGCGCGGCGGATGCGGTAAATCGCCGGGTCGCGCAGGTTGATGTTAGGCGATGCCATGTCGATCTTGGCGCGCAGCACGTATTGGCCGTCGGCGAATTCGCCGGCGCGCATGCGTTGGAACAGGTCCAGGTTTTCTTCGACGGTGCGATTGCGGTCAGGGCTCTCCTTACCGGCTTCGGTCAGGGTGCCGCGGTCCAAGCGCATTTGTTCGGCGGTCGAACTATCGACGTAGGCTTGGCCTTGCTTGATCAATTGCACCGCATAGTCGTACAGGGTTTTGAAATAGTCGGAAGCATGGTATTTGCCTGCCCATTGAAAGCCCAGCCAGGCTACGTCGCGTTCGATCGACTCCATATATTCGATACTTTCCTTTTCCGGATTGGTGTCGTCGAAGCGTAGGTTGCAGGTGCCGTTGTTTTCGGCGGCCAGGGTAAAATTCAGGCAAATGGACTTAGCGTGGCCGATGTGCAAATAACCGTTGGGTTCGGGCGGAAAGCGGGTGGCGACCTTGCCTTGGTTTTTATTGGCCGCCAGATCTTCGGCAATAATGTGGCGTATGAAATTGGATTGAACGATGCTTTCGTTGCTGGACATTTTGAATTTTATTATGAGGGTGGTAAGGCGCGAGTACGGTTCGCTGTTGCGGCATTTTACGAGTTTGGCTTTAGGTCGTAAAGCGATGGTCCGGCCGGACGAGAGGGGACGGTTAAGCCGCTAATCGAATGGGATGAGCTGCGCAAAAAAAATTAGCAAATTGTTAGCACTCCTCTATGGGGAGTGCTAGAATCGCTGCAACGTTATTTAAGAGAGGTTGGATATGAATAATATGTTGGCTTTGCCGATCAATTTGTCGGTCGGGACTTTTGACAGTTATTTGAGTCTGGTTGCTCGCATGCCCAAATTGTCCGCCGAGCAGGAATACGACTTGGCTGTGCGTTATCGCGACGAAGGCGATATCGAAGCCGCGCGCGAACTGGTCATGGCTAACCTCCGCTTTGTGGCGCATGTGGCGCGAGGTTACGCGGGTTACGGGTTGCCGTTGGCCGATATCGTCCAAGAAGGCAACATCGGTTTGATGAAGGCGGTAAAACGCTTTGATCCCGACATGGGCGTGCGTTTGGTGTCTTTTGCGGTGCATTGGATCAAGGCCGAAATTCACGAATTCGTCATCAAAAACTGGCGTATTGTTAAAGTCGCAACCACCAAAGCGCAACGGAAACTGTTTTTCAATTTGCGCAAACTGAAAAAAGATTTGAGTTATTTGTCGCCGGACGAGGCCGAAGTTATCGCCGAAAATCTGGATGTCGATGTGAAAACCGTTTTTGAAATGGAACGGCGGCTGGATAGCCATGATGTCAGCTTGGAGCCCAGTATGGATGAAAGCGACGACAATAGCATTGCGCCTATTACCTATCTGGAACAGCAAAATGCCGATCCAGCATTATTGTTGGAAAATAGCGATTGGCAAGATCGTAAAGAAGACTTGCTGATGAACGCCATGTCCGAACTCGACGACAGAAGCCGCGATATTTTAGCGAGCCGCTGGCTGGCCGAAGAAAAAGCCACCCTGCATGAATTGGCGGATCGCTACCAGGTTTCCGCGGAGCGTATCCGGCAGTTGGAACAAAATGCCATGAAAAAACTTAAGGCCGCGGTTGTTTTGGCGGCGTAACTTTGAACGGGTAGACATTTTCCGCTGCCCTTGTATAATCCCGCCCCATTTTGTACCCGGTTTTACCCGGGCCCGGCATTTATTACTTTAAGAAACTATCATGGCACTACACTGCGGAATCGTTGGCTTGCCTAACGTGGGCAAATCGACTTTATTCAACGCTTTGACCAAAGCCACCATCGCGGCGGAAAACTACCCCTTTTGCACTATCGACCCCAATGTGGGAGTGGTACCGGTGCCCGATCCCAGGATGGACAAACTGGCGGAAATCGTCAAGCCGGAACGCATCCTGCCCACCACTATCGAGTTTGTCGACATTGCCGGATTGGTGGCGGGTGCATCTAAGGGCGAGGGATTGGGCAATCAATTCCTCGGCAATATACGCGAGACGGATGCCGTCGTGCATGTGGTGCGCTGCTTTGAAGACGACAACGTGATACACGTGGCCGGCAAGGTCGATCCCGTCAGCGATATTGAAGTGATCAACACCGAATTGGCGCTGGCCGATATGGGGTCGGTGGAAAGGGCCTTGCAAAAAACCTCAAAGGCGGCCAAGTCCGGCAATAAGGACGAAGTCGCTAGAAAGCAGGTTCTGGAACGCGTACTGGAGCATTTGAACGTTGGCGAACCGGTTAGAACCTTGGGTTTGTCCGAGGATGAAGTCAAATTGATCAAAGAACTTTGCCTGATCACCTTGAAGCCGACTTTGTACGTTGCAAATGTACAAGATGACGGTTTTGATAATAATCCGATGTTGGACAAAGTGCGGGCCTTTGCGGAAAAGGAGGGCTCCAAGGTCGTGGCCGTATGCGCGGCAATTGAAGCTGAAATAGTCCAACTCGATGAAGCCGAGAAACAGGAATTTTTGGACGATCTGGGCTTGGATGAACCGGGCTTGAACCGGGTGGTCAGGGCGGGTTACGAATTATTGAATCTGTCGACCTACTTTACGGCCGGCGTCAAGGAAGTGAGGGCTTGGACCATTCCCGTCAATGCCACGGCTCCGCAGGCGGCCGGCGTGATTCATACCGATTTCGAAAAAGGGTTCATTCGGGCGGAAGTTATTGCTTACGAAGACTTTGTTGCTTACAAAGGCGAACAAGGGGCCAAGGATGCCGGTAAATGGCGGTTGGAAGGCAAGGAATACAAGGTTCAAGACGGCGATGTAATGCATTTTAGGTTTAATGTTTGACATCCTCGGTGTAGGTTTTTATAATAGCGGCTCTTAAATAGTTTCATGGCGATATAGCTCAATCCGGTTAGAGCGCGGGATTCATAACCCCGAGGTTCCAGGTTCGATCCCCGGTATCGCCACCATAAGAATCAAGGGCTTGCGTTAATTCGCTAGTCCTTTTTTTATGCCTGCGGGACACTTCGAAATAAAAAACCACAACAAACCGCAAAACAAAAGGCCGTTTTTCTATCCTTTAACGCGCCGACCTCGCACCAGCTAAAACTGCTATTCTTGATGTTTGCCAGCGTTATTCCGTGGATGTAGCAGCAATTAAAGCCTTGGCGGGTTGTCCGGTTGAGAGTGTGAATCAAGCAGAATTGCCGGACGAGGATAACAAATTAGTTCTGCAATATGTTGAAGTTTTTACGGCTTTATTGGTGGGATTTGGTTAGTTTGTGCTGAGGATTTGGTTTTTTTGTCGCCGGATTGATAAGGCACCAAAAGCCATTAGGCTTGTGGCGAAAAACCAAATACTTGCAGGGATTGGTGCGGCTGCAACGTCGCCGTCACGGACTGCCCAAGCATATAATTTGTTTGCATTTGCGACGCCGTGTGTTTGCTCTCCCGTAGCTAAGCTGAATACCCAGATATCATTAGGTGCGACGTATTGCCGATTATCAGGCGTCCGTTGGGCATACATTTGTGCGTACCAGTAGGCTCCACCAAGGTTATCAAACGGTCCCGAATAGTTCAGGCAAAAATTTGGTCCGGAACAACTTATTGAGTTGCCAGAGGTGCCCACTAAACCGTTATTGCCAAGATTGATGTAGAACATATAGGAAAGTTCGGAATTTGGGCTCGTAATGTTAAAACCTAAATCACTGCTACCGTCATATCTATAGTTATAATTTAACGAAATGTTGTTAACAGGACTTAGGTTAGGTTTTCAGCCAAGTAACATCCAGCACGTCGTCATAAATCAAACCATTTCCCCGGTGCTAATGCCTAATCCCACGACGACGGATAAGACTGCTAAAACACGATTGGTTTGCGTGAACATTACAAATCCCTTTACATGGCTAATAAAGGACAAATCATGCCATAAATCCATAACAAACGGCAAAACAAAGCGGCTAAGCATTAGTGTTGTTTGAACTAACCAACTAGGTTAATATCTGACTCATGGAAAAACAGACACCCCATTGCAAGCTGTCAGTCATCAAAACCTTGATTACCGATGGCAAGGTCAGGACGACCAAGAGTGCACGAGAAGGAGCGGCGGCTTTGGGATTTGATTTTGATGGCATGTTGGCGGTAATCCAGGGTTTAACACCAACTGATTTTTACAAGAGCATGACCACCCACGCCGACCACAAGGTTTGGCAGGATGTTTACCGGCCCAAAACCTTGGCTGGCAATGTTTATCTGAAATTGACCGTCGTTGATGATGTGCTGGTTGTTTCGTTTAAGGAGTTGTAATTATGAAATGTCCGTCTTGCGGCGGTGCCGAGCTGGTGAAAGATACCCGAGACATGCCCTACACCTACAAAGGCGAGTCTACGATTATTCCTGATGTAACCAGTGAGTTTTGTCCGGCCTGCGATGAAGTGATTACCGATGCGGAAGAATCCAAACGCACTATGTCGTTGATGCTGGAATTCAACAAACAGGTTAATGCGTCAATCGTCGACCCCAGCTTTATCGCCAGCGTCCGCAAAAAGCTGGCGCTTGACCAAAAAGAGGCGTCGGAGATTTTCGGCGGCGGTATCAATGCTTTTTCCCGCTACGAGAACGGCAAAACCAAGCCGCCGTTGGCGCTGGTCAAATTACTTAAAGTGTTGGACCGTCACCCGGATTTGCTGGATGAGATTCGAGCGGCGTAAGCAAAAATAAACAATGATTAATTATTGATTTAAAGATGGCACTTAGGCCGGGTAGCACCGGCTTTTTTGTGTTTGTCTCATGGGACACTAGCGGGACACTTACAGATAAATAAAGGCAGCAAACAACAACAAGCGGCAAACAAAGAAACAGGCTAACGGATTGAATTAATTGTTATTGTTTGTTGTGTTGTTTTGTAAGTTATTGATTTCAAGGCATTCATAACCCCGAGGTTCCAGGTTCGATCCCCGGTATCGCCACCATAAGAATCAAGGGCTTGCGTTAATTCGCTAGTCCTTTTTTTATGCCTGCGGACACTCCGTGGGTACATTCAACTAAACCCCAAGCACGGCTGGATGCGTATTTCAATAAAACGAAATACGTCCGCTATTCCGGCAAAACCTTCCAAACCAGACAGACGTAGCGCCGGTTCAATTTAAAAAACCTTCCAGATTCAAGCCGACAATATCCCGCTGGGCGGCAACCTCCGCCTTGTCTTCGCGCGTGTTGTAGCCCCATAACGCAAACAATAATTTTACCGGCTTCAGGCCGGGTTGTTGTTGCACGCTTTTTAAAGCCGGCAGGCGGTCTTCCAGAAAATGCATGTTTTGCCCGGTATGTTGCGCTAACAGGCCGGTCAATACTGCCGGTTTGCTCATATTCCGGTCCAAGCCGAAAATGCGTTCGTCCGCCAGTTTAATGTCGTTGGCCCGCAAAATTTTACTGACAAAGCGCTCTTGTTTGGTGGTGACGATATACCAGCTATCGGCCTCGAGTGCGTGCAACTTTTTCGCAACCCCCGGAAACAAGGGATTCATCGCTATCCATTCGTCGCGGTTTTCGGCAATCCATTGGTCGCGGGTATCGCCGAATAGCAGTTTCAAATCGTCCGTACTGACTTGGGCCTGCTGTAATAGTGTCTGGGTTCTGTCGGTGTAGCCGTTGTAAATATCGCCGATAGTGTCGCCTTGTTGCAGCATGCGCATCGCCAGTATCGCCTCGTAACCGGTTTCTATGATAGGGCGAATGCGGCGGAAACTGTCGATTAATGTCTCCGGCATGGCGGTTTGCATGTCCGGCCAAATCCGGCCGGCGGCTTTCCAGCCGGTAATGGCGGTTTCTACGGCACTGTCGCAAATGACGCCGTCGAAATCGAAGGCATGAATGATGGGATTGCTCATGAATATAATTAATCGGTCTTGGAGAAGGCGAAAACGGACGGTTATTGTAGCCGATGGTGGCCGGCAATTGACCTTAAAGATTGAGAACTTATTTCCGGAACCACAAATTAGCGATGATCGTCAGCAGCAAACTGATGACGATCATCGACGTGATGGGGATGAAAATCCGGCTATTGGCATTTTCGATGTCGATGTCGCCGGGCAATTTGCCGAACCAGTTCATTATCCAAGACGCATATTTCAGCACTAGTCCCAGTGCGGCTATCGCCAAGCCAGCGGTTATCAGTAATTTTCCCGCATCCATAAGCTTCTTCCCCTAATCGCATTAATCGAAAAAATCGAAACTCATTTGGCCGCCGGTCTCGGGCTTGCGAAACAAGTCGCTACGCAAGGGCGGCAAGCCTCCGTTCAGGCCCAATTTGCGGCAAATCAAGCGGAAACGTTGCGCAAGTAGATCGGCATAGACGCCGCTGCCGCTTTGCCGTCGGTGAAACGCCGCATCGTAAGCCTTGCCGCCCCGGCTGTCGCGGATGCGCTGCATCACGTGTTCGGCTTTCAGCGGAAAATGTCGGTGCAGCCATTCCTCGAATAAGTCCGCCACTTCCAGCGGCAGGCGCAGCAAAATGTATCCGGCGCTCAGCGCGCCGGCGGCATGAGCCGCCGAGACGATGGCTTCCAGCTCCGGGTCGGTCAATACAGGGATCAGCGGGGCCACCATCACCCCCGTCGGCACACCGGCCGCGCGTAAATGGGCCAGGGTTTCCAGGCGCCGT
>NZ_JANIBK010000024.1 GCF_024505165.1 Methylomonas rivi
TGGCATTGCCGGCGGGCCCGGGGCGACATGCCGGCGGTATTTTTTTCCCGCCACGGCGAAAGTCAGTATTATTTCGACATATTGTCGGGTTTAGCCGCCGAGGGCAGCGTGTCGCCCAGCCGCTTCAGCCTCTCGGTTCACAATGCCATCGGCGGCCTGCACAGTTTGCACAGCGAAAGCTTCCAGCCTTATGTCGCCTTGGCCGGCGGCGGCGAAGGCTTTTTCACTCCTTTTTTGGAAGCCGCCGGCTTGTTGCTGGAAGCCCCGCAAGTATTGGCCGTCTGGTACGAACAACCCCTACCGGAAGCTTGGCTAAGCGATTCCGCACCCTCCGGCCAAACTTGGGCCTTAGCCATGGTTTTGAGCCAAGCCGGCCAAACCGGCCCGCAACTGAATCTGTTCCGAGAAGCGGCGGACAATACCGCGAACAGTGACGACGAAGCCGGCCTGTTGCCGGCCATGCTAAGCAATCGCCGTCACGGCAGCTGCCGGCTGGAACGCTCGTGCTGGCACTGGAATTTAGACTATGCTTGAGCGCCTTGATTACTGCTGGCGTTTGTTCGGCACCGGGTTGAGTTTTTTTCTGTTCGGCGCCATGGGCATCCTGGTTTGGGGGTTGTTGTTTCCTGTATTCGAGCCCTTCCTGGGCCGGGGGGAAACTAAAAAACGCCGCACCCGCAGGCTGATGCAAGGTATTTTCCGGGTTTACATGGATTTCATGCATCTGATCGGTATTCTGAATTACCAAGTGCGGGGCCGGCGGGAGCTGCTTGCCGCCGACGGCAATCTGGTTATCGCCAATCACCCTTGCTTGCTGGACATCGTGTTTCTGATTTCGCAAATCCCCAATGCCACCTGTATTGTGAAACCCGCATTGATCCGCAATCCGTTCATGCGCATTCCCATCCGCGCCATGGGCTATATCTATGCCGAGGATCCGGAAATGCTGGTGGCGCGCTGCGCGGAAGAACTGAACGCGGGCGGCTCGCTGATCATTTTTCCGGAAGGTACCCGCACCACGCCCGGCAAACCCGTCAAATTTCAACGCGGCGCCGCCGCCATCGCTCTACAAGCCCAGGCCAAACTTTTGCCGGTCGCCATCGGCTGCCATCCAACCACCCTGACCAAGCGGGAAAAATGGTATCGGATACCTGAAAAGAGGTTTACTTTAAGCCTGCATGTAGGGGATCATATACGGTTAACGCCAGTTTCCGGGGACAGCTGCCGCTCGCAATCGACAAGGCGGTTGACCCGGCAATTGGAAGCGTATTTTATCGAGCAATTGGCACAGCATGGAAAATCTTGAAGCCGAGCTTAAACGTTTAATTATCGACATTTTCGAACTCGAAAACATCACTCCGGTTGAGATTGCTTCCGATACGCCGCTTTTCGGCGCAGGCTTGGGCCTGGATTCCATCGATGCATTGGAACTGGGCGTCGCCTTGAAAAAAAAATACAATATTCATATCGATACTCATGCAACCGGATTGGCCGAGCATTTCGCCTCGGTGAAAAATCTGGCCGGTTTTGTGGCATCGCAACAGGAAAATAAATCAGTATGAAAACCCAAGAAGATGTTTTTATATTCTTGCAAGCAATCATGGCGGACATGTTCGAGCTGTCGCCCGCCGACATCGTCCCGACCGCAAACTTGAGCACGGATCTGGACATCGACAGCATCGATGCCGTGGATTTGATGGTCCGGCTGCGGGAATTGACCGGCAAGCGCATTAACCCGGAAGACTTCAAAAACGCCCGCACCATACAGGATGTCGTCGATACGGTGCATCGCATTACCTCTGCTTAATTGTCCATGCCCAACCGCAAACGGCTGTCGCCGCGGCAAAACCTATCGGCAGCCAAAGCCGCAACGCTAACGGAATTGCCGCCATGCTGCGCATCGGCCTAAACGGCTTGGCCTGGGCCGCCACGCTCGGCTACCCGTTTCTGGTCTGGTATTCGTTGGATTATTTTCAGCCCCGCGCAATCGCGCTGGCTTTAGCGGCGGTTTTTCTGCTGCGCCTGTTGGCCCGAAAACCAGGCCCAAAACCGGCCGGCATTACGGCGATGCTGGCGCCTGCCTGTCTGGTATTTTTATTGGCCATCGCCTTATTTAACGAAACCCGCTGGCTACTCAGCTACCCGGTATTGGTGAGTCTGGCGTTTTTTGCGGTTTTTGCCTACAGCTTGGTCTACCCGCCTAGCGCAGTAGAGCGGCTGGCCCGGCTGGAAGACCCGGATCTGCCGCCTAAAGGCGTGGCGTACACTCGCAAAGTCACCCTGGTCTGGAGTGTGTTTTTCCTTTGCAACGCCGGCATTTCCCTGGCCACCCTCTGGTACGGCGATCCCTGGCTGTGGAGCTTGTACAACGGCTGCCTGTTTTATATCTTGATGGGTCTGTTAATGGCCGGCGAAATGCTGGTTCGCCGTAAAGTGAAGGCAAGCTATTGAACCCTTCCGCTCCGCTCGAACAAAACCCGGTGCTGTACCCTGAGCTCATCGGCAGCCACCCAAGCAGCGAGGGGATTATTCTGTCTTTATGCATCCCGCGGGATTTGGCTTATTTTGCCGGACACTTCGAGCAAGTCCCTATCGTGCCCGGGGTGGTGCAAATCCAATGGGCCGTGCATTACGCCCAACGGTATTTAGGCTTGCAAGCGGTGTTTAGCCATATGGAAGCCGTGAAGTTCAAGGAACTGCTGCTGCCGGAACAGCACTTTGATCTGAGTTTGCGTTATCCGCCGCGAGCTTGTAAATTGGAGTTTCGATACCACTCCGAAACCCGAGAATACAGCTCCGGCAGGATTTACTTCCATGACGCTTCCGTTTAAGCCTTGCATCCTGATCCCGGTTTATAATCACGAGCAACCGTTGCCCGGCATCGTGGCGCGCTTGGCCGTATACAACTTAACCTGCATTTTGATCGACGACGGCAGCCGGTCTTCCTGCGCCGACGTGATACGCGATTTGGCCGTGCAATACCCATGGGTGCAAGCTGTGCGCCTGGACGAAAATCGCGGCAAGGGCGGCGCCGTCAAGGCCGGCATGCTGCATGCCCATGACTTGGGCTATTCCCATGCCGTGCAAATCGACGCCGACGGCCAGCACGACCTGAGCGATTTACCGCAATTTCTCGCTGCGGCCGAAGCAGACCCGCAAGCGGTTGTGTTGGGCCAGCCGATTTTCGACGCCTCCATTCCCAAGCTGCGCTATTACGCCCGCTATCTGACACAAATCTGGGTGGTCATCAACACCTTATCCCTACAAATTCGGGATTCGATGTGCGGCTACCGGGTGTATCCGCTGGATGCTTGCGCCCGCTTGATTAGCAACACGGTCCTTGAAGATCGCATGGCCTTCGATGTGGAGATTCTGGTTCGTCTGTATTGGCAGGGTTTGCGCATCGTTTCCATACCCACAAAAGTGGGATATCCGCAAGACGGCGTTTCGCATTTTCGCGGTTGGGAAGACAACCTGCGTATCAGCCTGACCCATGCCCGCTTGTTTTTCGGTATGTTGGCGCGCCTGCCGCAACTCGTGGCGCGGCATTGGCCATGATGTCGGATAACCCGCCCAAACATTGGGCCGCGCTGGAAGAAACCAGCCTGGTGTGGGGGATCAAAGCCCTGGTGTGGATTTACCGGATTTTCGGCCGTTGGGCGTTTCGATTGATTTTAATGCCGGTGGTCAGTTTTTACTTTTTCACCGGCGCCATCGCCCGCGACGCCTCGCGGGATTATTTGCGCCGCCTGAACCGCTATTTCCCCGATTTGCGCATCGGCAGCGGCTGGTGGCAAAGTTACCGGCATTTCCTCGGTTTCGGCGAGACCCTGCTGGATAAAATCATCGCCTGGATGGGCTATATCGATGCCGGCCGGATCGACTTTCCCAACCGGCCGCTTTTGCTGGAGCTACTGGAACAAAAACGCGGCGCCATGCTGGTCAGCGGCCATATCGGCAATCTGGAAATTTGCCAGGCCATCGCCAATCTGCGCGGCCACATCCGTCTGAACATTCTGGTGCACACCCGCCATGCCGAAAAATTCAACCGCTTGCTGGGCGGCACTACCGGCAGCGCCACCATCAAACTGATTCAGGTTACCGAACTGAACCCGGCCATCGCTATCGAACTGCAGGAAAAAATCGAAGGCGGCGAATTTTTGGTGATGGTGGGCGACAGAGTACCCGTACAAGGCGGCCGCACCATAACCGTTCCATTCTTGGGCGCGGACGCCGCTTTTCCTCAGGGCCCTTATTTGCTGGCCTCGCTGCTGCGTTGCCCGGTGTTTACCTTGTTTTGTTACGCCAGCCAGGGCCGCTATACAATCGATCTGCAACCTTTTGCCGACACCATCCGCATTCCACGCGCCGAGCCGCAACGCCGCGATATGTTGAAAACATTGGCAAGGCGTTATGCCGAACAATTGGAAACCCATTGCCGTATCGCCCCCTTGCAGTGGTTTAATTTTTATCCGTATTGGCAGACCCCGGCCGAAACCGGGGGCAATAATCGGCAACAGGAGAACGACTCGCCATGATCCGCGCCGAAGTGGAATTAACCGTGCCCTTCTTCGATATCGACATGCTGGGCATTGCCTGGCACGGCCACTATTGCAAATACATCGAAATCGCCCGCTGCGCGATGCTGGACAAAATCGACTACGGCTATATGGCCATGCGCGCCACGGGCTACGTCTGGCCGATCGTCGACATTCAATTGCGCTATGTACGGCCGGCCAGATTCGATCAACGCATCAAGGTTTCGGCCGAATTGGTGGAATGGGAATACCGCATGAAAATCAAATACCGCATTACCGATGCCGAATCCGGCGAAGTGCTGGCTAAGGGTCACACCGTGCAGGCAGCGGTCGATAGCGCCAGCGGCGAAATGAGTTTCGCCTCGCCGGCCGTCTTTCTGGACAAACTCGGGATCAAACCCGATGCGTCTTAATAAAAAACTCACGCTACTGATCCCGCCGCTGGCCTGGTTTGCGTGGTATTTTTTGCCCGATTCGCCGCCTTTTTGGGCCATCGCCAAGCATTGGCCTATTTCATTGACCATGGCTTTCGGTTCGTTTGTCGCCGGCGCCACCAGCGAAGCCGGCGGCGCGGTGGCTTTTCCGGTATTCACCAAAATACTGGCCATTCCCGCCATGCAAGCCAAACTGTTTTCGCTGGCCACGCAGAGCGTAGGCATGGGCTCTGCCTTGCTGACCATTTTGCTGTTACGCATCCGGGTGGAATGGCGGGCAGTGTTTTGGGTGGTAGTGGGATCGGTGCCCATGCTGTGGCTGGGTTTCCAGATAGCCGAGCAGTTACCCGCCAGCGCGGTAAGAATGGTGTTTACCGTCATTCAAAGCAGCTTTGCCTTGGCGCTGTGGTGGCATAATCGCGATCCGGACCGCGACCGGCATGATAGCCTGCCTGCTTTCGGCGGTCCGGAAAAGCTAACCTTGCTGGGCTTCGGCATGCTGGGCGGCCTGATCAGCGGCTTGCTGGGCAGCGGCCTGGAAATCATTGTATTTTCGGTATTGGTGTTATGGTTTCGGCTCTGCGAGAAAGCCGCGACACCGACGGTCATCGTCATGATGGTGCTGACTTCCTGGTCGGCTTTCGCGATGATTTATTGGTCGGACCGTTTCGTACCGCCGGTAACGGAATATTGGCTGGCCGCTATCCCTATCGTCGTCATGGGCGCGCCGTTGGGTGTTTACGTGTGTTCGCGCATGTCCAGAGTGGCGGTCGTTTATACCTTATTGGGCTTGATTGGGCTGGAATTGCTGTCGTCCCTGATCCTGATTCCGCTGACTCCGCAACTGGGCCTGGCTGCAATCGCGCTGTTCCTGGGTTTTTCTTGCGTGTATTATTCTATGTACCGGTCTAAACGTTATCTGGATCGCCCGCCAGCACTTTCATAATCCATCCATGAGGATATGCCAATGCACAGAAAAACTTTCTTACTGGCCTTGCTAGGCCTGACCGTTTTACTGACAGGTTGTAAAAAAGAACTGAAACCGGATCAACTGGCTCCAGGCGTACAACCGGGGCAGATCTATTACACCCAGTTCAGCCTGTTTCAGGAAAAAAACAATTTCCGCACCACCAACTACCGCAAAGGCATCTTGATTCCGATCAATACCGCCGTTAGCCTGCAGGCCATCAACAGCGGCCAAGCCGAACTCAGATTAGTGGAAAGCGGCCAGCCGCTGAGCATTGAGAATGTCCCCAAGCACACGATAGACGACATGCAAACCGCCTTTACAAAAATCGCCGGCACCGGCAAAGTCGATATGAACCAGTTTTCCGCGGCCGAAAAAGACGCCATTCTGGCCGGACAGGTCAAAAAAGGCATGAGCCGCAAGGCGGTTTTGGCAGCCATCGGTTATCCGCCGCAAAATGAAACACCCTCGCTAAACGGCAACGACTGGGTCTACTGGAAGCATCGTTTCGACCGCTTCGTCGTACATTTCAAAAACGACAAGGTGGAAAATATTGTCGACTAGCAACGGTATTCCACGGCGTTGCGATGTGCTGGTAATCGGCGGCGGCCCGGCCGGTTCCAGCGTGGCGGCCTTGTTGGCCAAGCAAGGCATAAATGTGGTGTTGCTGGAAAAAGCCCAACACCCGCGCCCGCAAGTGGGGGAAAGCCTGATTCCCCATGTCTGGAAATATGCCGAGCTGACCGGCGCCGCGCCGCTGATGGAACAGCAAGGCTTTGTCGCCAAGGCCGGCGGCATTACGGTGTGGAACGGCAAAATCCATAGGATCGCCTTTGCCGAGTTCGGCTTCACCCGCCCCGCTCTGCATGTAGAACGGGACATTTTCGATGAATTGTTGATAAAACACGCCGAACGGCAAGGCGCGCAGGTCTTTCAACAGGTAACCGTGCGGGAAGCTAGATTGGAATTGGAGCAGCCGGAAGTCAATTATCTGGACAAACGCGGCGGCGACACCTGCGAAGGCGCGATTTGCTGCCGGTTTGTGATCGATGCCAGCGGTTCGTCCGCCGTGCTGGCGGGACAGTTCAAATCCAAACGCCTGATCGATTCGAGCATGCGTTTTTTATCCTTGTGGGGGCATTTCAAAAACGCCCGCTATGTCGGCGCCGATGGCCGCAGTTATGCGGCCCGCGAGGTCGTTAAAGTCCGGCCGGTCACCTTTGTTACGTCGTTTGAAGACGGCTGGATCTGGCATATTGCCATGCGCCAAGTTGCCAGCGTCGGCTTGGTCATCAACACCGACCGGGCTCGCGCCATGGATAAAAATCAACGCGAAGGCTATTTTCTGCACACGCTGAAATCCGCCCCTTATTTGGACCGGCTGCTGGATGGGGCCGAATACCTGGAAAGCTCGTTCAGCCAACGGCCGGACTATTCCTATTACTCCAGTAAATTGTGTGGGGAAAATTTCTACTGTATCGGCGATGCCGCCTCGTTTGTCGATCCTATATATTCCCACGGCGTGCTGAACGCCTTTTACAACGCCTGCATCACCGCCTTGGCCATCGCGGAATCCTTGCAAAATCCGGCCTATCGGGCCCGCCATGCCCAATTGTGCGAAAACCGTATTCGCCAGTTCTACGGTTTTTCCCGTTCGCTGGCCCTGGGCGAGTTTGGGGGTGACGGCGTGGATTCGGAACTGGTGAGCCGCTTCATGAGACAAGTGCCGCGAGTAGAATTGGAATTGATGCTGGCCGCGGCATTTATGTCCGAACGTTCCGATAATTTCCACCAACTGGCTGAAAATGCCGGTCTCAACCTACAACCGACTCAAGCCAGAGCGCACGTTATGGAAAAGTTGATGCTGTAGCAAGCCGCGACTTTAAAAACAAAGCCTCCGGGGTTGATCCCACCCGTCTCCATACGACCAAGCGGCGCTTGAAACCAGGAGTGGAATCTCAACGGAGGATCAGGTTAAACGGTACGGCGTTTACGCAAGGTTAAAAAACCGACTATCCCTGTCAAAAAGCTCAACGCCGCCGGCGGCACGGGCACGCCGCTAATCGGACCGCCCGCATCCAAACCCTCATAGGGTTTTATGTTAGTAGCGTAGGCAATGGAGACGTTATTGCTGAGCAATGACGTGTCTGTAAAAAGCAACTGCCAAAAATTCGGTGTCCAAGGGTTGGAAGTGCTACCGGTTTGCACCACCCATTTTTCATTGGCGGTACCCGCACTGGAAAGCCAGGCCACTTGAAAGCGGTTGGAAGCCGTCAGAATGCCGGCAGACGAAACGGTTGCGCCGTTAACTAGCGAAGCCACCGTGATGGTCCAGTCCTGGCTGCCTTGAGTTTGGCTAAACGAGATATTCGCACCGTTGCTGAACTGGGCAATGGGTGTAGTCGTGAAAGCGGTTTCGGTATCCTCGAAAATGCCTAAGGTACTGGTTGGCGACCAGCTAACCGGGCCGACCGCAAACGCCGGGAAACTAAAGAAATTGACTACATTGGCCGTCGGCTCCCAAATGCTGGCGGAAGCCAGATTGGAAAAAGCCAGTAAGCCGATAGCCATAAACCGATTAACGCTTGCTCTCATCCGTTTTCTCCCTGAATGAAATTGTCTGTGAAATAATTACGTCATATAGCGCATTAAAAATGCGATATGACTTATACATGAGGCATATTACGCATTGATGACAGAAATATAAGTGTTTTGAAACAAAATTAAGACAACACTTACGGCATTTCACGCACCACCGTGTATAGTACCAATCTTAATCCCGGTAAAATACTGCCCTAAAGTACAAATCGCGCCCCACACTAAAAATACCCGGAAATAATTACGTCATATCCCACGCACTCAGACTTTACATCAAGGCATTTGACTCAATGACAACCGTATGACGGCCAATCGCTCGGAACGCCTTGCGCCCGCCAAGGCCGGCGCATTGTTCAATCCCGGAAACAATCTTGAATCGCCGCTTGCCTGCCGCTTAGGGGTTACTTAGAATGCAAGACCATTTTCAGGAGACGCCGATGACTGAAGCTCGAGAATTTTTGCCTTTAAATCTGGCCGTGTTGACCGTATCGGACAGCCGTACCGAGGCGAACGACTCCTCCGGCCAGACCCTGGTCTCCGGCCTGACGGAAGCCGGCCATCGCCTGCACGATAAAAAAATAGTGCCCGACGACATCTATCGGATTCGGGCCGTTGTCAGCCAATGGATTGCCGACCCAGCCGTTCACGCCATCATCAGCACCGGCGGCACCGGCGTCACCGGCCGCGACGGCACCCCGGAAGCCGTTACGCCGCTACTGGACAAAATGCTGGATGGATTCGGCGAAGTTTTCCGGATGATTTCCTACCAGGACATTAAAAGCTCGACCATGCAATCTCGGGCGTTGGCCGGCGTGGCCAACGGCACTTACATTTTTTGCGTACCGGGTTCTTCCGGGGCCTGCCGTACCGCCTGGGAAAACCTGATCAAGGATCAACTGGACTTCCGCACCCGCCCCTGCAATCTGGTGCAATTGATGCCGCGCCTGTTGGAGAAATGATGCAAGCGCGTTTCATGTTATTTGCCGCCGTGGCCGGCTTTTTGGGGGTGGCCATGGGCGCTTTCGGCGCCCATGGCTTGAAAAACGTCCTGTCGGAACACTATTTGGACATCTACAAAACCGCGGTAAGCTACCAAATGTGGCATGCGCTGCTACTGGCACTGATAGCCGCTCTCCCGCGGCAACCATGCCTGACTTGGGCCGGCTGGTCCCTGGTGGCGGGTATCGTCCTATTTTCCGGCAGTTTGTATTTACTGGCGATTCTGAAAATCGGCTGGCTGGGCATGATCACCCCGCTGGGCGGACTGGCTTTTTTACTGGCATGGGGGCTGCTGGCCCATGTCGCGTTTCAACATCACCGGAGTTCAACTCATGGATAAGCCGCCCATTCGCCCGACAACCGCCACGCCTTCCCGCCCACCTGCCAACCGCAATTTACGCGACCCGGATAATGTCGAGGAAAAATTACCGCCAGTCGCGGAAGACGGCTTGATTAAAGTTCTGCATTATGTGATTCATTTTGCAATAAAGGTGCTGGCGGTCCTGATGACTCTAGTCATCCTGTGGGGCGTGGCCGATGTGTTTTATGTCATCTACCAACGGCTGATGACGCCACCCTTTATGTTGCTGACCGTCACCGACATTTTGGCGATCTTCGGCTCTTTTCTATCGGTATTGATCGCCGTGGAAATTTTTATCAATATCACCGTCTACCTCAAATACGATGCACTGCCTATCAGGATGGTAATCGCCACCGCCTTGATGGCGGTAGCGCGAAAAGTCATTATGTTGGATTTCAAGGATCTGGACTGGCCCTACATTGTCGCCATTGCGGCGGTCATCGTTGCGCTGGGACTTACTTATTGGCTGATCTCCTACAAACCCAAACCCGCCCCTCAAACCGAGCGATAAACCATGCGCGACGCCACCCCTCAAACCGTTTACCTGAAAGATTACACCCCGCCGGAATACCTGATCGACAGTGTCGAATTGAATTTCGATTTGGACGAGCAAAATACCCTGGTCGAATCCCGTCTGTGCATGCGCCGCAATCCGCAAAGCACCGATCCAGGCATGTCCTTGATACTGGCCGGAGAAGACTTGGAGCTGGTAAACATTAGCCTGGACGGCAAGCCGCTGGCGGAGGCCGATTTTGCGATTACCCCGGAGGCGATGACTCTCCATCGCGTGCCGCAAGACCGGCCCTTCGTCGTCAATATCGAGAACCGTATCAACCCCAAGGCCAACACTGCCCTGGAAGGCCTATACCTGTCCGGCAGCATGCTATGCACTCAATGCGAGGCGCAGGGTTTCAGAAAAATCACCTGGTTTCTGGACAGGCCGGACGTGATGACCCGTTTTAAAACCACATTAACCGCCGATAAAAGCCAGTATCCGGTTTTACTGTCCAACGGCAATAAAATCGGCCAAGGCGAGCTGGAACACAACCGGCATTGGGTCGGCTGGGAAGACCCTTTCGCCAAGCCTTGTTACTTGTTTGCCCTGGTGGCCGGACAGCTGGCATGCGTGGCGGACAACTTCACCACCATGAGCGGGCGCCAAATTGCGCTGGAAATTTTTGTCGAACAACACAATGTCGACAAATGTACCCACGCCATGCAGTCTTTGAAAAATGCCATGCGCTGGGACGAGGAAACCTACGGATTGGAATACGATCTGGATTTGTACATGATCGTCGCCGTCGATCATTTCAATATGGGCGCGATGGAAAACAAGGGGTTGAACGTGTTCAACACCAAATTCGTGCTGGCCCGGCCCGACACCGCCACCGACAGCGACTACGAACATATCGAAGGCGTGATCGGCCACGAATATTTCCACAACTGGTCGGGCAACCGCATCACCTGCCGCGACTGGTTCCAGCTGAGTTTGAAGGAAGGTTTTACCGTTTTCCGCGATCAGCAATTCACCGGCGACCGCACTTCGGCAGCGGTGAAACGCATCGAAGACGTCAATGCCCTAAGAACCCGCCAGTTTGCCGAGGATGCGGGGCCTTTGGCGCATCCGATCCGCCCGGAAGCCTACATCGAAATCAACAACTTTTACACCCTGACCGTCTACGAAAAAGGCGCGGAAGTGGTGCGCATGCTGCATACCTTGCTGGGCGCGGCGGGTTTTCGCAAAGGCTGCGACCTCTATTTCGCCCGCCACGACGGCCAAGCCGTTACCTGCGAAGACTTTATCAACGCCATGGAAGCCGCCAATGGCGTCGAACTGAACCAATTCCGCCGCTGGTACTCGCAAGCCGGCACGCCGGTACTGACTGTCAGCCAGCAATTCGATACCCAGGCCCAACAACTGCGTTTAACCATGCAACAGAGCTGCCCGCCCACCCCCAACCAGCCGGAGAAGGCCCCGCTGCATATTCCGGTCAAACTGGGCTTGCTGGCTCCGGACGGCTCGCCGGCGCCCATCGTCCTCGACGGCAGGCAGCATGAGGAAATCACGCTAAACTTGACCCAATCCGAGCAAACCTTTGTGTTTGACAAACTGGCGCGGCAGCCGGTGGTTTCCCTGTTACGCGGCTTCTCCGCGCCGGTGAATTTAAACATGCCGCGCAGCCTGGAAGAGCTGGCGTTTTTACTGCAACACGACAGCGACACCTTCAACCGCTGGGAAGCCGGCCAACAACTGGCGGTAAAAGTGATTTTCGATTTGATCGAAGATTTACACCAGCAACGGCCGCTGCATCTGAATGCCTTGGTGGTAAAAGCTTTCAATGGCCTGTTGGCCGAGGAAGGCGACGATTTGTCCTATCAGGCCTTGCTGCTGGCGCTGCCGGACGAGAGCTATCTGGCCGGGCAAATGCCGGTAATCGACGTGGATGCCATTCATCATGCCCGCGAATTCGTCAAAACCACCCTGGCCCATGATTTGCTGGACGACTTCGAACGGGTTTACCGTATCCACCACCGGGACGAATCCGGTAAGTTCAGTGCCGATGCCATCGGCAGACGGCGCTTGAAAAACGCCTGCCTGAGCTATCTCAACCAACTGGAATCCGGCGCCAGCTACGCGCTGGCTAAAGCGCAATTCGAACAAGCCCGCAACATGACCGACCAAATAGCGGCCTTGTCGGCTATCGTCAACAGCCACCACCCGGACAAAGCCGAGTGTCTGGACCGTTTTTACCAACAATGGCAACGCGAAGCCCTGGTTATCGACAAATGGTTTGCCTTGCAGGCCTCCAGCCACATGCCCGACACTTTTGCCACCGTACAACGTTTGATGCAACATCCGGCATTCGATATGCACACACCCAACCGGGTACGGGCCTTGATCGGCGCCTTCAGCCAAGCCAATCCGCTGCACTTCCACGCCAAAAACGGCGAAGGTTACCGCTTTCTGGCCGACCAGGTTTTGGCTCTGAATACCTTGAATCCGCAAATCGCTTCCCGCATGGTGACCGGTTTGGCGCAATGGCGCCGCTACGACGGCAAGCGCCAGGAATTGATGAAGCAGCAGCTGCATCGCATCGTCGCCACCGAAGCGCTTTCGAAGGATGTTTATGAAATTGCCAGCAAGAGTTTGGCGTAGTGGTCACAATCACGTAAACTAGCGCCGAAATAACCCATTCGCAGCCAGCATGAACCCACGTACCGCACAGGTCGAACGTAATACGCTCGAAACCCAGATCAAGATTGCCGTCAATCTGGACGGCAACGGCACGGCTACTTTTCGCACCGGGCTGCCTTTTCTGGATCACATGCTGGACCAGATAGCCCGGCACGGCTTGATCGATATGGACATCGTATCGAACGGCGACCTGCACATCGATGCCCATCACAGCGTGGAAGACATCGGCATTACGCTGGGACAGGCGTTTGCCAAGGCCCTGGGCGATAAAAAAGGCATCTACCGCTACGGCCATGCTTATTGCCCGCTGGACGAGTCCCTGTCGCGGGTGGCGGTGGATTTTTCCGGCCGGCCGGGTTTGTTTTACGAAGTAGAATTTAAACGCGCCTTTATCGGCGGTTTCGACGTCGACTTGTTCAAGGAATTTTTCCAGGGCTTCGTCAACCATGCCGGCGTCACCCTGCATATCGATAACCTGAAAGGCGGTAATGCCCATCATATTGCCGAAACCGTTTTCAAGGCCTTTGGCCGCGCCGTGCGCATGGCCATCAGCCCGGACCCGCGCATGGCGGGCATCATGCCTTCAACCAAAGGTAGTCTATAATCCCCTTTAGCTGTTTTTCTTCCTAATTTTCTAGTTTTTATGTCATCAGTTGCCGTTATCGATTACGGAATGGGTAATTTGCACTCCATCGCCAAAGCGCTTCAGCATGCCGACCCGCAAACCCAGGTGCAGATCAGCGCCGACGCCAAAGTGATTCAGGATGCCGACCGGGTGGTTTTCCCCGGCGTGGGCGCCATACGCGATTGCATGCAATCTTTACGCGCATTGAATTTGGTCGAGCCGATCATGCAAGCGGCGCGCGAAAAGCCGTTCCTGGGCGTCTGCCTGGGCATGCAGGCTTTGTTGACCGACAGCGAAGAAAACGGCGGCATCGGCTGCTTGAATCTGTTTCCCGGCCACGTGCGCCGGTTTACCGACGGCTTGCGCGACCAGCACGGCGGGATATTAAAAGTTCCGCACATGGGCTGGAACCGGGTCAAACAAAAATCCCATCCCCTGTGGCATAACATTGCTCAGGACAGCCGGTTTTATTTCGTGCACAGTTATTTCGTTACGCCGGATAGAGAGGAAGACAGTATCGCGACCAGCGATTACCCGGATCCGTTCACCTGCGCCTTGGCCCGAGACAATATGTTCGCCGTGCAATTCCACCCGGAAAAAAGTCAGGAGGTAGGCTTGCAATTGTTACAAAATTTCTTGCGCTGGGACGGCGCTGCTTAATGCCGTGCGCCGAAGCGCGCCGCGCACCGGCTTTTTTAACCTTTTGAGAAATGATTTAACCGTTGAGATTGAACTATGTTGCTGATACCTGCAATTGATTTGAAAGAAGGGAAATGCGTTCGCCTGCGCCAAGGCCGGATGGACGACAATACGGTATTTTCCGACGACCCGGTCGCCGTGGCCGGCCGCTGGGTGGAAGCCGGCGCCCGCCGCCTGCACTTGGTCGATCTGGACGGCGCGTTTGCAGGCAAACCGCGCAATGCCGACGTTATTCATGCCATCGTGCAGGCTTATCCCGATATACCGGTGCAAATCGGCGGCGGCATCCGCGACGAGGACACCATCCAGGGCTATCTGGAAGCCGGCGTCGAATACGTGATCATCGGCACCAAGGCCGTCAGCGAACCCCACTTCGTGCGCGATGTCGCTATCGAATTTCCCGGCCATATCATCGTCGGCCTGGACGCCAAGGACGGCAAAGTCGCCATCGACGGCTGGTCGAAACTTTCCCGCCACGACGTCATAGACTTGGCTAAAAAATTCGAGGCCCAAGGCGTCTCGGCGATTATTTACACCGACATTTCCCGCGACGGCATGATGCAAGGCGTCAATGTCGAGGCCACGGCCAAACTGGCCCGCGAAATTACCATCCCGGTCATCGCCTCCGGCGGCATCACCAATATCGACGATATTCGCGCCCTGGGCGAAGTGGCGCACGAAGGCATCATGGGCGCCATCACCGGCCGCGCCATTTACGAAGGCACTCTGGATTTTGCCGAGGCGGAAAAACTCGCCGAATCCTATGCCGACGTGGGCGCCTAATGTTGCCAGCTCAATACACCATCAAGCATAACCCATGAGCCTCGCCAAACGTATAATACCCTGCCTGGATGTCGATAACGGCCGCGTGGTTAAAGGCGTCAAATTCGTCGATATCCGCGACGCCGGCGACCCGGTGGAAATCGCCCGCCGCTACGACCGGGAAGGCGCCGATGAAATCACCTTTTTGGACATCACCGCCACCCACGACAACCGCGATACCATCGTGCATGTGGTGGAACAGGTCGCCAGCGAAGTCTTCATTCCGCTGACGGTTGGCGGCGGCATCCGCACGCTGGATGACATTCGCCGCATGCTGAATGCCGGCGCGGACAAAGTCGGCATCAACAGCGCGGCGGTATTTCGCCCCGAATTCGTCAAAGAAGCCGCGGAAAAATTCGGCTCGCAATGCATAGTCGTCGCCATCGACGCCAAAAAAGTCAGCCCGGAGGGCGAAGAAAACCGCTGGGAAATCTTCACCCACGGTGGCCGCAAACCGACCGGCATCGACGCGGTGGAATGGGCCGTAAAGATGATGAACTTCGGTGCCGGCGAAATTTTACTGACCAGCATGGACAGAGACGGCACCAAGTCCGGCTTCGACCTGGCTCTGACCCGCGCCATCAGCGAAGCGGTCGGCATACCGGTGATTGCCTCCGGCGGCGTTGGCAACCTGGACCATCTGGCCGACGGCATCCTCGAAGGCAAGGCCGACGCAGTGTTGGCCGCCAGTATTTTTCATTTCGGCGAATACACCATCGAACAAGCCAAGCGCCACATGCAAGCGCGCGGCATAGAGGTGCGCCTGTGAGCGACAGTTGGCTGAATGAAATTCAATGGACCGAGGACGGCTTGGTGCCTGTCATCGCCCAACAGCACGATACAGGTCGGGTGGTCATGTTCGCCTGGATGAATCGCGAATCGCTGGCCCTTACCGTCAGCGAAGGTTATGCCGTTTATTGGTCACGCTCCCGCCAACGCCTGTGGCGTAAGGGCGAGGAATCCGGCCACCGGCAAAAAGTCATGGACATACAACTTGATTGCGATGCGGATGTCATCTTGATTAAAATAGCCCAGGAAGGCGGCATTGCCTGCCATACCGGCCGCGAAAGCTGCTTTTACCGCAGCCTGGCAGACGGCGAATGGCAAACCAAAGACCCCGTCCTGAAAGACCCTAAATCCATCTACAAATAAAAGCCTAAAGCCGGCATAGCTCAGCAGGTAGAGCAGCGCACTCGTAACGCGAAGGTCGTAGGTTCGATTCCTATTGCCGGCACCATTTAAGCAGTTGATTTGTAAAAACATTCAACAAGATTGCCCGTCGAGTTGAAGCAACAGTCCGCAGCAAGGCGCAAATTTAGGCGCAGTGCTGCTTAACTTTGCTCAATGAGGCGGCGCATGAACCCCAAAAAATTATCCAATTCGATTTCAATTTTCGTTGTTGGAGGTGTGTGATGGCATACATCAGACCTTTGGCAAACGGAAACTTTAGAGCAGATGTCCGCATGAAAGGCATCGTCAAAAACAAAACCTTTCCTTCCGAAAAACTTGCTCAAGCCTGGGCGGATAAGATTGAGCGTAGCATCAAGACAATTCCGAATCTGGAAGCTGCCCAATTACTTGCCCTATCCGACACAGACATCGAGGCGATGGGCGGAGAAGAACTTTTCACACAATTGGGTGTTGATCTATTCACGATTCGTAACCAAGCTCGATTGGAAGTGATCAATGCCTTATCCAAAAAAGAGCTGTTGCAATTGTCACCGCAAGAAATCGAAAACATGGGCGGCGCTGAATTATTCCTACAAGCCGGCAAACGAATCCGATACAAAACCTTCCGCGAAGTCTGCGGGGAATATTTGTCCAAATGGAACAAAAAGGATTATCGCAACCAAATGGCTAGGGTTAACTACTGGTGCGAAATATTCGGTGACCGATTTATGACCGACCTGGATGTTTTTGACATCCGGGAACATATCGACGGCATGATCGACGATGGAATACGCGGCACCACCATTAACCGGAAAAAGGCTGTGTTATCCAGCGTCTTCAAATATGCAGTAAGTCGGGGCTACATCGATACCAATGTTGTTCGTGATGTCGTGGTCGAAAACGATACCAAACAACGTGACCGCGTCTTGAGCGCGGATGAGCGCCAACGGCTGTTGAATGCTTGCCGTGAATCGCATTGGGATAAACTTTATCTCCTGGTGTTGATGGCTATGACAACCGGCGCACGTAAAGGCGAGCTGTTAAAACTACGTTGGTGCGACATCGATTTTAAAAATAATTCGACCTATCTTGCCGACACCAAAAACGGTGAAGCCAAGGAATTGCATTTTCCGCCGGCAGTCATGGTTGAACTGAAATGCTTACAGGAAATCGGCAGTGGTCTGATCTTCGCGGGAGGCAATCCTTCAGAGCCGATGGATTTTCGCAAAGCCTGGAGCAAAGCTTTAAAAATGGCCGACATTTCCGAAAAAGATATTTTGAACTCAGATGGTAGCGTCAAACTGGAAAAATTCACCTTCCACTGCCTACGGCATGGGTTCTGCTCTGCGCTGTCCGACTCCGGCAAGGAAATCAATCAGATTGCCAAACTCGCTGGCCATAAGAGTATTCAAACGACTATGCGCTACATTCATCAAGGGCGAGACCAAAAGCGGGAGATCGTAAATGAGCTTGCTCAAGCCTTTAAACTATAATCGAGCCTCAATAGTCCTGTCAGATTTGATCAAAACCTGAAGGCAATAGGCTTGCTTTACTAACCGCTATAAATTTATTTACGTTCAATGGGGTGTTAATGAAAAAATCTCCAAATTTACCTAACTGGTTTAAGCTTGAAAGCTATTATGGCATGGAGACATTAACCCCCAAAGAATGGCTGGAAAACCTTTCTGAAAGACAGTTTTTTTTATCAAGCCTTGAATATTCAAGTAGTATTGACGCCTCATTCGCTGATAAGTATTTTCAAGGAATAATAACTGATCCTTTGCGAAACAAAAGATATTGGGCTGAAGGATTACAGCCATCTAGCGCAGTTTCTACTTTAACCAATTTAGGCGCGTGCACTATTGCTCAGACGCTAAAATTCACAGCACCTCAGTCTGTTCTGTCCATAAAGGATTACAAAGATTTGGTTAGACATTCACGTAGATCACTTTTTGATGAAAATACAAAAGAATATTTACAGAGCGATTTTAGAGACAGGACAAGTCACACTCGAGTCACAGTGAATCTTTACGCGAATGATGAACAGATAATTGCGGACTTTAAAAAATGGTTAGAAAAGGTAAGGCAAGATAAAAATTTAGTCGCACCCAAAAAACTATTTAACGAAGTTGATTTTAAAGAGTGGGCTGAATACATGATATTACCTTACCTAGATTTAATTATATGGAGTAAATATAACGAAATAAAAATAACACAACCAGTTCTAGGCAACGTCCTCTTTCCTGATGAGATAGTGGATACCACTGAACGAATACGCAGAACAATAAAACCCAAAGCTGAATGGCTTATGCAAGAATCGACTATTAATGCATTAGCCCTCCAGTTATCTTCAAGCGTCTAGAAATTAGCGACACAGTAAATTGGGTTTTTAATGCCGGTATTCATTATTTTAAATGTGATACCGGTGCGAAAATCAGCAGATCGCTTCCCTCGTTATAATTCTTCTCCCTTGATTTAATAGCCAAAAATTGTGAAACAACATGAGGCTATACCATGCAAGACCAACCCGCAGTTACCCTAACCGACTTGGTTCCATACCAGTCTGTTCCCGATAAATTCCCCCACTTGTACAGCCGTAAAAGCTGGCAATGGGTCGTCAAACAACGTCAACACAACGGACTTGCTAGAGCCTTTCGCAAGGTCGGCAAACAGCTTTTCGTAAATACCCAAGTTTTGGCCGAGTGCATCGATTCGCAGCTTGCGGATTGATTCGCATAAGAAATGCGATGCAAAGCCAGTTCTGACGCGGCCCTTATTCGATAAGGCGTAAATCTAGGCGCAAATTTCCCGGTTTTTAACAAAAAGACTTCAACTCGACGGGCAAATCGAAGGGAAATTGCGCCGATCACGACTAGCAAATATGGCAAAGCGAAAGAACAAGCTCAAACTTGATTTTGATCAGCGCGGCGGCGTCATGGTGGTTTCTCGTGCAATGCGCGAGTCATACGCCTACGAAACGATGCCGTCCGAGGCCAAAGTATTGATGGACTTACTACAGATGCAATGGAGAAACGAAAGGCCCGTTGCCTTTGGCGTAAGAGAAGCGGCTAAGAAAATCGGTTGCGCCGTCAATACGGCTTCCAGATCGTTCAACATCCTACATGAACGGGGATTCATCGTCTGCGAAAACGAATCCTTATTCAATAGCAAAACTGGCAGCAAAGCGCGCGAATGGCGTTTGACCTGGATGCCATTTGAACACCGAAATCCAACCCACGACTGGGAGAAATGGAATGCTAAAAACAAACCAACCGTATCAAATTGAAGCACGCAGACTGCATTTGTGTGCTGCATTTTGATACAGAAAAAAGCTCGGAATTAATTTGTGTCTTAAAAACCGGCACGCTGACAACCAAATTCAACGCGTTAGCTAGTCGCTGCATGATGCGTTTTAAGACACACCTACTTTAACCATGCCCCTTTTGTTACCAGATCAAAACTAAATGGCTAAGCTGCAAAATCCCAACCGGGCCAAAATCCACCGCAACTACACAGTAGAAGAAACGGCCACGTTGTTCTCGGTCCACAAAAATACCGTGCGATTATGGTTAAAAGATGGCTTGCCGACGATTGACCAAAAGCGCCCTGTCCTGATCAGTGGAGCTGACCTGCGCAGTTATTGGCAAAACAAACGGGTAAGCAAAAAGCGTAAATGTCAGCCCTATGAAATTTACTGCCTGCGCTGTCGGATACCACAACGCCCGGCTGAAAACATGGCTGATTACGAACCACTCACTGCGGATAACGGACGTTTGATTGGACTGTGTCCAGACTGCGGCAGCATCATCAACAAGTTTGTCAATTTCATCCGTCTGGACGAAATTCGCGACCATCTGGACATCACACAAACGAAAGCACTGAAACACATAAGCGAGAGCGATTAACCCCTCCTAAACAGTGACTTCAAATAGTGAGTTAAAACCATGACCAAACACAATGCCAAGAACGAACGTATTAAGCGCCAATACTTCATCTTTTTAAAAGAAGCCAAGCGCCAGAACGAGTGCTCAGTCGATGCCGTGGCCAAGGCCATCAGTCGGTTTGAAACCTACACAAAATACCGCGATTTTAAGGCTTTTCATTATCAGCAAGCCGTTGGCTTCAAAGCTGATCTGGCCAAACAGAGCAATCAGCAAACCGGCAAGCCGCTGAGCAAATCGACCATGAATTCGACGCTTGGGCAGTTGAAAGCCTTTTTCCAATGGTTAGCCATGCAGCCGGGCTATAAATCCAGTGTGCGGTATACCGACACCGAATATTTCAACTTATCGGAAAAAGAGGTGCGCATCGCCACAGCCAAGCGCCAAACCCGCGTGCCGACCCTTGAGCAAATCAAGCATGTCATCGCGTCGATGCCGGGCGACTCACTCATCGAGCAGCGTAACCGTGCATTGCTGGCCTTTACCTTATTGACCGGCGCCCGAGACAGCGCGATAGCATCAATGAAGCTAAAGCATGTCGATCTGACAGCAAATTGTATCTTTCAGGATGCTAGAGAGGTCAAAACGAAGTTCAGCAAGACCTTCACCACCTATTTCTTTCCTGTCGGCGATGAGATTCAGCAACTCGTGGTGGACTGGGTTAGTTACCTGAAATCAGAATTGCTGTGGGGCAATGATGACCCCTTGTTTCCAAAAACCAATGTCATCAATGGCGAGGACCGGGTCTTTATTGCTTCGGGTATCAAACCTGAGCACTGGAGCAATGCTACGCCAATCCGCAGTATTTTTCGTGAAGCCTTTGAATCCGCAGATTTGGCTTATTTTAATCCGCACAGCTTCCGCAAAACCTTGGTCACACTTGGGCAGCAACTTTGCCAAACACCAGAAGAATTCAAATCCTGGAGCCAAAACTTGGGCCACGACGACGTATTAACCACCTTGTACAGCTATGGCGAGGTGCAACAACATAGGCAAGGCGAGATTATTCAGCAATTGAAATTGCCACGCTCTTCGAGCAACCAAAATGCTGAAGAATTTGCCCGAGCTGTCGTCAAGGCAATGGCTAATCAACAAATACAACAACAAGGTGTTTGATGAAAACTCAAAATCAATAGCTGATAGATAGTCGGCAAAGCATATAAAAGCTATAATCTGCAATCGAATTCGGCTTTAAAACTTTGCCGCATGGGAAATAAATTTCAATAATCCAAACAAAAGAGGTGAATCATGACGACAGCAACTTCGCACATGAAGCGCCTGTACAGCAAGTTACAAACAGTCGGCTACAACAAAAAATACATTGAATCTCTGTTGCCTGATTGGTGGGATGACGCTATTGCCGATACACCTGCCGGTCTGCAACAAGCCAGCCTGATTTTGGGGCAGCGTTTTGGTATTCGCTCCGAAACTTTATGGACGGATAGTGCAGAGCTTGACTATCGCCTTCCACAAGGCATGCGCTTCAAACATCGTGACAATGTCGAAACCGACGATTTAACTATTGCTTGTGCCTTGGCTCAAACACTGGCACGGATTGTTTTAAAAGCTTTTCCTGCAAGGCCACTACCTGATTTTTATCCTGATGCTGGTGAACTACGCAAGCAATTGTTAATAAACAAACCGTGGATTAGCTTTCAGGATTTATTGCAACATTGCTTAGATTTAGGTATTCCGGTAATTCACCTAAGCCATTTACCGAAAAAGGTTAAAAAAATGGAGGGCTTGGCGTTCCAACATAATGGCCGTCCGGTTATTGTGTTAACCGGCAAGCGCACCCACGGCTACCTGTTGTTCGATCTAGCTCATGAATTAGGGCATATCACGTTGCGTCACGTTACTGCCGAGCGCTCGGTCATTGACCGGGAAATTGATTCCGAGGCCGAAGATGATGATGAACGCGCAGCCAACCGTTTTGCGTTGGAATTGATAACCGGTGATCCCACCTGCCGAAGTGTGCCAAATGGGCGGAATCTTAGAGCGAATGAACTTGCCAAATCGGCAGTCATGTTTGGTGAAAAGCACAACATCGATCCAACGCATATCGCTCTTAATTACGCACATACCTCTGAAAAATCGTTGAATCTAAAGCGTTGGCCAGTTGCCATTGCCGCAATAAAACTGATTGCCAATGACACACCAACTGATCAACAAATTTTGCGAGAAGCTTTACTTAACACTTTGGAGCTTGACGAACTGAGTGAAGACGACTACGCGCTATTGCAAACCCATTTGTCGGAAAACGCCGATTGATTGTTCTAGCCGACAACGACATCATTCTAAAGCTGGCGCAATGTGATTTGCTGCAAGTCCTGCCCGATATATTCGGTCAAACTTGGAGCCAGCTTTTTATTACGCCAACCGCTAAATTCCAACTATTACCAAAAAAAACAGGTAAAGCGCTCAGTAAATGCGGCAATCAGGAAACGTTAGATCGTTTAACCCAATTTCTTGCACAAGCACAAGTCCTGACAGCTGCACAAGATCAAGAATTATTGGACAAGCTGGATAATATTGAAGACATCCACGGTGACAATGGCGGCGAAAAATTGTTATTTGCCGCTGCCGTTGAATTGGAAAATCCGATAGTAATAACAGGCGATAGGACTGCTTTGCGAGCTGTGCTGGAAAACAAAGAGATTATTCCCACCGTATTTTCAGCACTGCAAGATTCAGTCGTCACTTTTGAAACTGCGCTATTGTTGGCGATGAATCAATTAGGTTTTGCTATCGTTAAATCTAAAATTCTCGCTTCACCGCTGCTGACTTCATCCAAGCCCGACGGCATGCTACGTTTTGCCATAAAGAGCGAAACCGGTGAAGCGGATTTTGTTGAATGCCTCTGTTCATATTCAAAAGAAGTGATTCCGCTATTAGCTTTCAAGTCGCATTTGCCGCCAGCACTCAATCAACCTTAACGGACTAAAACCAACCCATGCCCTTACTCGACTGGTTAAACAAACAGGATGCTGTGCGCACGGTGCAGAAAGTGCCTTATCGCTTGCTGGAAGCGGTGCCAGAACTGAGTGCGGGCGATGCCAATGCCGAAAACTTGTTAATTCAGGGCGACAACCTGGAAGCTTTAAAAGCTTTGCTGCCGCTGTATGCCGGCAAAGTGAAGTGCATTTATATCGATCCGCCTTACAACACCCGCTCGGCGTTTACCCATTACGACGACAATCTGGAGCATTCGCTATGGTTGAGCCTGATGTATCCACGATTGGAGCTATTGCGTGAATTGTTAGCCGAAGACGGTAGCATCTGGGTATCTATTGACGACAACGAAGCGCATTATTTAAAAGTGATGATGGATGAAGTATTTGGGCGGGGGAATTTTGTAGCAAATGTTATTTGGCAGAAAAAGGCTTCCCCTCAAGCCAACTCGGTTTGGCTTTCGGATAGTCATGATCACATAATTTGTTTCGCGAAAAATAAAGACGCTTGGTGCCCAAAACTTTTAAAGCGCACAGAAGCAGCTGATGCCCGCTTTTCTAATCCTGATAATGACCCTCGAGGTGTTTGGACTTCTGGTGATTTCACGATTAGCTTGACTGGCGGACAACGTGGGGCGCAATTTGCAAAAACAGGCCAAAGCAACAACTTGTTCGAAATTACTACGCCGTCGGGGCGAAAGTTATGGCCTACCAAGGGCAGATGCTGGGGATCAACTGAAGAAAGATTTTTGGAACTTTATAAAGATAACCGTATTTGGTTTGGAAAGAATGGTAGTAACGTTCCACGCATAAAGCGTTTTTTATCTGAAGTACAAGACGGAATCGTTTGTACAACAATTTGGTTACGCTCAGAAGTTGGTGATAATCAAATATCGAAAAAAGAAGTGATGGCTTTTAATCAGGAAGACGTGTTTTCAACACCAAAACCTGAAAGTCTTATTGAACGAATTTTTGAAGTAGCAACCAATTCCAACGATCTAATCCTTGACAGCTTCCTTGGTTCCGGCACAACCGCCGCTGTAGCCCACAAAATGGGCCGTCGTTACATCGGCATAGAAATGGGCGAGCATGCGCAAACTCATTGCCAGCCGCGCCTGAAAAAAGTCGTCGAAGGTGAGCAAGGTGGCATTTCCCAAGCCGTCAATTGGCAAGGTGGCGGTGGCTTTCATTATTTCCGGCTGGGTGAAACCATATTCGACGAGTACGGCTCGATTCATCATAATGTGCGTTTTGCCGCACTGGCTGCGCATATCTGGTTTTGTGAAACCCGTGTGCCGCTGGCCAAGCCTGCCGATACGCCGTTGCTGGGTGTGCATGACAATACCGCTTATTACCTGCTGTACAACGGCATTTTGGGCGACCGTCGGCCACAAAGCGGTAATGTACTGACACAATCCGTGCTGGATGCCTTGCCCAGCCATGATGGCCGCAAGATCATTTACGGCGAAGCCAGTCGCTTCCAAAAAGCTAGACTGGAGGTAGAAAACATTGTCTTTAAGCAGATTCCTTATGATGTGAGGGCGGTGTAATGTTTGCGTTAAAGGATTACCAAACCCGCGCCTTGTCTGCCTTGTCGACTTTCTTATCCGATGCCCGCAGCGGTTCGGTAGCCGAGGCATTTCAGCAAAGCTATCTTGATCAAGGTTTGCCGCCAATTGCCTATCGCCACTATGACTTCGGCGAATTGCCTTATGTCTGCCTGCGCTTGCCAACCGGCGGCGGTAAAACCGTACTGGCGTCTTATGCCGTGAGTGTGGTGCAGAAAGCCTATCTGGAACAGGACTACCCGGTGGTGTTGTGGCTAGTGCCCACCAACACAATCCGCGAACAAACCTTGGAAGCGCTGAAAACCGTGGGGCATCCATATCGGCAAGCGCTGGAAAACGAGTTTGGTCTGGATCGTTTGCGGGTGTTTGATGTTGGTGAGGTGACGCAGATTCGCCGCCAGGACATAGGCCGCAAAACGCTGGTGATTGTCGGCACTTTGGCCGCGTTGCGGGTGGAAGATACCAGCGGGCGCAAGGTGTATGCCTATCACGAGGATTTTGAAGCGCATTTTGTTGGTGCTACTGATCCTGAAAACAAGCTGGATCGAATCAGCGAAAAAGATGTGCAGGAAAACGGATTACGCATTGAGGACATTGGCAAAATCAAAGCGTCGTTTGCCAACTTGCTGGCTTTGCATCAGCCGCTGGTGATCATGGATGAGGCTCATAATGCCCGCACTAAACTCACCTTTGATACATTAAAACGCTTGCATCCGGCTTGCATAGTCGAATTTAGCGCCACGCCGGATGTTAGTGCGACATCGGCATCGAACGTGCTGTATCGCTGTTCGGCTTCTGAATTAAAAGCCGAACACATGATCAAGCTGCCGATTGTGTTGACTGAGCATAAAGACTGGCAAGCGGCGGTGCGGGATGCCTATTTGACTCGTAAAAAGCTGGCTGCGGAAGCGGGAAATGAAAGCGATTATGTACGGCCTATTGTGCTGTACCAGGCCGAAGCGAAAAATGGCGAGGTGACGGTTGAAGTGCTGAAAACACATTTGATCGAACAGCTCAAGATCGACGAACGGGAAATTGCGATTGCCACGGGCAATCAACGCGGATTAGATGGCATAAATCTGTTTGCCCGCGATTGCTCAATCAATTACATCATAACCATCGAAGCCTTGAAAGAAGGTTGGGATTGCTCGTTTGCCTATGTATTTTGTTCGGTGAAGGATGTTAAATCCAGTAAGGATGCCGAACAATTGTTGGGCAGAGTGTTGCGGATGCCGTATGCCAAACGGCGCAATAGTGAGGCATTAAACCGGGCTTATGCACATTTGGCGTCGCCGGATTTTGCCGTGGTTGCCAAGCAATTGACTGACAAATTGATCGATATGGGATTTGAGGCAATGGAGGTTGCCGAAAATTTAGTGCAGGGCAATCCCAATCAAAACGATATTTTTGATGGAGCGAACGCGTCATTTGTCCGTACCGAACCCGCGTTGCGGCTCGAGCTGGATACTAAGCCCGAGTTATCGCCGGATTTGTTCGCCAACGTGGTGGTAACAGAAACCAAGCAAAATACCTATGCCATCGAAATCAAGGGCGAGGTATCGGCGGAAACCAAGGCGCAGTTGTTAAAAACTGTCACCGGGTCGCAAAAGCAACAGCTAAGCGCCCAAATCGAACAGCATAATTTACGTGTGGCCGTTGCCCGTGCGCCGTCGCAACGCGGCGAGGTTTTCGCGCCCTTGCCGCAACTGTGTTGGAAACAAGATAATTTCTGGCAGTTATTGGATAACGAAGCCTTTTTGCACTGGCGTGGCGATTGGTCGTTATTAGATTTTCCGGCGGAACTGCCGCATTTTAAATTGGTACAAACCGAGCATACCTTTGAAGTGGATATGGCCGGCAAAAAACTGGTATACCGTCTGGCAGATCAGAATCAGGCATATAACTGGGATTGGGTGCCAAACGCTTTCAGTGAAAACGATCTTCTGTTTTGGTTGGAACCGCAAGTTAGGCAAATCGGCCTGATTCCTGCGCAGTTGCGTAGCTTTTTGGTCAAACTGATTGCAAATCTGACTAAATCACAAGGTTTGCCGCTGACCGGTTTGGTACGCAGTAAATACGCCTTGGCGCGAGCGGTGCGCGAGCAGATAGAAATTTTTCGGCAACAAGCTGCCAACAAGGGTTTTCAATATGCCTTGTTTGAGGATAACGACGGTCTGGAAACGCGCTTCGATCATGTCTTCGAATTTTCGCCCGGCTACTATCCAGCCCGCCCGCCGTTGTATGAGGGGCGTTATCAGTTTTCCAATCATTTCTATCCGGTTATTGAGGATTTGAAAGAAAGCGGCGAAGAATTTGAATGCGCCAAGCTGATCGACAGCCATCCGAAGGTTAAGCACTGGATCAGGAATTTAGTCAATCGGGATGGCGCGTCGTTACGTTTCCCATTGGCTAAAGGTTGGTTTTATCCCGATTTTGTCGTGGAACTGCTTGATGGCCGGATGTTGGTCGTTGAATATAAAGGCAAGGTATACGCTACCAACGATGATTCCCGAGAAAAACGGGCGGTCGGTGAGTTGTGGGCGCGAAAAAGCGGCGGCAAGTGTCTATTCTTGATGGCGGAGTTGAAGGATGCCCAAGGGAAAGGTGTTTTTCAACAGCTTGATGATGTAATCGGGTTGTAAATATCAATATGTCTATGGAATTTAATGACATCCTGCTTTACACCGACACCCACGGCAAGGTGAAGGTCGAAGTCATCTTTGAAGATGAAAGCTTCTGGCTTAGTCAAAAAAAGATGGCGGAGTTGTTCGCCGTCAGTGTGCCAACCATCAACGAGCATTTGCAAAACATCTTTAAAACGAACGAATTGTTAGAGCCGGCAACTATTCGGAAATTCCGAATAGTTCAACGCGAAGGCAGCCGCGACGTAAACCGCGAAATTGACTTCTACAACCTGGATGCCATTATCGCCGTCGGCTATCGCGTGAATAGCCATAGCGCCACGCAATTTCGTATCTGGGCCACGGCTACGCTGAAAGAATTCATCATCAAAGGCTTTGTACTGGATGATGAGCGACTAAAGCAAGGTAAACGTTTCGGCAAGGATTATTTCGATGAGTTGCTGGAGCGAATCCGGGAAATCCGCGCCAGCGAGCGGCGTTTTTATCAAAAGATTACCGACATTTACCGCGATTGCAGCAGCGACTATTTGGAAAACGCCGAACAAACCCAGCGGTTTTATAAAGCCGTGCAAAACAAGCTGGAATGGGCTATTACCGGGCAAACCGCGCCAGAGTTGATCCACAATCGCGCCAATGCCGATCATCCAAACATGGGCTTGCAAACTTGGAAAAACGGCCCGAACGGCAAAATTTTAAAAACCGATGTGTCGGTCGCGAAAAACTATTTGCAGGAAAAGGAACTCAAAGAGCTAGAACGGATTGTCACCATGTATCTGGATTACGCGGAAAACCAAGCGGCCCGGCAAATTCCAATGAAAATGGCCGACTGGATTCAAAAACTGGATGCATTTTTAGCTTTCAACGACTATGAAATCCTGAATAATCTCGGTAAGGTTAGCCGAGCAGTCGCGGAAAAATTAGCGCATCAGGAATACGAGAAATTCCGAGTCATCCAAGACCGCAATTTCGAGAGCGATTTTGATAAAAGTGTTAAGAAAATGCTGAAAAATAATGATTAACACAAACCATGTCGATTTAGTCATTCAGTTTTCTTTGCTGGTAGCAGGCGAAGAGGATGACAACTTTAGTCGGCAACTGGGGCCTATGCATCTGATTAAGTATCTTTATTTGGCTGACCTGAGTTATGCCAAACGTAACAATGGGCAGTCGTTCACCGGCATTGATTGGCAGTTTTACAATTTTGGCCCTTGGTCTGCGTCGGCTCACGCCCGCATAGAGCCGGCGCTGAATGCCATTCATGCCAGCAAATACGAGTTTCCGAGCGATTACGGGGACAAAAACGAATGGATAAGATGGTCTTTGCACGATAGCCGACTACTTGATGAAAAACGGCGCACGCTTCCCCCTACAATCACCACCAATTTAACGAGCTATGTTCACAAATATGGAAAAGACACTCCTAGTTTGCTGGATTTTGTTTACAAAACTAAGCCGATGCTTTCCGCTGCACCTAACGAATATTTAGATATTGCTCTTGAATTAGACAACTCCCCAACGAGCCATGAAAGCGCCCCAACGCTTCGGATGGCTAGTCTTTCCAGTAAGAAGCAAAAACAGTTGCAGCAGAAAATGGCTGCATTGCGTGATCTACATAAACAACGTAAATCAGACGCACCAAGACTAATTAATCCAGTGCCAAACCCCAGATTTGACGAGGTTTATCGTGACGGTGTTACCTGGTTGGAGTCTCTGTCCGGCGAACAACTTAACCCCGGCGAGGTTACGGTTGAGTTTTCAACCGATGTTTGGAAATCGACAACAAGGAAAGGTGAAGATGTACCCTGAAGATAGTTTGCAGTCAATTGTTGCCCCAAGTCCGTGGTGGACAAAAAACGAGAGCAACAAATTATGCAGGGGAGCACTTGTTTTTTCTTTTGCTCCGCATGTCGATCAGGTTCCCTATACCTTCGAGCCGATTGGACGCAAAACTGCTACTGAACATGATTCAGCGATTGTTTTAGTTTCTCCATTGAAGGTTAGTCAGCCATTAAAAAAAGCCGCCTTACCAGTTGCGGCGATGACACTACATGAAAGTGAAGTTTGGGCGGCTTATCGAGCTAAGAAGCGACCGTGCTTAGTTTTTAGTGTCGAAAGCCTATCTGTTGATAAAACGCTCACTCAGGGCAAGCCAAATCACGCTACAGCCCCGACATTTTTAGCCGCCCCGTTTTACGGTGTGGATAAAAACGTAAAACGCTCGGGATACAGCCCTGAATTTGTAGAAAGGGTTCGCCATTGTGAGTATTCACAATTTCATTGGGATAAATTGCCCCTAACCAACGGCCCCGACGAGTCAATTCTTAGACTTGATCATCTCCAACCATTTGGCGCGCATCACGACGCCTACAAAGTATCCGACTATAAACTTAGTTCGGATGCTATGGATATTCTGGATGAACTACTTCGTTGGCTGGTATGGGGCGGAGTGCCCGAAGAAAGCATGATCCTGGCTTATAGGGAAATGATCGAGTCAATTTTTACATCGTAGCCAAGGCGCAAATTTAGGCGCACTAATCAAACGAACCTAAACAAACTTAATCATACCCACTCAAAACAAAACAACTTGAAACTATTGATATTTAAGGAATATACTATAGTTTCACGTTGTTTCAATTCGTCTAATAAGCACTCGTAACGCGAAGGTCGTAGGTTCGATTCCTATTGCCGGCACCATTTTTAATTTATTTTTCAATTATTTAGAAAATTAAACAATCAACGGAAAAAGTAAACTTTCCACTTTCTTTCCATACGTAATCAAAATTCACGACCGGAAAGCGGATTCAACTGCCTAACTTCATCATGAAAATTCGGGGAAAGGTGAGCATAACGCATGGTTACAGTTAAGGAGGAATGACCGAGCAATTGTTGCAAGCTTTTCAGATTACCACCCCTCATCACGTAATGACTGGCAAAGGTATGCTGGAGAACGTGGGCGAGTTGGCCAGACGGTACAGGCGGTTTGTGTTCCGGCTTTCTCCTGTAATCGAAAACATGCGTGGGAACGGAACGTGGACACAAAAAAACCGGTGTTACCCGGTTTTTTGCCACCAAGACTCAAACTTAATCTAGTGGATTTGTACTTTAGCCACTTGGTCGACAACATCTTGAACGGTTTTAACTTCGCTAAAATCGATATGTAAATCGTTAAACATATCCATAATTGACGCATCAAGCTGTTTTTGAATGGGTGACGTCATGCCTAAATCGATTTTCAGATCACTATCCGGATATACTTCATCAACATCCAAATCGAAAGTATCCGCAATCACAAAATATACCGCCATAGACATCATGTTTTGCATGCTTTCGACTTCGTTTACACCCAATTTGCCACACATTATTAATACTCCTCGTTTGATTACGTTGGGGATAGTGTGGTTAATTTCCCTCTTAAAATCCTTGCGATAATTATCAGAATTGTTATACCTCATGTGACCCGATTCAAATAACAACAAATCCAGCGTTACTTGGCCGGCTTGTCGGCCATGATTTTTAAACGGTTTTATTTCCGGCGTGCCCGGCAAAATCGACTTAAAAACGCGACGCAATGCGCCGCGCATTTGAGACGAAACCGGGAAAAGTTCCTTATTTTCCCCACGGCCAATTAATTGTTGCCAGGCATGATATTTTTGCCTGTTTATTAACCGTTGGGAAAATGTCATGCTTTCCCTTGGTTGCATGGTTCAACCAACAGCCCATACCAATGGACGGGGTTGATTTGGACGCTATCCCGGTATTTCGGCGATTGCCGGAGAGCTGGTTAATACCGTTCGCCAAACCAAGGCGCGTCGGGTGATAATCGGCCTCAATAAAACCGTTAAGCCCATGCTACAACCTGAAATCGGCGCCGCCGGGATTCCTTGCACATGAACAATAAAATAACCGCCGTATTAGTGGACGATCATGCCGTGGTAAGGGCTGGTTTTCGCCTGCTGTTGTCTAGCGGCGACAAAATCGAAGTGGTCGGCGAAGCTGCGCGGGGCGAACAGGCCATTCAGCTCTATCAGGAATGCCGACCGGATGTCGTGGTCATGGATCTATCGATGCCCGGCATAGGCGGCCTGGAAACCATACGCCGCATCGTGCAGCGCGATAGCGAAGCCTTGATTTTGGTATTCAGCGTACACCACGAACAAGTCTACGTCAGCCGGGCATTGAATGCAGGCGCCAAGGGTTATATCACCAAAAATAGCGCGCCGGAGCTTTTAACGGAAGCGATTGCCGCCATCATGCGCGGCGAATGTTTTGTTGAGCGTGGCTTGCTGAAAAACCAGCAGGATCCGCAACCCTCTAACGACCACCAGGCCATACTGGCCGAATTTTCACCGCGCGAGTTCGACGTATTCAGGCTGTTGGCGGAAGGCATGACCGCGCAGAAAGTCGCCGACCAGCTATGTCTTGGGCATAAAACCGTCGCCAATTACGCCACCCAGATCAAGAAGAAACTCCAGGTCGACACCACCACCGAACTTGCCCACATTGCCGTCAATTTGGGCATGCTGCAACGCTGAGCCGAGCGCGCCGGGGATACGCCCACGGCGGCCCGGGAAACAACGCCGCAAAAAGTGAAAAATCCCTTCGGCACGTCGTGGATTTATCCCGATGCCATAAGCAGCAAGCCGCCGATAATGCAGCTTTTTGTAAGCGGAAACGATATGCGAAATCTCATTCTATCTTTGCTGGTGTTTTTTTCGAGCCTGTCTGCGCATGCCCATGGGCCCACGCCGCAAAAAGCCAAGGAAGCCATCGCCATCAACGCCCCCGTGGCTAAAGTCTGGGGAATTGCGAAACAGTTCGGCGCGATAGCCGATTGGCAGCCCGATTTGAAGCAAAGCACCGGCGACGGCCTGCTGCAATCGGGCGGCAAGCGTACCCTGACCTTTCAAAACGGCCAGAGTCTGGTGGAGGAGCTGGATTATTACAACGAGCAGGAACACGAATACAGCTACAGGCTAAAAACCGAAAATCCCCAGGCTTTCCCGACCAGTTCGCACACGGTCGAACTGAAAGTCAACGCGGGCGATACCCCTGACAGCAGCGTAGTGACTCTAAAAAGCCGCTTTTATCGCGGCGACACCGGCAACACGCCGCCCGCCGAGTTAAACGATGAAGCCGCGGTCAAGGCCATGAACCAATTCTTCACCCATGCGCTGAACGGCTTAAAAAGCAAAGCCGAACAATGACCCTGTCTCGGGCCGTTGACTATTTGAATTTAGAGGAGGCGATATGAAAACACATCAAGCAAAAATAATTATCCTGATAACCCTGTTGCAAGCGCATTTTGCGGCGCTTGCCGAAGAACAGGCCTATCAGCCGGCGGAATACCAGCCCAAAATCTCCTATGCGGAACCCGAGGCAAGTACGCCCCCCGCCAGGGCCGTGCCCGAAACCGCCACCGAACAACCGGCCCCTATGTCTGAAGTTGTCTCAACCGCCGCGGCCACGCTTGAGGCAAGCGGCCCTACACCAAAGAACTCCGTCGGCGGCGAAGCCAAGGCCGCCGATAGCGCGGAGCTTGCCGTCGCCGAAAATCCGCCGCCATCGGATTCAAACTTGGCTCTATTTCTGATGGCCGTTTTGGCTGGGGCGGCCGTTTGGTTTATGCGACAAAAAACCTCGCGCCAACATAGCGCGGACGTTGTGTCCGGCGCTACCTTGGGAACAGCGTCCGCCTCTACCGGCGTGGAAAGATATCTTGCCAGGCAGCAAGCCAGCGAGAAAACCGGCGTGGAAAAATATCTGGCGAGACAAACCGACAGCATGCCTGCCACCGGCGTTAGCAAATATTTGGCGAAACGGGCGGCGAGCGGTAAAAATTAAAGGCCGTTCAGCCGACTCCGCGACACACCCGCCGGGAACGGATTCCCGGAAAAGTTTGCATTGGGATAAGGCGCGTCGAGGTCCGGCCTACGCATGCATGCTCAAGTTTAGGCATTTTTGACAATGCCGTGCCGGCTGGCCAACAGGGCCAGTTCGGACAGGGTTTTCACGCCCAGCTTTTCCTTGATCGCGGTGCTGTGGTTGCCGACGGTTTTATAGCTTAAACACAGGTTTTCCGCCGCTTCCCGCGTGGTTACGCCGGTGGCCAGCAAGCAAAAAATATCGAATTCGCGCGGCGACAGCGCTTTGATTTTAGCCGTTTCGTCCTGGTCGACGGCTGAGTTGATCGCCAACTGCTGGGCCAGCTCCGGGTCGACATACGTACCGCCCTCGGCGATCGTGCAGACGGCGGTAATCAGGGTCTCCGGCGCATTGCTCTTGGTGATGTAACCCTTGGCCCCGGCCTTGATGGCGCGAGTGACGTAAACCAATTCGTTATGGATGCTGAACACCAGAATTTTACAATTGCCGTGCCGGCCGAGCAGGCGGCGAATACTTTCCAGCCCGCCCAGGCCGGGCATCGACAAATCCATCACCACCACATCCGGCAACTGCCGGGAATAAAGCTGGCAGGCGGTTTCGCCGCGGTCGGCTTCGTAAATATGGCCTATATGCTCGGACAGCGACAGGTAAGCCTTGTAGCCGGCCCTGACGACGGCATGGTCGTCCACCAGTAACACATTGATTTTATCCGGCACGCGATAGCTCCCTTATTCAAAATAAACGGCAAAAACACCCGGCGAATGTCCGGCTCTTCTCCCGCCATCTTGCCAATTTTTCCCCGCCTAAACCATGGGAGCTTTTCCTGTTTCTTACTGTCGGCGGGCCGGGCGCAACCGGGAATGTTCCCCGGGATTTTTCTTGCTAATTTCCCGGCGATTTGAGGGATTCTTCCGTAACGGGCCCGGATACGCTTTCTATACCATTTATGGCAGCGTGGCCTGACCGGTTGCTTACCCGTGATGCGGTTATGATCAAGAACGCTGGTTAGCAAAAACTGATTTCAACCGGCAGCGCCACGCCTCTTTTAAAGAATAAAAATCCTGGAGGAAACATGCAACAACTCGATTTGCGCGTAGTGGGGAAAACCGCCGCATTAGTGGCGGGCGGCATCCTGAGCGTGGCGCAACCGGCGCAGGCTAACAAAGAGCTGGAGCAGCTCGCCAAGCAAAACACCAACTGGGTCATGCAGACCAAGGATTATGCATCCACCCATTTCAGCGAAATGATCGACATCAACGCCAACAACGTCAAAAACCTGAAAGTGGCGTGGTCGTTCTCGACCGGCGTTTTAAACGGCCACGAAGGCGGCCCGCTGGTGGTCGACGGGGTCATGTACGTGCATACCCCGTATCCGAACAATGTGTTCGCGATCAGCCTGGACGAGCCGGACAAGATTTTATGGCAGTTCAAGCCCAAGCAAAACCCGGCCGCCCGCGCGGTGGCCTGTTGCGACGTGGTGAATCGCGGTCTGGCCTATGCGCCGGCCGGCAAGGATTATCCGGCGACCATCTTCCTGAACCAGTTGGACGGCCACGTCGTCGCGCTGAACGCCAAGACCGGCGAGCTGCTATGGAAAATGGAAAACTCCGACATCGCCATGGGTTCGACGCTGACCGTCGCGCCTTTCGTCGCCAAGGATAAGGTCATCGTCGGCACCTCCGGCGCCGAGCTGGGCGTACGCGGTTACGCCACGGCCTACAACATCAAGGACGGTAAACAAGCTTGGCGCGTCTATGCCACGGGTCCAGACGAAGACATCAAATTGTCGAAAGACTTCAACAGCGCCAACCCGCACTACGGCCAGTTCGGTCTGGGTCTGAAAACCTGGGAAGGCGATGCCTGGAAGATCGGCGGCGGCACCAACTGGGGCTGGTACGCTTACGACAGCGACCTGGAAATGCTGTACTACGGTTCCGGCAACCCGGCGCCCTGGAACGAAACCATGCGTCCCGGCGACAATAAGTGGACCATGACCATCTGGGGCCGCGACATCAACAGCGGCGAAGCCAAGTTCGGCTATCAAAAAACCCCGCACGACGAGTGGGACTATGCCGGCGTCAACTACATGGGCTTGTCCGAGCAAGTGGTGGACGGCAAGAAGCGTAAATTGCTGACCCACCCGGACCGTAACGGTTTGGTCTATACCCTGGACCGCGAAAACGGCGACTTGATCAACGCCTTCAAGATCGACGAAACCGTCAACTGGGTCAAGAAAGTCGATCTGAAAACCGGCCTGCCGGTGCGCGATCCGGAATATTCGACCCACATGGACCACCAAGCCACCGGCATTTGTCCGTCGGCGATGGGTTATCACAACCAGGGCATCGAATCCTACGATCCGAACAAGCAACTGTTCTTCATGGGCGTCAACCATATCTGTATGGACTGGGAACCGTTCATGCTGCCGTATCGGGCAGGTCAGTTCTTCGTTGGCGCGACGTTGAACATGTATCCCGGGCCTAAGGGCACCTTGGGCCAAGTCAAGGCGATGAACGGCGTGACCGGCAAAATGGAATGGGAAGTTCAGGAAAAATTCGCGGTCTGGGGCGGCACCATGGCTACCGCCGGCGACCTGGTGTTCTACGGCACCCTGGACGGCTACATCAAGGCCCGCCACTCCAAAACCGGCGAAGAGTTGTGGAAGTTCAAACTGCCTTCCGGCGTCATCGGCCACCCGATTACCTATAAACACAACAACAAACAGTATGTTGCGATTTACTACGGTGTCGGCGGCTGGCCTGGCGTAGGTTTGGTCTTCGACCTGGCCGATCCGACTGCCGGTCTGGGTGCGGTGGGTGCGTTCAAGGAATTGGCGCACTACACCCAAATGGGCGGCGGCGTGATGGTGTTCTCGCTGTAGGTAAGGCGGCAGGGCACGCATCGCGAACCGGGTTGGGTCCGTATCGGGTCAAACCGAAAACGGTCTGCGGCGCGTACCCTGCAACTAACAAATCGTAGGCCGGCATAAGCGATAGCGTTGCCGGCAAAAAGCCGGAAACACCTTCGGCTTATTCCGGCCTACCCGACGACCTGGACATATATCCGTGAAAAAAAAAATACACATTTTTACTGCGTTAGCGCTGGGCCTGGGGTTTGCCACGGCCCAAGCTGAACAACCGACATTGAAAGTCTGCACCGCCGAAAACGAGATGCCTTACTCCAATAAAAACGGCGAGGGTTTTGAGAACAAGCTGGCGCAATACCTGGCCGAGCAACTGGGCCGCAAGCTGGAAACGGTAACCTGGACCGATCCGCGCTATTTCATCCGCGATTATGTCGACAAAGGCTTGTGCGACGTGGTGATGGGCGTCGATTACGGCGATCCCAGACTGTACACCACGGTACCTTACTACCGTTCCGGCTATGTCTTTATCAGCCGGGAACAGGACGAACTGGATCTGCAAAACTGGGACAGCGCGGCGCTGCAAAAAGCCAAGCGCATCGCCTTTATTCCCGGTACCCCGGCGGAAACCATGTTGCGGGCCATCGGCCGTTACAACGACATGTTCAACTACCAACAGGAACTGGTGGGCTTTAAATCCAAGCGCAACCAGTACATCAAGTACGAAACAGAAAAACTGGTCACCGAAGTGGCGTCGGGCAAGGCCGAAATCGCCATTCTGTGGGGACCGGCGGCGGCGCGCTATGTCAAGGCCTCCGCCGTACCTTTAACCATGACTGTGATACCGGACGACAACCACCGCGCCGACGGCCAGAAAGTCGGTTTCCATTACAGCACCGCCATCGGGGTGCGCAAGGGCGAAACCGCTTTGTTGGAACAGTTGAACCGCGTCATCCGCAAACAACAGGACGAAATCGACGAATTGCTGGAAGCGGAAGGCATTCCGCTGCTGGACGAAGCCGAGACCGCCCTGTCCATGAACTAAACAGGAAAACATTTTAATGAGATTGAACAACTATTTAAGCGCCGCCGTCGCCGCGCTGGCCGTTGCAGCCGTTGCGCCGGTCCAGGCCGACATCACCTTGCGGCATGCCCTTACCGGCGAAACCCTGGATTTGAGCTTTGCCAAAAAAGGCGGCAATACCGAGCAATTCAAGCAATTCATGCAAACCGGTAAAAACCCCTACAACGGTAACGAAGCAGCCGTCAAGAAAGGCGAAAGCCTGTACATGACCGGCTGTTCCGGCTGCCACGGCCACGAAGCCGAAGGCAAACTGGGGCCCGGACTGGCCGACGACTACTGGACTTATCCGCGCAACGCCACCGACCAGGGTTTGTTCGAGCTGCTGTTCGGCGGCGCCAACGGCATGATGGGCCCGCAATACGTCAATTTCAGCACCGACGACATGCTGCACATCATGGCCTTCATCCGCCACATCTACAAAGGCGATCCGAAGAAGGCCGATTGGTTGAAGTAAATCCCGCACCCTGGACCTTTGCCGGTTCGACTCGTTCCCACGCGCTGCGTGGGAACGAAGATTTGCCGCGGCGCGGCCAAGCCCTGCATTCCCACGCAGCGCGTGGGAACCAGGAAACAATTTATCAGGAGATCAACATGAAAAAATTACTGTTTTTAAGCGCGATATTAGTGGTATTGGGCCTGTCCGGCACCGCAAACGCCTACGACGGCACCAAATGCAAGGAAGCCGGCGTCTGCTGGGAGCCCAAACCCGGCTATCCGGACAAAGTGGCCGGCAGCAAATACGACCCCAAGCACGATCCCAACGAACTGAACAAGCAAGCGCAATCGATCAAGGAAATGGAAACCCGTAATGCCAAACGCACAGAGATCTTGGCTAAAACCGGCAAGTTCGTTTACGACGTCGAGGAATAACCTTTTTCGGCCTCCCCACGCGCCGCCAAGGAGGGCGGTAACGCCATACGGGTTCGCAGCATCCGTATGGTTGAATGCCGCCGGTGACGGATAACCGGCGGTTTCAAACCCTAAACCTAAGTTTGAGACTCTTGCTCCGGGCCTGCCCCGGAGTTTTTTTACAACAGAATAATAACCACGGCGCAACCGAAGCCATGACAAGCGAAACCGAACTCACCGACTGGCGCGGCAAAGCCCTGCATTTCGAGCGGCAAATCAATCAAACCGTGATCGGCCAGCAACAGGCCGTGCGCGATCTGCTGCTGGCGGTTTTCGCCCGCGGCCATGTGTTGCTGGAAGGCCAGGTCGGGGTCGGCAAAACCACCTTGCTGCGCGCCGTGGCCCAAGGTTTGGGCGGACGCTACCAGCGCATCGAAGGTACCATCGACCTGATGCCGGCCGACCTGATTTATTACACCTATTTAAACAGCGATGGTCGGCCCTGCGTGGATCCGGGACCGCTGTTGAAGCAGGGCGAAGAATTGGCGATTTTCTTCTTCAACGAAATCAACCGCGCCCGCCCGCAAGTGCATTCGCTATTGCTCAGAGTCATGGCGGAGCGCAGCGTCAATGCGTTTAACCGCGATTACGCCATGCCGCATGTGCAAGTGTTCGCCGACCGCAACCGGGTCGAGCGCGAGGAAACCTTCGAACTGCCGGCCGCGGCCCGCGACCGCTTCATGATGGAAATCAGCATCGACACCCCGAACGAGGACGCGGTGCTGGACGAACTGATGTTCAACCCGCGCTTTCACGATGTCGACAGCTTGATCGGCGGCATCGACAGCGGCCTGATCGCCTATTACCAACTCAACCGGCTGGCGGCGCAAATTCAACAGCATGTGCAAACCAGCCCCACCCTGCACCGCTATGCGCTGGATTTATGGAAGGCCAGCAGCCGGCCCGGCGCTTACGGCATTCGTTTGAGCGATGTCGAGATGGATCAATTGATACAGGCTGGCGCCAGCCCCAGAGGCATGAGCTATTTTATCCGCGCCGCCAAGGTCAGGGCTTGGCTGGAAAACCGCGCCATGCTGCTGCCGGAAGACATGCAGGCGGTATTTCGGGTGACGATGGCGCACAGAATTTTTCTACATCCGATGTATGGCTACCGCAAGGAAGAATTGATGCCGGCGTTGATAGAAGGGATTTTGAATGGGATTGCCGCGCCGTGATGGTGGTGTTGGATTTTTAGAGTATGTAGCCCGGAATAAGCCGGTAGGCGTTTCCGGGGGAAGGCTTTATGGATTGTTGGCTTGCGGTTTGGTGTCGCTATCGCGACGGTTTTTTAATGCCAAAAGAAACGACACCCCATGCCGCGTTAATCCTGCGCGCCGAAGGCTTTGAACGGGGTTTTCCGAAGGGGGGGCCCAGCCCCTGCGAAAAACGCGATGCATCCCTGCATCGCCCCTAGCGGGCTGATCCGTTCAAACCCTCCGGTGCGGCGCGGCATCAGGGGATAAAACCTCGGCCGGTGATCTGGCGGTTTGTGCGCAAGAACAGGGGATATGTTTTGAGCTTGTTTTCTCGTTCCCAAACTGGAGCTTGGTTACCAGCGTGGAAATGGTCTGTCGGAGTAGAAGGGGTTTCTTCCCCTTATGCCGCGCCGAGCACCGGAATGTTTGGCGGGATTCGCCCGAAGGGGTGCGGCAAGGATGCCGCACGTTGCTTGCAGGGGCTGGGAAGCCCCTTCAAGCAACCCCCGCTAAACATTTCGGAGCGCAGGATCAAAGCGGCATCGGGGCCGCCTTTCTTTTGGATACTTTTCTTTGGCGGAGCAAAGAAAAGTATCGCGCCCGCCGGTGCGCGAACCGGCATAAAAAACCGTCGCGATAGCGACACATAATAAAAGCCTATGAACATCAAAGAACTAACCAAACAAATCATCCCCAAATCCGGCCTAAACCACTGCGCCGAAACCTACCTCACCTGGGCCGGCGTCGGCCTGGTCGGCTCCTTCGTGGCGACGACGCTGGACGCCCAGGCCGAGCTGGCTTACGCCGCCTATTACACCAACGCCGTCAACGACGCGGTGGGTTACAACTTCTGGATATTGCTGGCGGTGATAGGTCTGTTGTTGTTCGGTCTGAGTTTGCCGCTGATTTATCTGTCATTGCATGTGCCGCAAGCCAAAATCGTTACCGACCAGTTCAGACGCCTCAGTTACACCTTTTTTCTGGTGGCTTTCGACGAAGGCGGGCTGATGATAGGCATCCTGATCGCCAATTGGCTGCATACCAGCGACAAAATGGCGCTGCTGGCGGATAAGTCCTTCCTGTTCAGCGATGTCGGGCTGCTGCCGATACTAGCGCTGGCCTTCGTCAATTCCTTTTTATGGCTGCTCGGCGAAGCAATATATAACCGCGACGACAAAAGTTATTCCGGCGTGGTCGGCTTGATTATGGCAACGCCGATCAAATATCTGGCGCCGGCTTATCTGAGCTCCGCCGGCATCATGTTGTATCTGATCGTCAGCCAATAGCACCATGAGCAAGGCCATTCAATCCTTTCACTACCGGCTGGCGCATCCCGGCTACAGCGTGTTTCCCGGCGCCCACCCCGGCGAAATGACCGGCGGCGGCCAGTTGTTCAAGCGCCACGAGCCCTTGCTGGCCAGTCCCGATCCGCGCCGCATCGATTTGCGCGCCAGCCTGCTGGATCCGTTCGGCGGCTACCGGGTGCGGGTATTTCAGCAGCACAGCAAGCTTAACGTGTATGCAATTGCCGATTTGTCGGCATCGATGACTCTGGCCGGCCGGCAGGACAAACGCCAAAATCTCGCCGAGCTGGTGCTGTCCGCCGCCCAATCGGCCTTACAGTGTGGCGACAGTTTCGGTTTTATCGGTTGCGGACAGCGCCTGGAGCAACGTTGGACGCTGCCGGCCGGCTCATCCCTGCAACCGGTCAGGGAAATGCTGAACCGCTTGCCGGCGCTGACGGCGCAAGCCGGCGCCGACAGTCTGGCGCGGATTGCGCCGTTGTTGCC
>NZ_JANIBK010000025.1 GCF_024505165.1 Methylomonas rivi
TAATAGATTGGAGCTTGATTTTTCAAGCTCCGGTTAGGTTCAACGAATCATAGGTGATAAACGTGAAAAATAATAAATTGACTAAAGCCGTTTTGGCAGCATTAGTATTTGCTAGCACTTCCGTATTGGCGGCTTCGGATTATCCGGCCGCGGACTTCCAGCCAAAGGTGGTTTTTAGCGACGAAAGCGCGCAAAGCGCTCCTGAATCGAAACCGGCAGCTGCCGCAGTGGAGGAAGAAGCGGAAGCGGACCCGAAATATCCGGCTACTAACTTCCAACCGAAAGTGCTTTATAAAGATGCGGACTATAAACATAGCGCGGCGGTGCCAAGCGCGGCGGGCTCTTCCGCAAAATCCGCATCAGCTACGGTGTCTGCTGCAAGCGCGGAACTGGAAGTGATAGAAAACGAAAAAGCGGCTTCGTCCGATTTTTCCTATATCGGATTGATTGCTTTGGCCGCAATAGGTTTTGTGGTTTATAGTAAAAAATCCGGCGGACAAGCGGCGGTATCATCGGCCGCGGGCGATTATGTTGCCGCTACCGGCGCTACCGGCGTGGAAAAATACTTGGAAAAAATGGGTGCCAATAAAACCGGTGTTGACAAGTATTTAGAAAAGCAAACAGCAAATCCATCAACTGGCGTAGCTAAATATATGGCTAAACAGATTGTGAAAGACAGAGAAGCTGCGGCGGCAAGAGCAACTGGCGTTGAAAAATATTTGCGCGATAAAGGTTAATTGATTGTTTCGGAACCGAGGGGCGGAAATGGGTTTCCGCGCAAGGGCTCCAAAAATTAGTTAGCAGGTTATTGTTGAAGGATCGCCACAAGTTGCGCCTTAAGAGTCTGCCGATGCAGTCCGGGGTTGCGATGAGTGGCGATTTTGCTTTTGCATACAAACCACATAAACAGTTTTTTCAAATATTCCTATAAGAAATCAAGTTGCGTCTACGACAGATAAGCAGCTGTTTTAAGTACGGGAACCTCCATTTAAACTACACAACGAGGACACTTTCATGGCAAGAAACTTACTTGAGCAACTTCGCGAAATGACAGTAGTGGTCGCGGATACCGGCGACATCCAAGCTATTGAAACATTTAAACCACGCGATGCAACCACCAATCCGTCTCTGATCACCGCTGCGGCGCAAATGCCGCAATATCAAGGTATTGTCGACGATACCTTGAAAGGTGCGCGCGCGACTTTGGGGGCCGGTGCTGCGGCCGCGGAAGTCGTATCTTTGGCATTCGACCGTTTGGCAGTGTCTTTCGGTCTGAAAATTTTGGAAATCATCGAAGGCCGGGTTTCGACGGAAGTTGATGCGCGCTTATCTTTCGATGTCGACGCTACCATTGCGAAAGGTCGCGATCTGATTAAGCAATACGAAGCGGCCGGTATTTCCAAGGAGCGCGTGCTGATTAAAATTGCCGCGACTTGGGAAGGTATTCAAGCGGCGGCTGTTTTGGAAAAAGAAGGCATTCATTGCAACCTGACATTGTTGTTCGGCATGCACCAAGCGATTGCTTGCGCGGAAAACGGCATCACTCTGATTTCGCCTTTCGTGGGACGTATTCTGGATTGGTACAAAAAAGATACCGGTCGTGATTCTTACGCTCCAGCTGAAGATCCGGGCGTATTGTCAGTGACCGAAGTTTATAACTACTATAAAAAATTCGGGTACAACACCGAAGTAATGGGCGCAAGCTTCAGAAACATCGGCGAGATCACCGAGCTGGCCGGTTGCGATTTATTGACGATTGCACCCTCTTTGTTGGCTGAACTGCAATCCGTCGAAGGCGATTTGCCGCGTAAACTGGATCCTGCCGCAGCCGCGGGTGCATCAGTGGAAAAAATCAACGTGGATAAAGCGACTTTCGAACGCATGCACGAAGAAAACCGCATGGCCAAGGAAAAATTGGCCGAAGGTATCGATGGTTTTGCCAAGGCTTTGGAAACATTGGAAAAATTATTGTCGGACCGTTTGGCCGCTCTGGAAGCTTAAAGATGACCTAGCCCCGTGTAAGTTACCCTTGCACGGCGCGCTTCTATTTGCAAGGCCGCCGAATCGAGTACGCGGCCTTCATTTATTGATAACAGGATAAATTGCATGACAAAAATTTTAGATGTTGTAAAACCCGGTGTCGTTACCGGTGAAGATGTACAAAAATTGTTCGCGCTCTGCAAGGAAAATAGCTTTGCATTGCCCGCGGTCAACGTGATCAGTACCGATACCATCAATGCGGTTTTGGAAGCCGCCGCAAAGGCGAAATCGCCTGTCATTATTCAATTTTCAAATGGCGGCGCGGCTTTTATGGCCGGTAAAGGTCTGAAATTGGAAGGTCAAGGCTGTTCTATCGTCGGCGCGATTTCCGGCGCTCATCACGTACACCGCATGGCGGAACTGTACGGCGTGCCCGTGATTTTACATACCGACCATGCGGCGAAAAAACTGCTGCCATGGGTAGACGGCATGCTGGACGAAGGCGAAAAATTCTTTGCCGCAACCGGTAAGCCTTTATTCAGCTCGCACATGCTGGACTTGTCCGAAGAAAGTCTGGAAGAAAACATCGAGACTTGCGGTAAATACCTGGAACGCATGTCCAAAATGGGTATGACGCTGGAAATCGAACTAGGCTGCACCGGCGGCGAAGAAGACGGTGTCGACAATAGCGGCATGGACCACTCCGCGCTGTACACTCAGCCGGAAGACGTGGCATATGCTTATGAGCATTTGAACAAAATCAGCCCTAATTTCACGATTGCGGCTTCATTCGGTAACGTACATGGGGTTTATTCGCCGGGCAACGTTAAACTGACGCCGGCAATTTTGGATAATTCGCAAAAATACGTGTCCGAAAAGTTCGGTTTGCCGCCTAAATCGTTGACTTTCGTATTCCATGGCGGTTCCGGCTCTTCTCCGGAGGAAATCAAGGAATCCATTAGCTATGGCGTGGTTAAGATGAACATCGACACCGATACCCAATGGGCAACCTGGGAAGGCGTGATGAACTTTTACAAGAAAAACGAAGGCTATTTGCAAGGCCAAATCGGCAACCCCGACGGTGCCGATAAACCTAATAAAAAATACTATGACCCACGGGTATGGCAACGTGCCGGTCAAGAAGGTATGGTTGTCCGCTTGCAACAAGCTTTCCAAGAATTGAACGCGGTAAACTCGTTGTAATCTTTACGGATGGCGGAGAGCCCGTTCTCCGCCATCCGTCGTCTATTTGCAGGACTGTCTAAATTTTGACGCTTGCAACCCCCTCCGAATAAGATTCAAAGCGTTCCTCGATAACGTCCGGCAAGCGAGCGGTTTTTGGCTGTTGCTTGGAGCATCCTTCTAAAACAATGTTTTTTCTTGTATTATCGATACGGATTTAGCTAACGGTAACGAGCAATAAATGGCGGTCCGGAAGTTTGGCGCATTTAATGCTTATTCATTTACAAGGGCAGGGTATGGCTGATACTGAACCAAAAGACGCTGAAAAAAAGTCATCAAAAAAACTAATCATCATCATCGCGGTAACGGTCTTGTTACTGGGCGGCGGAGCCGGCGGTTATTTCTTTTTTATGAATAAGCCGGCCGATTCGGCACAAACCGATAAAAAAGACGAGGCTAAGTCAGCCGAAGAAGAGAAAAAAGAAGAAGAAGCCGATCCAGCTTTGGCGGAACAGTATTACGAGTTGAGCGATCCCTTATTGGTCAATTTTCCGCCGAATGCCGGTGCCAAAATTGTCAAAGTGTCTGTAACCGTATTGGTTAAAGGCGAAGCAAACGCTACGGCGCTAAAGAAACACGAACCCATGATTCGGAATAATCTATTGATGGCAATCAGCTCGCTGGGCGCGGACAAGGCTAAAACGTTGGAAGGTAAGCAGGAATTGCAAGCAACGATGTTAACCGAGATAGGAAAGGTAATGGAACTGATGACGAAGAAGAACCCGGTTAAAGCGGTCTATTTTACTGAATTTGTAATGCAATAAATGTCTACCGCGGATTTACTCTCCCAGGATGAAATCGACGCGCTGCTGCACGGCGTTGACGATGGCGACGTCGATACCGGCCACGAGGACGAAGGGCTTAATAAAGCCGCTAGACTCTATGACTTCAATAGCCAGGAGCGCATCGTTCGCGGCAGGATGCCCACGCTCGAAATGGTCAACGAGCGGTTCGCCCGCTATTTTCGGATTGCCTTGTTTAACTTTTTGCGGCGGGCGGCCGAAATTTCGGTATCCGGCATTCAGGTACAAAAATTTTCCGAGTTTATCCAGGGCTTGTTTGTACCGACCAATCTGAATGTGATTCGCATGTCCCCCCTGCGGGGACGGGCGCTGATCGTTATGGAACCACGGTTGGTTTTTACCGCGGTAGACAATTTTTTCGGCGGTGGCGGGCAGTTTTATAACAAGGTGGAAGGCCGGGAATTTACGCCGACGGAAATGCGGATCATCCGCCTGATTATCGACATGATCTTCAAGGATCTGGCGGAGGCATGGAAGCCGGTCATGGATGTGGATTTCGAATATCTCAATTCGGAAGTCAATCCGCAGTTTGCCAATATCGTCAGTCCCTCCGAAATCGTGGTGATTTCGACCATCCACGTGGAACTTGAAGGCGGCGGCGGCGATATTAATATTGCCATGCCGTACACCATGATAGAACCGATCAGAGAATTGTTGGACGCAGTGACCAGCGACAGGGGCGAGGTCGACGGGCGCTGGCAGGAATCGCTCAGGATCGAAATTATGCGCAGCGAAGTGACGGTGACCAGTAAGCTGATAGAAAAGGAAATGCATATCAGCGATGTGATCGAGCTGAAAAAAGGCGATGTGATACCCATTGATATGCCGGAAACGGTATTGCTGGAAGTCGAAAACGTACCGGTTTTTAAAGGTAAGCTAGGCTTATCGGATGGCAACTACGCCATTGAAATAGTTGAGAAAGTAAATTTAGATAATTTGTGACGGTTTAGGCGAATCAGAAATGAGTGAAAACGATGAAATAGGCGATGATTGGGCGGCCGCCATGGAAGAACAGGCGGATACTGATGCCGATTGGGGCGACGCCTTGAAGGAACAGGCCACTGGCTCTAAAGGTTCCGGAGGATACGAGGCCGCCGGTTTTCCGAATCTCGAGGACGTCAAGCAAAAGACGTATACCAACGCCGATGAAGTAAAACTGGACGTTATTTTGGATGTGCCGGTAACCGTTTCGTTGGAAATCGGCAGGACCAAAATCAACATCAGAAATTTATTGCAGCTTAACCAAGGTTCGGTCGTTGAACTCGACCGGTTTGCCGGCGAACCCATGGACGTGCTGGTGAACGGCACGTTGGTCGCTCATGGCGAAGTCGTGGTGGTCAACGATAAGTTCGGTATTCGCTTAACCGATATTATCAGCCCCTCCGAACGCGTTAGAAAGCTGGGTTGATGGTAAAAACGCAGCTATTTGTTTTTACGATGGCCGTATCGGTAGCCGGGTCCGGTTATGCCGGGGATGCCGGTGCGGCAAAGCAGTCCGCAAATATCATATCGTATGCGGATGCGTTGCAATGGCTATTGGCGTTGGTGGTTGTGCTGGGCTTGTTTGGGAGCCTTATCTGGCTGTTGCGCAAAAGCGGCGGCCTGTCTTTAGCCGGAAAGGGCCAGTTGAGCGTCATATCCGGTTTGTCGGTCGGTGTACGCGAAAAGCTGGTACTGGTAAAAGTGGGTGAAAAGCAATTATTGCTAGGGGTAACGCCGGGCAGAATCGATAAGTTGCTTGAGCTGGAAGGCGATGCCCGTTTATTTCAGAATCAGGAAAATCCGCAAGTCAACGGGCTTTTTGCGCAAAAATTACAGCAAGTGTTGCAAGGAAAGTCCGATGTATAAAATGCGGATACTGTTGAGCGGGTTGGTTGCCTTTCTGTTGAGTATGCCGGAACTCGTCTGCGCGGCTACGCCGGGCATAGACGCGATTACCGTAACCACCAATCCCAAGGGTGGCGAAACGTATACGGTGACGATTCAGATTTTGGCCATTATGACCATGCTGACCTTGCTGCCGGCATTGTTGTTAACCATGACTTCCTTTACCCGCATCATGATTGTGCTGGGCTTATTAAGGCAGGCCTTGGGTGCGCAGCAGGCGCCCAGTAATCAGGTGCTGCTGGGGTTGTCGCTGTTTTTGACTATCTTCATCATGATGCCGGTGTTGGAAAAGGTCAACGATACGGCTGTACAGCCTTATCTGGAAGAGAAAATGGATGCCGTTACCGCGTTGCAAACCGCGTCCGAGCCTTTTAAACAGTTCATGCTCAAGCAAACCCGTGAAAGCGATATCGACATGTTCGTCAGAATCTCGGGCAAGGAGCAAATCAACAAGCCTGAAGATGTGCCTTTTTCCCTACTGCTTCCCGCCTACGTCACCAGCGAACTAAAAACCGCCTTTCAGATCGGTTTTCTGGTGTTTTTGCCGTTTTTGGTGATCGATTTGGTGGTGGCCAGCGTGTTGATGTCGATGGGTATGATGATGCTGTCGCCGATGATCGTGTCCCTGCCGTTTAAAATCATGCTGTTTGTATTAGCGGACGGATGGTCGCTGGTGCTGGAAATGCTGGCGGCCAGTTTTTATGTTTAACGTTGCGGTTGTTTAAATGACCCCCGAAACCATATCGGTAATCGCCCAGGAAACGGTCATGGTGGCGCTGAAAATTATGGGGCCGATTTTATTGTCTTCCTTGGCTATCGGCTTGTTGGTTTCGATGTTTCAGGCGGCAACCTCGATTCAGGAGCAAACCCTTACCTTTATTCCGAAACTCGCCGTCATAGTCGTGGTATTGATGATTGCCGGTCCGGGTATGTTGCAAATGCTCATCGATTATTTTCAGGATTTGATGCGCGAAATTCCTAATTTGATAGGATGAATTTTCAAGAAGACGAACTTATCGCCTATCTTGCCTCGTTCGTTTGGCCGTTCATGCGGGTCAGCGCCATGTTTATATCCATTCCCGTTTTTAGCGTCAATAGCATTCCGGCCAGATTGAAAGTGATGCTGAGTATGTTGATCACCTTCGTCATTGCGCCCACGTTGCCGGAAATGCCGGCGGTCGAGCTGTTTAGTTCGGCGGGCTTGGCCGTAAGCGTGCAACAGTTGATGATAGGGATTTCCACCGGTTTTATTTTACAAATGGTCTTTTCAATTCTGTTGTTTGCCGGGCAGTCGATAGCGTACAGCATGGGCTTGGGTTTTGCGTCGTTGGTCGACCCGGCTACCGGCCTACAGACACCGGTAATTGCCCAGCTTTTTGTGATCGGTTCCAGTTTGTTGTTTTTAGCCGTGGACGGGCATTTGCTGCTTATCGAGATGTTGGCGCAGAGTTTTCACAGCTTGCCGGTAGCTGCCGATGGCTTGGAAAAAGCCAATCTATGGCAAATCATTGCCTGGAGTAGCCGGATTTTTGCCGACGGCGTGTTATTGGCGTTACCCATCATGGCAACCCTGCTGTTTGTCAATATCAGCTTCGGCATTGCCTCGAAAGCCGCGCCGCAATTACAACTGTTCGGTATCGGTTTTCCAATCACTATTCTGTTGGGCATGCTGCTCATCTGGCTCGGATTAGTCAGCATGCTGGAAGGTTTTGCCGACAAATTGCAGGACGGGTTCGTGCTGGTTAGCCAAGTGTTGAGAATGAACTGATGGCGGACGATTCCGGCCAGGACAAAACCGAAGACGCCACCAGCAAGCGGCTTTCCGAGTCGCGCAGGAAAGGGCAAGTGCCGCGTTCCAAGGAACTGAACACCTTCGTCACCTTGATCGTCAGCGCTGCCTTGTTTTTTTACATGGGGCAATACATGGTACAGGGCTTGCTGAAAATGATGCGGCATCAATTCGACCTGTCCCGCGAAGCGATTTTCGACCCGATGACGCCCGTCATGTATTTCAAGCTGGCTTTTTCGGAAGGCTATGCGGTGGTTTTACCGCTGATGATCATTCTGATGATCGCCGATTTATTGACGCCCCTGTTGATGGGCGGCTGGAATTTCTCCAGCGAAGCCTTCGAGCCTAAATTCTCCAAACTGAATCCGTTACAGGGCATAAAAAAGATTTTCGGTATTCAAGGTGTGGTCGAGTTAATCAAGGCCATGATCAAGGTGGTTCTGATCGGCTTTGTGGCCTGGAATTTGTTTAAGGTGTATTTCGACGATTTCATGACCTTGGATAGGCTGAGCCTTGAGCATGCCATGACGCGGGCCGGCGATATTATCGTCATGTCGGTGCTGGTGCTGAGCGCAACGTTTTTATTATTGGTATTGATCGACGTGCCCTACCAATTATGGAATCACCAGCGGCAGCTGAAGATGACCAAACAGGAAGTGCGCGACGAAAACAAGGAAACCGAAGGCAGTCCGGAAGTCAAGGGCAAAATCCGCCAAATGCAGATGCAGGCCGCGCAGCGGCGGATGATGGAGGCGGTGCCGAGTGCCGATGTTATCGTGACCAATCCTACGCACTTTGCGGTGGCGTTAAGGTATGACCAAAACAGCGGCGGGGCGCCCGTGCTGGTGGCGAAAGGCGCCGATTTGGTGGCGGCGCAAATTCGTAATCTGGCCTTAGCCAATAAAGTGCCGCTGGTGGCGGCGCCGTCTTTAGCCCGAGCCTTATATTATTCCACCGAATTGAATCAAGAAATTCCGCGCGGATTGTTTTTGGCGGTGGCGCAGATACTGGCCTATGTTTTTCAGCTCAGGGCGGCGACCCAAAACGGCTGGAGCAAACCGGCGCCGCCCAGCGATGTGCCGGTCCCCGACGACTTTCGCCAATAACATCGAATTAAACCGATCATGGATTTTGCAAAAATTATCGCTACCTTGAAATCGCTGACAGGCATGGGCTTGGGCGCGCCGCTGGTTATCCTGATGCTGCTGGCATTGTTGGTGCTGCCATTGCCGGCCTTCATGCTGGATCTGTTTTTCACTTTCAATATCGCCTTTTCTCTGATTATCCTGTTGGTGGTGATCTACAGCATGAAACCGCTGGAGTTTGCCTCATTCCCCACCGTGATTCTGGTGGCGACCTTGCTGCGGCTGGCGCTGAATGTGGCCTCCACCCGGGTGGTGTTGATGAAGGGCCACGAAGGCGGCGATGCCGCCGGTAAGGTTATCGAAGCGTTCGGCTCGTTCGTGATCGGCGGCAACTTTGCCGTGGGTATCGTGGTGTTCGCGATTTTAGTGGTCATCAACTTCGTGGTCGTCACCAAGGGCGCCGGGCGGGTGGCCGAGGTCAGCGCCCGGTTTACCCTGGATGCCATGCCCGGTAAGCAGATGGCGATCGATGCCGATTTGAATTCCGGCTTGATCAATCAGGACGAGGCGCGCGCCAGACGGGAAGAAGTGGCGGCCGAGGCGGATTTCTACGGCTCCATGGACGGTGCCAGCAAATTTGTGCGCGGCGACGCGGTGGCGGGCATTATTATTTTGTTCGTCAACGTGATCGGCGGTTTGGCTATCGGCGTGGGACAGCACGATATGAACTTTGCCGACGCGGCCAATGCCTATGTGTTATTGACTATCGGCGACGGTTTGGTGGCGCAGATCCCGGCTCTTTTGCTGTCGGTGGCATCGGCCATGGTGGTGACACGGGTGCGCGGCAGTAAGCAGGACTTGGGGCAACAGGTCTCCGCCCAGTTGTTCCAGGACCCCAAGACCTTGATTGTCACCGCTTGTGTGATGGGTTTGCTGGGTATCATTCCCGGCATGCCCAATATGGTGTTTATGTTGTTGGCGGGCGCCTTGGGCGGCGCTGCTTATTTAATTGACCACAGGCGCAAACTGGAAGAAGAAAAGGCCCTGGAGATGGAGCGCATCGTCTCGCCGCAGCAGCAATTGGCCAAGGCCGAGGTCAAGGAGCTGGGCTGGGATGACGTGATGCCGGTGGATACCATCGGTCTGGAAGTCGGTTATAGGCTGATTCCGTTGGTGGACAGAAATCAAGGCGGGCAGTTGATGACGCGTATAAAAGGGGTGCGGAAAAAGCTGTCTCAAGAACTGGGCTTCCTGATTCCGTCGGTACACATCCGCGACAATCTGGATTTATCGCCGACCGCTTACCGCATTTCCTTGATGGGGGTTACGGTCGGCGAGGCGGAAATCATTCCGGAAAAGGAAATGGCCATCAATCCCGGGCGGGTGTTCGGCAATCTGCCGGGCGTGGCTTGTAAAGATCCGGCTTTCGGTCTGGATGCGGTATGGATAGAGCTGGCGCAAAAAGACCACGCCCAAACCTTGGGGTATACCGTGGTCGACCCGGGTACCGTGGTGGCAACCCATCTCAGCCATATTTTGCAGAGTAATGCCTACGAATTATTCGGATATGAAGAAGCGCAACAGTTGTTGGATAACCTGTCCAAGGTGGCGCCTAAATTGGTTGAGGATTTGGTGCCCAAAACCTTGCCGTTGGGCGTGGTGGTAAAAGTCCTGCAAAACCTGTTACAGGAAAAAGTTGCGATACGCGATATGCGGACGATCGCCGAAACTTTGGCGGAGTACGGGGCCAGGAGTCAAGATCCGGACATCTTGACCTCGGCGGCGCGGGTGGCGCTGGGGCGCTCAATTGTCCATGAAATCAATGGGGTACAGGTGGAGATTCCTGTCATTACGCTTGATCCTAGTCTGGAACAGATATTGCATAAGTCATTGCAGACGGCGGGCGAAGGCGGTGCGGGGTTGGAACCCGGTTTAGCGGAACAAATGCACCAGTCGCTGGAAGAAAGCGCTCAGCGCATGGAAATGGAAGGGCAGGCGGCGGTATTGCTGGTGTCGTCCTTCATCCGGCCTTGGCTGGCACGCTTCGTTCGTCATTCCATACCCGGTTTGCATGTGTTGGCATACAACGAAATTCCGCAGGATAGGCAAATCCGGGTGGTTTCGACGGTAGGTCAGCGGGCTTAATGATTTAAAGAGGACAGGCGATGAAAATTAAACGCTTTTTTGCGGCGGATATCCGTCAGGCCATGCGCATGGTGAAAGAAGAATTGGGCGCCGACGCGGTAATCATGTCCAATCGTTCCGTCGATGGCGGCGTGGAAATCGTCGCTGCCCGCGATTTCGACGAAGAGGTGATACACAAAAACCTCAAGCAAAAACAAGAGGAAGAACTGATCGCCAAGCGGTTGAAAAAATACGATTTGCCCGAATTTTCGGGCGATGAAAAGCCGGCCCATTTAGTCAGCAGCGCGCGTAAAAAAGGTAACGAAGTCGAAAACCCGCTACGGCGTAATCTGGACCAATATATCGGATACGCCGAAAAAGTGCAGCTAGGCAGCGCCAGTGCGCAAAAAATTTCCGAAAAACTTAAGGTTGCCGAAAAGGTGGCCGAAAAACCCGCTTGGGCCGCAAATACGAATACGGTTCGTAAACCCGTGGTTGCCGAAGCGCCTAAACCCGCGCAAATAGCATCTTCCGATAAATTCATGGAGGAGATGCGCAAGGAAATGAAAGATATGCGGGCGTTGCTGGATACGAAATTATCCGGCATTACCCATTTGCCGCTGCCTGGCGAACAATCATTGCGGCAGGCGTTGCAGGAACGGTTGCTGGATTGCGGATTTTCCAAAAACTTGGCCGGTAAAATTACCAATCGCTTGGGTAACCATAAACAATTCGATGTTGCGCTAGCCAAGTCGCAGGAGATGTTGGCCAGAGTGGTGCCGATTGCCGACGACCGTTTGCTGGAGCAGGGCGGTATCGCCGCCCTGGTGGGTTCAACCGGCGTCGGTAAAACCACGACGATTGCCAAACTGGCCGCGCAGTTCATGTTGAAACACGGCTCGCGGCAAATTGCCTTGATTACCACCGATAATTACCGGATTGGCGCCCACGAGCAAATCAATACCTACGGTAAAATTTTGGATGTGCCCGTGCGGGTGGCCGGCGATGCGGACGAGTTGCGCCAACATATCGACAGTTTATCCGATAAACGCTTGATTCTGATCGATACCGCCGGCATGAGCCAGCGCGACTTGCGTCTGGCGGAGCAAATTAAAACCTTGCAGCACGGCGATCTGCCTATTCAATCCTATTTGGTGATGTCCGCTACAACCCAATATAAGGCGGCTTTGGAAATTATGGACGCGTTCCGGATACTTGAGCCGCAAGCAACTATACTTACCAAGTTTGACGAAGCGGTCAGTAAGGCGACGGCTTTGTCGGCATTGATCGAACGGCGCATGCCATTGTCGTTCATCACCGATGGGCAGCAAGTGCCGGAAGACATTTATGTGCCGGATGCCGAGGCCCTGATGCAGCAATGTTTGTTGCAAGAGGATGACGAACAGTATACGGACCCGATGAATTACGATCAGTGGATGGCTGAAAGCCATGCATAAGTCACAAGACCAGGCAGCTGGAATAAGGCGAATGAGACAAATGAAACCCGTGCGTGTGATCGCCGTGACCAGCGGCAAAGGTGGGGTGGGCAAGACCAATTTATCGGTCAATATCGGCGTGGCCTTGGCTAAGGCCGGGCGGCGGGTGGCGATTCTGGATGCGGACATGGGCTTGGCCAATGTCGATATTTTATTGGGTATGTTCCCGGAATTTAATTTATCGCATGTGTTAACGGGCGAGAAAACGCTGAAAGAGATTATGATGACCGGCCCCGCCGGCGTAAAAATTATTCCGGCGTCCTCGGGAATTCAGCGGATGTCTGACCTAAGCAGTGTCGAGCAAGCCGGAGTGATTCGCGCTTTCAGTGAAATTGACAAGGAACTGGATGTGTTGATTGTCGATACGGCGGCGGGCATTTCGGCCAGCGTGGTGAATTTTGCCCGCGCCTGCCAGGAAATTGTCGTGGTCGTATGCGACGAGCCGACTTCGCTGGCCGATGCCTATGCCTACATCAAATTATTGAATCGGGATTACGGTCTCAACAGTTTTCATATCATTACCAATATGGTGCAGTCGGCCGAGCATGGTCAGGCCTTGTTCAATAAATTGAGCAAGGTAACCGACCGTTATCTGGATGTGGCGCTACAGTTTGTCGGAGCGGTGCCGCAGGACGACTACCTGAAAAAATCCGTCCAAAAACAAACCCCGGTGGTGGAGGCGTTTCCGCAAAGCAAATCGGCCTTGGCGATTAAAAATCTGGCCCGAAAAATCGATCATTGGCCCATCAAGCCTAAAGCCGGCGGCTATCTGGAATTTTTTGTCGAGCGCATGATTCAGTATAGTGCCCGGGAGGATGTGGCGTGACCGGAGCGGCAATGTATGCTGCGATGCAGGCTGGAAGCACCGACGATTTGGTGATTCAGCACGCGCCGTTAGTAAAGCGCATTGCCTACCATTTAATGGGGCGTTTGCCCGATACCGTGCAAATCGACGATTTGATTCAGTCGGGTATGTTGGGTTTGCTGGAAGCGCTGAAACATTACGATGCGGGGCAGGGCGCCAGTTTCGAGACCTATGCCGGGATTCGGATTCGCGGCGCGATGCTGGACGAATTGCGCCGCGCCGACTGGACGCCCCGCTCCGTGCATAAGAAGGCGCGCATGGTTGCCGAGGCGATACGCGAAGTGGAAAACCAAGTGGGTCGCGACGCCAAGGATAGCGAAGTCGCCGGCCATATGGGCATGGAGCTGGGCGAATATCGGCAGATACTGCAGGATACCGTATCCTGTAAAACCTTTAGCGTTGAAGAGTTGCTGCAAGGGGAGGACAGCATCATCGACGATATTCATGGCGAATATTTGCCCGAGGAGCAATTGATTCAACAAGGCTTTCGGCAAGCTTTGGCCAAAGCTATCTCCGAGTTGCCGGAAAGAGAGCGTCTGGTCGTGTCGCTCTATTACGATGAGGAATTGAACCTGCGCGAGATCGGCCAAGTATTGGAAGTGAGCGAATCCCGGGTGAGCCAGATATGCAGCCAAGCCATGTTGCGGCTGCGGGCCAGGCTTGCAGATTGGTTGGAAGGGAAAGATAATGGCGCAAACGCGTAGGCGGGCGCAAAAATTAGGGTTTTGTTCGGTGTGAAGGTAGAAATTATACCTATGGTAAATTCTGATTAAGTCCCGGGCTTGCCTAAGCGAAAGCGGAATCAACTTGTTCGGAAATTCCTATAAATTATGACGTGATCTGGGTGGAGATTATCCTTGGATAAAAACATGAAAATTCTGATTGTTGATGATTTTTCAACAATGCGGAGAATAGTAAAAAACTTATTAAAAGACCTTGGGTTTACCAATACCGTGGAAGCAGATGACGGCAAATCCGCATTGCCGATTCTGGAGAAGGGCGGTATCGATTTTCTGGTGACCGACTGGAACATGCCGGGTATGACCGGTATAGACTTGTTAAAGGCGGTACGTTCCAATCCGCACTTGGCCAACCTGCCGGTACTGATGGTGACGGCCGAAGCCAAACGCGAGCAGATTATCATGGCGGCTCAGGCGGGCGTTAACGGTTATGTCATCAAGCCTTTCACGGCTGCTACCCTTAAAGAGAAAATCGAAAAAATTTTTGAACGTATCGAAGGCTAACCCCGGGAGCGAAATACATGAAGAGTGACCTTCTGAGTTTAGCCAAAGATTTGGTTGCGGCGTTGGAAAACGGTGACCAAATTGTTGCGGACGGCTTGTTGGATGAATTGGCGGGGTTACGGGAAACCCAGTTATTCAAGGAAATCGGCCGTTTAACCCGGCAATTGCATGACACCATGGTGAGCTTTAGCGTGGATGCTAAAATTGCCGCCATGACCGAGCACGATATTCCCGATGCCAAAGAGCGGTTACAGTATGTGATACACATGACCGAGCAGGCGGCCGACCAAACCCTGACGGCGGTGGAAAATCTGGTCCCTATCTCTCAGCAGTTGAACGATCGGGTGGCCTTGCTGTCCGGAAAATGGGGGCGTTTTCTGGATAGGGAAATGCCGCTGGACGAATTTAAATCGATGAGTGCCGAGATATCCCTGCACTTCAAAGAATCCAAAACCGGGCTGGAGCAAGTGCAGTCCGGCTTGAACGACATTTTAATGGCGCAGGGGTTTCAGGATATTACCGGACAAATTATCCGCCGCGTGATCGATCTGGTGCAGGAATTGGAGATCAGCATGGTTAAATTGATCAGTATCTCCGGGCGCAGGAGCGGCGATCCGGCGACGGTTCAGGCCCATACCGAGCTGCCCGGCCCCGTGGTGCCGGGGGTGGATGATAGAGAAGGCGGTGTTGCCACCAGTCAGGTCGATGTCGACGATTTATTATCCAGTCTAGGTTTCTGAGGAATAAGACATGTCGATTGATCTGGACGATGAAATTTTACAAGATTTTCTGGTGGAAGCCGGAGAGATTCTTGAAAAGCTGAGCGAACAATTGGTTGAGCTTGAACAATCGCCGGATGATTACGATTTGCTTAATGCTATTTTTCGAGGTTTTCATACCGTTAAAGGCGGCGCGGGTTTTTTAGCGATTCACGAGCTGGTCGAAATTTGCCATAGCGCGGAAGATGTTTTCAACGTGTTGCGGCAAGGGGACCGGAAAGTCACTCCGGACCTGATGGACGTTATTTTGCAAGTCCTGGATATCGTCAACGAGATGTTTTCTCAAGTCCGGGCAGGGCAATCCCCGCATACCGCGCCGGCGGATTTGCTGACGCGATTAAAATCCTACGCCAGCGCGGATGCCGGGCCGGCTGCCGCCCAGCCGGCCGGTACCATTGAGCCGGCGCTTCTCGCCGATGAGCCCATAGCCGAAAGCGCTTCCGCCTTGGATCAAGTGGCACGGGAATTTGAGGCCATGCTGGATCCCGACGAATTGACGGCGGGCGCGGAATCCGGCGCGGATGACGATATTACCGAGGAAGAGTTTGAGGACTTGCTCGATGCCCTGCATGGCAAGGGCGGCTCTCCCACGGCCAAAGCCTCGACGCCCGCCCCACCCGCCGCTAAAGAGAGCGGTGACGACGAGATTAGCGAGGACGAATTCGAAAATCTGCTGGATGAGTTGCACGGCAAAGGACAATTCAAGGCGCCGGTATTGCCTAATAATCCTCCGGCCGATTCGGGCGACATTACCGAGGAAGAGTTCGATCAGTTGCTGGATGAATTGCACGGCAAGGGTAAATTCGATCCCGCCGCCGTACAACAAAACCTGGAGTCGATTCCCTCCCCGCCACCGCCCGAACCGATAAAACCGCAAGCGGCCGAGCCGGGGAAAACGGCGCCCGAAAAAACTCAAGCCGTTGCCGGGCAGGAAAAACCGATAGCCAAAGCCGGCGTTGGAGATACTGTTGCCGCGGACAAGGCCAAACCTCCCGCCGCCGCCCAGGCCGATACCACGGTGCGTGTCGATACCCAAATTCTCGACGATATTATGAATATGGTCGGCGAATTGGTTTTAGTGCGTAACCGCTTCCAAACCTTAAAGGCCTCCTCGGAAGCCGGCGAGCAATTATCCAAGGCCATTTCCAATTTGGATGTGGTGACGGCCGATTTGCAACTGGCCGTCATGAAAACGCGCATGCAGCCGATCAAAAAAGTATTCGGCCGTTTTCCGCGGGTGGTGCGCGATTTGGCCAGAAGTTTGAAAAAGGAAATCCGGCTGGAATTGATCGGCGAAGAAACCGATTTGGACAAAAACCTGGTGGAAGCCCTGGCCGATCCCTTGGTGCATTTGGTCCGTAATGCCGTGGACCACGGTATCGAAATGCCGGATGAGCGCGCGGCAAAAGGCAAGCCGCGCGAAGGGGTGGTGATACTCAAGGCTTCTCAGGAAGGCGATCATATCCAGCTGTCCATTCAGGATGACGGCAAAGGCATGAACCCTGATGTGTTGCGTGCCAAGGTCGTTGAAAAAGGTTTGATGGATGAGGAAAGCGCGGCCAGACTGGACGACAAGGAATGTTACAACCTGATTTTCCTGCCGGGATTTTCCACTAAGGTCGAAATTTCCGACGTTTCCGGCCGTGGCGTGGGCATGGATGTGGTGAAAACCCGTATCGCGCAAATGAACGGTGTGGTGGAAATCAATTCCATGGAAGGCAGGGGTAGCACCATCATCATCAAAGTACCGTTGACGCTGGCTATCATGCCGACGCTGATGGTTAAGCTGCGCGGGCAGGCGTTTGCGCTGCCGTTGGCGAGCGTGTTGGAAATCTTGGATTTAGACCTGACTAAAACCAATAAAGTCGATAACCAATTGGTGGTTATGGTCAGAAACAAGGCCCTGCCGTTGTTTTATTTGAGCGAATGGCTGGTCAACGATCCGTATTACACCATAGACAAGCAGGCCACCAGTAGCCATGTCGTCGTGGTCAATGCCGGCGGCAGACAGGTCGGTTTTGTGGTCGATCAACTTATCGGTCAGGAAGAGGTTGTCATCAAGGCCTTGGGTGCCAAGCTACAGGGCATGGAAGGTTTGGCGGGTGCAACCATTACCGGTGACGGCAAAATAGCCTTGATTCTGGATGTGCCGGGGTTGATGAAAAAATACGCCAGTTAATCCCGCCGGACGTTCAATGTGGCGGCATAAGCATGCGTCGGCTGTTTGACGGGTTGGAAGGGAATATTTTTTCGCTGCAAGCAAGTAATACTGTCGAAAGACGAGAGCCGGGGGCCATGTTTGGCCGACAATGACGTCGGCAAAAGCCCGTTACCCGGATAATTTGGCCCGCGCATTTTAATAGTTGAATTGATGGATATTCTAAGCATCATTGGAGTTCTGGTCGGGTTTTCCTCCATCATCGGCGGCAATCTGATGGCGGGCGGCGAACTGGATTCCCTGATAAATTTTCATGCCTTTGTGATTGTGGTGGGCGGAACCTTGGGCGCGACGCTGTTGCAATTTCCGCCCAAGGTTTTTTGGCGCGGATTGCAGATCAGCGCGTGGATTTTAGTGCCGGAAAAACTCCAAATGAGTAAGCAGATCGACAAGATTGTGCATTGGAGCTCGATGGCCAGAAAAGAAGGCCTTTTAGGATTGGAAACGGTCATCGATAACGAAAAAGACGGTTTCGCCAAAAAAGGTTTGCAGCTATTGGTCGACGGCAATGAGCCGGAAGTAATCCGCGATTGCCTGGAAGTGGAACTGGCAACCAAGGAGCATTTGGATATGCAGGCGGCGAAAGTGTTTGATGCCATGGGTGGGTATTCGCCAACCATTGGCATCATCGGCGCGGTTATCGGCCTGATTCATGTCATGCAGAATCTGGCCAAGCCGGAATTGCTGGGTAGCGGGATTGCCACGGCTTTTGTGGCGACCATTTACGGTGTCGGCTTGGCAAATCTGTTGTTTATCCCTATTGCGAACAAACTAAAAGCCCATATCTTCAGGGCTTCTCAAGCGCGGGAAATGGTCATCGAAGGCATTTCGTCGATTGCCGAGGGTGAAAATCCGCGCAATATCGAATTAAAGCTGTCCGGCTTTCTGTTGGAAAAATAGTTTTCCGGATTGATTATGGCCAGACGCAGAAAAAGGATAATTGATGACGGGGAACATCCGGATCGCTGGATGGTGTCCTTTGCCGACTTCATTACCTTGCTGTTTGCGTTTTTTGTAGTGATGTATTCGATTTCATCGGTCAACAAGGGCAAGTACGAAACGTTTTCCGAATCGCTCGACCAGGCTCTGTTCCATAACGAAAAAGTGCAAAAAGAAGCCGAGCCGATTCAGATCGGTACGATTCCGACCCGCATACAGCCTATTGAGCTGCCCAATTTGGTGACGGTCACCGAAGAAGAGCACCAACTCAGCGAAGAAATCATGGAAGAAAAGCGCCGCCTGAATGAAGTGTCCGATGAATTTCAACGGGCCCTGCAGCCCTTCGTCGAGAGCCAGCTGGTGGGCATCAAAAAGCACGATTTTTGGGTTGAGTTGGAAATGAACAGCGAATTGCTGTTTGCCAGCGGCAAGGCCGAATTATCCGTCAAGGCTCTTCCGGTGCTGGAGAAAGTGGCCGAGGTCGTGCGAGGCGTGCCCAACGTCATTAATATCGAAGGATATACCGACGATGTGCCGATTTCTACCGGCATTTATCCGTCCAATTGGGATTTGTCGTCGGCGCGCGCCACCAGCGTGGTAAAGGAATTAATTAAAAACAATATTCCGCCTACCCGTTTATCCGCGGTCGGCTATGGAGAATTTCATCCCATTGCCGATAACACATCCGAGGAAGGGCGATTTAAGAATCGCCGTGTCGTTTTGGTGTTGATGTCGCAAGCATTTGCCCGCTACGGCATGACGGATAACGAACGGGCCAAGGCCTTAAAATTAGCGCCCCAAACCGAGGATGATCCGGCCCAACCAAGGGCCGCTCCTCCACTTTTACCCGAACCCTCCCCAAGGACGCCTGAAATTCCGGCTCAATTATGAAGATATGGTCTGTTTCCAATCAAAAAGGCGGCGTGGGCAAAACCACTTCCGTGGTGACGCTGGGAGGCTTGCTGTCGTCTTGGGGTTTCAGAACCTTGTTGGTCGATTTGGATCCGCACGGCTCCTTGACCAGTTATTTCAAAATGAATCCCGATGAAGTCGAGCTTGGCGTCTATAACTTGTTTCGGGATACCAGCGAGAAAAAAAAGCATGTCGATCCGGCTATCTACATAGCCCAAACCGAATTTGACGGCTTGGCCGTGTTGCCGGCTTCGACCGCCATCGCCACCCTGGACAGGCAGGTGGCGCAGATGGGCGGGATGGGCTTGGTGGTGGCGACGGCACTGGGCAAATTAAAAGATCGCTATGACTATGTCATTATCGACAGCCCGCCGATGCTGGGTGTGTTGATGATCAATGCACTGGCTGCATGCGATCATTTGATTATTCCGGTTTTAGCCGAGTTTTTGGCCCTGAAAGGTTTGGACAGAATGGTGCATACCATTAATATGGTGTTTCATTCCCGCAAAACCGCGCCCAAATTTACCATCGTTCCGACTATGTTCGACAAGCGTACCAAGGCAGCCAGGGAAAGTCTGGTGGCTTTGCACCAGCAATATCCGTATAACGCCTGGGAGTCGGTAGTGCCGGTCGATACCAAAGTACGGGATGCCAGCCGCGAAGGGGTGCCCTTGCCGATATTCGATAAAACCGCCAAGGCGGTTGAGGCCTATTCGGCATTATTGGAACTATTATTGCTTGAAAAATCCGGAGACAAACCTTTGGCGACTCGGACATGAGGCAAACAAAACCACCGCAGCAGCAGATCGTACAGCAAAAGCTGGCCCTGGACGCTTATCTGAGCACGTTGCTGGATGAAGTGCCCGAGGCGGTTCCGTCCGATGAACGGGCCGGAGTCGTTACGAAGCCGTTGGAAAAAGCGGTGGAGCCGGCGGTTCAGCAGGTTATTGCTACGCAGCCGCTGCAAAACGAACGGGTTGCGTTTGAAAAGCCGGTTAAACTTCACCCGCTATCGGTAATGCCGGATTGGGCGCAGCATGAATTTCAAGCCTTGTTTTTTAAAGTTGAACATTTGATTCTGGCCGCGCCACTGACAGATTTGTCACGCACCATCAAAATCGACCGCAAGCCCGGTAAAATACCCGGGCAGCCCTCGTGGTTTCTGGGTTTGCTCGATGAAAACGACAGCCGGATAGGGGTGTTGGACACCGGACAATTGATCTTCGGAAAGCTGCGCGGCAGCCAGCGAGATTTGGAAGCAAACCCCTTTAAAAGCATTTTAATTACTCAGGACAAGCGTTGGGGGCTGGCATGCGACGAAATTTTGTCGATAGGCAAGTTAAAACCGGATAAAGTCCGCTGGCGCACCAGCCGGCAAAAAAAGCCCTGGCTGATTGGCACGGTGATAGAAGAATTAACGGCTATTATCGACTTGCAAGAGTTGGTACCGCATCGAAAAAGAAAAACCTAACCCTTTTGGATAAACGACATGAGCGAAGATAGAAAACAAAGCGACCCCATCATGCAGTGGGTGACTTTTTGCCTGGGCGATGAAAAGTACGGTATTAACGTCATGCAGGTGCAGGAAGTATTGCGTATCACCGAGATAGCCCCCGTGCCCGGCGCGCCGTCTTATGTTTTGGGCATTATCAATCTGCGCGGTAATGTGGTCACGGTCATCGATACCCGCAATCGCTTCGGCTTGCCTTCCAAGGAGCCCGACGATGCCGCCCGCGTGGTCATTATCGAAACCGACAAGCATATCATCGGTATTTTGGTAGACAGCGTGGCCGAGGTCGTGGAAATGCGGGCGTCGGAAATCGAAACCGCGCCGAATGTCGGTAACGAAGAAAATTCCAAATATATCCAAGGCGTGACCAGCCGCGATAACAAACTGTTGATTTTGGTCGATTTAAACAGATTCCTCAGCGAAGATGAAAAAGCAGAATTGGATATGTTCTAGGGCTTTCTAGTTTTGGTATGCAGCCATGTCGGAAATACCCCCAATATCGCCAAGCCCGGTATTGCCTATCGTGCATAAAGTTGAGCGCGAAAAAGAGCGCGACAGGGACAAAGGCTCGCGGAAACCTAAAGGCGGTTCAGGGGCAGACCGACAATCGCCGCAAAATGAGCAAGCCGCTCAACATATCGATGAAATCGTGTAATGAATGAGACCGTTTTGCTGGCGATTGCCGGCGTGGTATCGGCGCTGTTTGCGCTCACGGCCGTTGCCTTGGTTTTGCTTTGGCGTCGGCAAAAAAGGCTTACACAGGAGTATCGGTTCCTGCGTTCGCAATTGCAGCGCAGCAGCGACGACGTGGCGGGGCTTTGCGCTGCCGCCATTGCGGTCGATAAGCGCTTGTCCGAAAGCGAGTCGCATTTAAATCGCATGCTTGAGGTTGTCAATGCGCCCCAACTTCAGCGCGAAGCGCTCGCCGCGGCAGTGGAAGAGGAGCCGCAGGGCGGTTATGCGTTGGCCATCGAAAAAATTCGCCGCGGTGCCGGTCTGGACGAGCTGGTAAAGAGTTGCGGATTAACCCGCGACGAAGCCGTGTTGCTGATGCGCTTGCATGGGCGGCATTAACACAGGTTATTGAATTTGGGTTGTATATTGGTCTACACCGGCTTGTGCCCGAATTAAGGATTTCTGATTCAGACGGTCCATTAGGCGTTGGTAATTCCGGTCGTGCCGGCTGCGGTCGTTATGTGGATGCCAAAGATGGAAAACGGGCACGGCAAAGCGGCCTTCCTTGCGTCTAACGCCTGAATGGATCAGGCGTATCACTAAATCCGAGTCTTCGTACCCCCAGCCCTCGAAGACTTCGTCGAAACCGTTAACAGCCATAAAATCGGTTTTCCAAATCGCCAAGTTGCAAGTCATGGCTTTTTGCCACAATTCGGGGTGGCGATAGCGCCAATGGCGGAATGGCAAACGGACTAACGGCAATACGCGATTGATACGCCTGTGTAACCACAAGCCTAAAAAAAATCCCAATGACCCGCTGTGTAAAGCTATGTGCCGGTCCAGGACTTGGTGGGTATACGCTTCGGCTACCAACACCCGGTTGCCGGGGACGAAATAACCGGTTTCGGCCAAGTCGCGGTGGCGGGAGATAAAGCTCGGTAAAGCGACGCAGTCTCCGTCCATGAATAGCAAGTAATCGCCCTTGCTGAGCGCAGCGGCCTTGTTGCGTATGGTGCCGGCCCGAAACCCCTTGTCTTCGTGACGGACATGTCGTATCGGAATGTGGCTGCGCTGTTGAATGCCGGCTATTAATTGTTGCGTCGGCGCGCTTGAACCGTCGTCGGCAATAATGACCTCAAAATTGCCGTCTTGCTGGGCCAATAAACTGGCAAGGCAGGCGGCAAGCGCTTCCGGCCAGTTATAGGTGGTTACAATGACCGAAATCAGGCTGGGCATGGCTAGTTTGGATCGCGAGTTTCTGTGGTGGCAAGATTGTCAACGGGTTTCCAGCTTTGTTTTGCCGTTGCCGCTTTGGCGTAACGGTAAAAAGTACCTTCAAAATTTCCGAAGGCCAGTACAAACCCTGCCCAACCGTCCAGAAAACCCAGTTTCAACACATAAATCCGGAAAAACGCCCATAAGCCGTGTCCAAGGGCGGTGCCCATGCCGGCCGCTTTGCCGCTGCGTTCCAGTTTGCGGGCACCCAGCGTGGAATAACGCTGCATTTTATGCAGCAATTGCTCCAGGTTCTGAAAAGGTATCTGAATAATGGCGGATTTAAAGTAACCGACTTTACCGTTAACTTTATAGCCTTCATGAACTTCCGCCGCGTCATCGAATATCAAGGCCGGTTTACGGAATAATTGCGGCTGGCGGTAATCCGGATACCAGCCGCAATGGTTGATCCAGCGGCCCATGAACCAATTGCGCCGGGGGACATAGTAGGCGTCTGCCGTGGGGTTTCGCAAAATCGCTTGAATTTCGGCCCTTGCCGCCGGCGTGCAGCGTTCATCGGCGTCGAGGCTGAAAATCCACTCATGCGTGCAGGAAGCTATGGCATCGTTGCGCAATTTACCGAAGGTGGTGAAGGGAATTTGCTTGACGGTCGCACCCAGCTCCCTGGCTATGCCAGCGGTGTTATCGCTGCTATTGGAATCGAGTACCAGCACTTCATCGGCCCATTGCACGCTTTGAACCGCATCGGCAATTTTATCCGCTTCGTTGTAAGCGATGATGTAGACACTGAGTTTGGGGGCGGTGGCCGGCAGATCGGTTGGAGTAGATTCAGGCATTCGACTAAAGTCCGGATGGGTAAAATAGGGGTTGGGAAGCGAAGTATGTTATGCGGGTGATGGTTCGGAGCCTTCCGGGCGAGTCAACAGCGCGCCCAGAAAAAACGCCAGCATGTACCCTTCGGCATAGGTTTTAAAGTGCGAATTAAATAGGCTGGAAGCCGTTATCGCAATCAAAAAACTGGCTGCAATGGCCCCGTATGGCGGGTTTTTTAGGCCCTGGCGGACGCCAGTGTAAATGTAGGCAAGTAATAACAACAAGCCGAATAAACCGTTCTCGACCCAGACAAACAGATATTGGTTATGAGGGTCGCCTGTACTGACGGCTCGCCAATCTTGATATTTAGAGGCGGCCAATGCGCTGTAAACCGGTTTGAACGATGATGTGCCGTAGCCAAACCAAGGCCGTTCGCGGATTAATTCGATGGTGTTTTTATAAAATACCATACGGACCCCAACAGAAGTTTCGCTGCTGCTGGACTGGTAATTCGCTTGCTCGTCTAAAGCCTGTTTGACACGCTCTTGCAACGTGTTGGAGGTAAGGCCGAAAGCCAGGATTACGATAGTCACCAAGGCTAGAATGCGCGGTAGCTTGCGGTAGCCGTAGATCGAGCCTACCGCAAAAATAGCCGCCACGGGTAAAGCAAAATACCCGCTTCGGGCAGTGCTGATAAAAAATATATTGAACGCAAACAAGCCAATGGCCGCCGAAATTAAATATTTCATGCGCGGGTTGTTAGTGTCATGAAGCAAAAAAATGCAGCACAGCGTCGCGGCTACAAAGGCCATGCTTTGCGTGGCATGGTTGGTCATGAAAATGCCCACTTCGCCGCCATTGCTCGGCCGGATGACCAAGCCGAAACACCATAGGATTAAGCCGAGGGCGGCGGCAATGGACATGGCGATGACATAGCGGTTGACAAAACGTTTTTGCCATTCGCCATGCTGAAAAATGCCAAGCAATATAAACGCGTAAACCAGTTTTTTCCAGCTCGAGAATGTTTGCAGTTTGCTGGGCCAGTCGGTTTCCGCATAAAGGGTGCCAAGCAATAACCAGGCATAAAACAGCACTATCATTTTTCCGAAAGGTTGCCGCCAGGATAGTTTAAGCGTTTGCAGGGCCTGGCCCGAAAGCAGCCAAAAAATTAACAGTGCGACACAGGCTATGCCGGTAATCGCCGTAGATATGGGGGCGGCTATGGCGGCGAGGATGGCCAGATCCCGGCTGAGATTCAGGGCTTTTTCCGAAAAATTGGAAAAAGCCGCCGCGTTGCGAATGACTAGCGCCATAATTGATAAATATATTTGCGTTTCAGTTTTTCCCAGCCGAAAAAAATACCTTTTAGCCAGGGTGGCGGATCCGATTCCAGCGCGCTTTGAAACAAGCCGTTTTTGCTGCCTTGTTCTATAACAGGGTCTTCCAGCCAAAGGGTCTGAATGCCAAGCGCTTTGTCCATCGTTTCGAATTGATTATCTATCGGCGCTGAAATTTTATGCGCTTTGATCCAGTCGAGACGCCGTTGGGCGGTCGCGCTGTCCAGAATGTAGGAATCGGCAAACCGCACCCTGTTTCCGGGATATAGATATTGCCCCGGCTTACGCTGACTTTGGGGCGTGAAAAAATTGCCGCCCGAGCCGATGTAAATCACTTTGTCGCCCGGAAATTGCGGGCTTTGCGCCAGCGCGCGTTGCAGGCCCAGTTGCAGGTCCTTGCCGAACACGGCATCGTCTTCCAGAACCAGGGCGAACCGGCAATTGCCGGCGGCGATTTTTTGTAAGGCAGTCAGGTGCTTTAGAGCGCAGGATTGCTGGGCAGGGGTCAGACGGTCGCCGTCGAAATAGTTGTCAACGATGTCGGGCGTTAACTCCTCTACGTCCCAGTCGAAAATAAATTCGGCATCTAATCCGAAGCAGGCCAGTTGGCGCTCCATAAATTGGCGGCGTTGGGTAAACTTTTTGACGTTTAGAACGTAAATTCGGTCAGGCTGCTGTATCTGCGTCATTAGAAAGGAATAGGTAAATGAGCAATCGTTTTGGGTTAAATTGGGCTTTAAAGCATAGCATCATTGCTTCGGCTGCTGGGCGTTAATACCGTTTTGGACAGGATATGGATCACCCGGCTTGCGCTGAGTCGATCGAGGCAGGCGCTATGGCTGTTCCGGTGCCTTTCGCAACCTTCCAGTTGGCAGGGCATGCAGCCTTGCTCCGTTTGCCCCTGAATCAAATAAACATTACCCACTTGTTGCGTGCCCAGCGAGGAGAAGGGGGCGGTGTCGGACGCATAATTAAGCGGCCACGGCGCCCATTTTTTGGGGTCGGTCGGGCCGAATAGCGCGTAAGTCATGGTCCCGGTTGCGGCCGCCAAATGCGTGATGCCGGTATCGGGGCCGACGAACAATACCGCATTGCTTATCAAGTCGGTCAATTCCGCCAAGGACAGTTTGCCGGCCAGATTCGTTGCCTTGGCCGGCAGTTGCTGTTCCAAATGCCGCAGGTAGTGCAGTTCGCCGCTCTCCCCGCTGCCGGTTAACACGATGCCGAGACCTGCTTGGTTTAAAAATGCCATCAGTTGCAGCCAGCCTTCCGTATGCCATTGTTTATACCGCCATTGCGGCATGATATGCAGCACTGCGTAGGGCCGGGGCGGGGAAGCGTAAGTAGGTTGCTTTGTGCGTGGCGGCGTTAAACGGTAGCAGGGAGCGATGCCGAGCATTTTGCAAAAGCGCAGATTCTCCAACACGGCATGGCCATAGTCTTTGCCAAAAACCAGCCAGTGGCTCAACAGCCTTTTTTTCCACCAGGCTTTGCCGGGATCGTCGGGAACGAAGCCGAGACTAATCTTGCCGGCCATAATGGCGCACAAAACGGGACGGTCGCCTGCTTGGGTTGAAATGGCTAAATCGTAATGCCTGAATAGCTTGAATAGCAATTTCCCAAAAGCCGGCGCGCTGATTTTTTTCGGCACAGCGATCAGTTGCTTGATGTCCGGATTACCCGCCAGCATGGCCGTATTACTCGCCGGCAGCAGCACATCGATGTCTGCGGCGGGATACGCTTGTTTTAAAGAGGCTATCAGCGGTGTCGTCAGCAAGGTGTCGCCCAAAAAGCGCAGGGTTATCACCAAAATGCGTTTAGGCTGTATATTGGTAAGATCGGCGGCTGGCATTCAAGTGGCGGTTGGCTGGAAGTTAATGGTTAATTTTAAAGGTAAAAGGTTTTGGATAGGTTGGAAAATTCGAACAAAAGCATGACGGACAGCCAAGTTTATAAGCGTTTAATGCGCTTTGTGCTGCCGTATTGGCGCATGTTTATCGTCAGCGCCATGGGTTTTGCCCTCTATGCCGCCACGGAGCCGGCGGTGGTGATGATTATTCAGCGCATCATAGACAGTTTTAACAGCGAGGACAGAAGCAATATTCAGTATCTGCCGCTATTGTTTATTGTGTTATTCCTGGTACGCGGCGTTGGGGCCTTTTTGGGCAATTATTATTTGGCGCGCATTTCCGGCAACGTGATTCATAAATTGCGTTGCGCGATTTTCGACCATTATACCCGCTTATCCGTGCAGTATTTCGACAGCCATAACAGCGGCTACATGATTTCCCGGATCACCAATAATATCGGCGAGGTTACCCGCGCGACCTCCGACTCCATTCGTTCCTACGTACGCGAAGGTTTTACCGCAATCGGTTTGCTCGGTTATCTTGGCTATACCAATTGGAAGTTGTCCCTGGTGTTTTTGGCGATTGCGCCCGTGGTGGTGGTGACGGTGCGCTACGTCGGTAAACGCTTAAAGCGCTTGAGCCGCAATATGCAGGATACGGTGGGCGACTTGACCCATATCACCTCGGAAATGGTGTCCGCCAATCGCATCGTCAAAAGCTTCGGCGGCGAGCAGTACGAACGGCGGCGCTTCAAGGATTGCAGTCTGGAAAACCGCAAGCAATACCGCAAGCTGATCATGACGGTATCGCTGAATAATCCGTTGATGCAGTTGCTGATCTCCTTTGCCCTGGCCGGCATGATGTACTTGGCGCTTATCATTATGGAGTCTTCGAGCGCCGGCGAATTCGTGGGTTTTTTCACGGCGGCGTTTTTATTGCCCAAGCCGATCCGCAATTTAAGCGATGCCAATGCGGAGATATTGCGCGGCATCGCGGCGGCCGAAACCTTGTTTGAAGTGCTGGACGAACCGGTGGAAATCGACCGGGGCGATTATCGGGTTGACCGCTGCCAAGGGCGGATCGAGTTCAAAAACCTGAGCTTTAGTTACGCGGGCAGCGAAACGCCGGCCTTGTCGAATATCGACTTGATCGTCGAGCCGGGCCAGACCGTCGCCTTGGTAGGCGCCTCGGGAGGCGGAAAAAGCAGCTTGATTAATCTGTTGCCGCGTTTTTACGATTACGAGCAGGGCGAAATCCTGATCGACGGCGTCGAGTTAAAGCGCTATTCCTTGGCTTGTTTGCGGCAACAGATCGCTTTGGTGAATCAGAATGTCACGCTGTTTAACACCAGCGTGGCCAATAACATTGCCTATGGCACTTTACAGGGGGCGGAGCGCAGCCGAATAGAACAGGCCGCGACGGATGCCCATGCGATGGACTTTATCAACAAAATGCCGCAAGGATTGGATACCGAGATCGGCGAAAACGGCGTCAAACTGTCCGGCGGCCAGAGGCAGCGGCTGGCGTTGGCGCGGGCACTGTTAAAAGATGCGCCGATTTTGATTTTGGATGAGGCGACTTCCGCCTTGGACACCGAATCGGAACGCTACATTCAGGCCGCTTTAAATCGGGTCATGCAGGGGCGCACCACGTTGGTGGTTGCGCACCGCTTATCCACGATCGAAGGCGCGGATATAATTTTGGTGCTGGACAAGGGCCGGATAATCGAGCGCGGTTCCCATGACGAATTACTGAAACTCGACGGCGCTTATGCCAAGCTGCATAACATGCAGTTTAAAGAGGCCGGTACCGTTTCGGAAAATCGGGAGTCGAAACCCGAGCCGCGGGAAGGCCTAAGCGAAGGCCAAAAAAAACCCCGCTAAAGGGCGGGGTTAAGGAGTTAACAGGGCTTGACTGTTAGGGTACAACGAGGGAGGTACAACAAAACTTACGCTCTGAACGAGCCGGAAAAATCGAGATTGCTGGCAATAGTGGCCGCACCGAACAACAGAGTGGAGAGAATGAACTCGCCGGACATGAAGCCGAATACGCCAACGGTAAAAAAGATGCCGGTTAAAATATCTTTATACAGATTGCTGGATTTGCTCATTTGAAGCTCCTAGACTGATTTCAGTCGATTCAATGAAGACGGCTTAACTATAACGGCTATTTTTTTATTTACAATAGAGTTGATTGTGTATGGTTTGTTCCTTAATGGGAAACAATAAGCCATAGTGTCGTCATATTTCTTGAGTAAATTACTAGGTTATTGAAATGTAAGCCGAAAAGTCGCCAAGTGATGTTTCGGGAGTCGGACGCGAACCCGAATCTGTTCCGCAAAATCTTGTTGAACGATTTCGCCATCCAGTTTTTTTAATTGATATTCCAACATTTGCAGTTGGTTGTACGCCAAGCTCAGCTGTAAAACCACCCTTTCCACGTACTCGACAATCTCCGCGGAATCGATGACTTGCCCGGCGATATTGCCGTATGCCCGCGTCAGACCGCCCGCGCCCAGTTTTACCCCGCCGAAATAGCGGATAACCGCGACAACCAAGTTAATCAACTGCTTGCCTTCCAAATGCTGAAAGATGGGTTTGCCGGCGGTACCGCTGGGTTCGCCGGCATCGTAAAAGCGGCAGACCAGTCCATCGGTTGTCTGAATACGGTAGGCGTAAACGATATGGCTGGCGTTGGGATGTTGCGCATGCAGGGTTTTTAGCAGCGCAAACGCTTCGGGTTCGGATTGGCAAGGGCTGATGACGCCGATGAAACGGGATTTTTTGATGAATTCCTCGTATTCGCAAGCTTTAATAACGATTTTCACCTTATAGCAATCCGTTTATTTCCGGGTGGTTTTGCAGCAATCGCTCGCGAAACCTCTCGATTCGGCTTTCATCGTGGCGTTGGTCGCGGGCAATAGGCACCTCAATGTCGCTGAGTACCCGCATGGGCGACGGCGACAGAAAAATCAAGCGGTCGGCCAACGCAATGGCTTCGCGCAAATCATGGGTCACGAACAATACCGTATGCGGCCGCTTGAGCCACAATGAATACAGTAGACTCCTGACTTGGCGCGCCGTGGGCGCGTCCAAGGACACGAAGGGCTCGTCCATTAACAAAATGTCGGGATTAATTGCAAAGGCGCGGATAATCGAGACCCGGCGCTGCATGCCCAGCGACAAGCGTTCCGGATATTGCTGTTGCGCATCCAGTAATTGCATGCTCTCCAACAGGCTGTCGATCAAACCGGTTGGCGGCGTGTGGGCAAAAACCACTTCGATATTTTGCCTGACGCTGAGCCAGGGCAATAGACGCGGGCTTTGAAACACATAGCCGATCGATGGATTTTTTCCGGCCGGGCCCATGTCGATCCGGCCCTCGTAATGCCGGTCCAGGCCGGCGATCATGTTCAGCAGCGTGGTTTTGCCGCAACCCGACGGGCCCACCAGGCAAACAAACTGGTGAGGATGGACGATAAAGTCAAGATCGGCAATTGCATGATGCGACTGAGCGGTATCGTGCGCTAAAACATAGGTTTTGTTGTCGACGCGGATGCGGATGTCGCTCATCGGCGCCACCTGAGGGTTTTTCTATCCAGAGGTTTCAAGAAGCCTACTTCAATAATCTGAATAACCGCCACAAAAGCGAAGCTATACGCCAGCAGGCTGGCTACATCGAACAGCTGGAAAAAGATGTGTAATTGATAACCCATGCCGTTGCTGCGGCCTAAAAGCTCTACCACCAGGATAATTTTCCAGATCAGCGCCAGGCCGGAGCGGGTGGCGGCCATTACGAAGGGGTGCAACTGCGGCCAGATAACATAGGCAAAGGTTTTGCGTTTGCTGAAACGGTAGTTTTGCGCCATTTCCAGCAAATCCTTGTCCAAAGAACGGGCGCCCTCGCGAATGGTGACGATGACATTGGGCAGTTTATTGACTACTACTGCAAGTATCGCCGCCGATTCCACCAGACCAAACCAGACATAACAGAGAATGATGGTAACCAGGGCTGGAATGTTCAGAAAGATTACCAGCCAGTTATCAAAAAAAGCATCCAGGGTTTTGTTTTTACCCAGCACCACGCCTATCGCACAGCCCATCAGCATAGCCAAACTAAAGCTGACCAACAGGCGTAGCAGCGTTACCCCAAGATGATACGGCAGTTCGCCGGAAAGCACGGCCTGCCAAAAGGTTATTGCCACCACGGCGGGCGTGGGCAGCGTCGGGCTATGCAGCGCCAGCGCTAAAAGCTGCCAGATGGTTAGTAGTAACGCTATCGATGAAATAGCCAGCAGCTGGTTGCGAAATCGTCCACTCGATGGCATTAAGGCGCGGACCAAAACGTTCCAGGTTGCAATTGAGCGGTTTTGCCGGTGAGTTTATTGTCACTCAACTGATGTAATAACTGATAAATCCTGCCCGCGGCTTCTTGTTCCGTCGCCCCCCATTGTTTGACGTGGCCCAGGCAATAGCGGCTTCTTAATTGGGCTTGAATAGCCGTATCAGATGTTTCGGTCAGGTTGGCGATTTGTTGCCAGGCGGCGTCCGAGTCGCACAGGGTGTCTTTGGCCTTTTGGGCGGATTTCAAAAACGCTTGCAGGGCGGCTTTATGCCGGTCCGCCCAGCTTTGTCTGAATACGTAACCCAGGCTGGGGACGGTTTCCGATACTCCCAGTTGGCGAATAATGTCTTCGCCGCTCATTAATTGCCGGTAACCTTGCGCTTCCAGGCGGGCGGCAAATTGCCAGTATGTCAATAAGGCGTCGATGCGCCGGCTGGACAATTGCTGGTTCAATAGCGGCGGCGCGGCGTAGACTTTTTCCAGCGATTTATTCAAGTCCAGGCCTTGTTGTAAACCCAAGGCTTGCAGCAAGGACCAATTTTTATCCAGTTCGCCGCCGGCAATGCCGAGTTTTTTGCCCCGCAGATCGGCCAGGGTTTTGATGCCGCTATCGGCGGGCACCAGCAGGCCGCCGGCACTGGCGGAATAAGGGTAAAAGGTATAATCGCTACCTTGGGCGCGCATGCCGGATACCCAAATCCAGTCCGAGACGATCATATCCACGCTGCCGGCCTGCAGCGCTACTTTGCCGGCTTGTTGATTGGCAATGTCGACGGTTTCCAGCTTAAACCCCGCATTTTCCAGCAGGTTTTGATGTTGCATCGCCGCCAATTCCCACGTCAATGTGCCGGATGCCAGCACGCCCAGGCGGATGGTCGTTTGCTCCGAGGCTATGGCGAGGTTGGAAAATAGGGTAAAAAATGCTAACAACAGAATTTTGGAAGTCATTGTAAAGCCTTGCCGGTTTAATTTAAGCGAAACTCAATTTTAACGCAGGCAACGGCAATTCGAGAATGTTTGTCGGTTTGCCGGCAGCGGCAGGTAGCGGTTGAAGTGAAAATGCAGGCGGCCTTAACCCCCCCTGTTAAACCGGTCACCGGCCAATCCGTCGAGGTTAGATGGCCGGTTTTCCGATGGTTAATAATGCAAGGTAAGGTTGCATTTGCCCACCAGACGGTTGCCGAATGACGCATCGCTATTGGTCAAAGGCGTAACATCCATGCCGCAGCCTATTGGAACATCTTTGGCTTTAGGCGTTTCGGCGGGCGGCTTGCCGCCGTTTAGACGGTTCGATTTGCGCGGGGTGTTTTGGGCATTGGGCTCCAGCCACTTATCGGACAAGGTCAATACCAGCTCGCCGGATCGGGTAAAGTCCTCCGGAAGCGGCGGCTCGGCAATGGCGGGTAAGGCATGGCACAGCAAAAAGCCGAGCATTATGGGCTTAATCGAACGATTGCTAAGGCAAAAAAAATCAACGGTTTTCATGATCTTTCTCCTGTAAAAACTTCCTATGCAATAGGTTTAGCCGATCCTAACAGAATTGCAAATTCCGCCGGTAATTTATTTCTTTTTACTAGGAGGGCCGGTTGTTGAAACCAGTTGCCGACAACCGCTGTCGTATGCGGAAGTCTCAAAACGCCGGCCGCGTGTCCGGCATGTCCGCTGCCGATGACAATGCCGGCCGGCAAAAAACGGGAAGGGTCGGCGCAATCTTACAGGTTAATCGGCCTTGCCCGCCTGTGTTACCATTTGCAAGTCTACATTTGAACCATGGCCATGACCGATTTCACTCAATCCGCAAAGCTGGTCGATCGCTTCGGCCGTATCGTGAATTACTTACGGGTTTCGATCACCGACCGCTGCGATTTCCGCTGTGTTTACTGCATGTCGGAAGACATGGTGTTTTTGCCCCGCCAGCAGATTTTAAGCTTGGAGGAAATACAGTTTATCTGCCAGGCCTTTATCGAGCTGGGGGTAAACAAAATTCGGATTACCGGCGGCGAACCTTTAGTCCGCAAGGGCGCGTTGGACTTAATGCGGCAACTCGGCGGGCTGAGCGGCCTGCATGAATTGGTAATGACCAGTAACGGCTCCAAGCTGGCGCAGATGGCGCGGGACCTGAAAGCGGCCGGCGTCAAACGCCTGAATATCAGTCTGGATACCCTGGATCCGGTGTTGTTTAAAGCCTTGACCCGCACCGGCGATCTGGAAAATGTACTGCGGGGTATCAACGCGGCCCGCGACGCGGGATTTCAGCGCATCAAACTCAATGCGGTGATCTTAAAAAACCGCAATCATCGCGAAGTGGCGGATTTGGTACGGTTTGCCGTCGAGCGGGGGCTGGATATCAGCTTCATCGAAGAAATGCCGCTGGGCGCCGTGGATGGTCACAACCGGGCGGAAGCCTATTATCCCAGCCAGTCGATCAGACAGGATTTGCAGCAATATTTTACCCTGCAAGCCGTGGCGGACAAAACCGGCGGTCCGTCGGATTATTTCCGGGTGTCGGGCAGCGAGACCAACGTGGGTTTTATTTCGCCGCATAGCGCCAACTTTTGCGCCAGTTGCAATCGGGTGCGCCTGACGGCGGAAGGCCGCTTGCTGCTGTGCCTGGGCAACGAGCATTCGGTGGATTTAAAAGCCGTGGTCAGGCAATATCCGGACGACATGCAGGCGTTAAAGCACGCTATTATTGATGCCATGCAAATCAAGCCTGAAAAACACGAATTCAATATCCATGAACAGCCGGTCATTTTGCGCCATATGAGCGCAACCGGCGGTTAACGCAAGCGGAGAAAGCCATGTCGCACAATAAAGCTCACCAAATCGTTGCCGAAGCCCGGCGCAGCAAAGAAGAACGCGAAAAAGGCTATCGGGAGCAGGCCTTAAAATTGTATCCCTGGATTTGCGGGCGATGCGCGCGCGAATTCGATCATAAAAACCTGCGCGAATTGACCGTGCACCATACCGACCATAATCACGACAACAATCCCGCCGACGGCAGCAATTGGGAACTATTGTGCCTGTATTGCCACGATAACGAGCATCAACGCTACGAAGAACAAACCCGTTACGGCAGCAAGGGCGGCGCCGAATCCAAGGGGCCGCAAGCCACCTTCAGTCCGTTTGCCGATTTGAAGAGCATGCTGCAAAAAAACAAATGAACAAGTGCAAATGGGCCTTGGCCAGCAGCGCCGAAGAGCATTACCACGATCACGAATGGGGCGTGCCGCTGCATGACGACCGCCAGCTATTCGAATTTCTGGTATTGGAAGGCGCGCAGGCCGGTTTGAGCTGGCGCACTATTCTGAACAAGCGCGAAGCCTACCGGCAGACCTTCGACCATTTCGATGCGGAAAAAATCGCCGCTTACGGCCAAGACAAACTCGATGCCCTATTGGCCGATCCCGGCATTGTACGTAACCGCTTGAAAATTCAGGCCGCCGTGGCGAATGCCCAGGCGTTCTTGGCGGTGCGGCAGGCCTACGGCAGTTTCGATGCCTATATCTGGCGTTTCGTCGGCGGCGAGCCTAAACAAAATGCCTGGCAGGCGCATGCCCAAATCCCGGCTTTTAGCGATGAGTCCGCCGCTATGAGCCGGGATCTGCAAAAACGCGGCTTCAAGTTTGTCGGTAAAACCATCTGTTACGCCTACATGCAGGCGGTGGGCATGGTAAACGACCACACCACCGATTGTTTTCGCTATCCGCAGTTGTCGAAGGCGTAACCTCCATGGCCGATTCCGAACGCCAAAATTTACAAAATACCTGCGATGAATTAATTCGGCGGCAGGACAGCCTGTTAATAGCCAGCCGTTCCGCCGGCGGTGCGGTTGCTATCAGCTATGCGCCGTATGTTCGCGACGATGCGGGCTTTTATATTTTTGTCAGCGAACTGGCCCAACATACGCAAAATCTGCTGGCCCAGCCGCGGGCTTCCATTTTGTTCATCGAACCGGAGGCCGATGCCGGCAATCCTTTCGCCCGGCGGCGGCTGACCTTCGATTGCCGGGTGCGGGAAATCGGCAAAAACCACGTGGATTACGCGCCGAAGCTGGATGCCATGGCCGCAAAATTCGGCGACATTGTCGGGGTTCTGCGCACGCTGCCGGATTTTCATTTGCTGCTGTTGCAGCCCCAAACCGGCCAGTTTGTGGCAGGATTCGGCAAGGCGTTTAACGTCGATGGCTTGGGATGCCTGCAGTAGCGCCGCCTGCCGGCTAGGTCGGCATCGGCTAGCCCGTCGTTATCCATGAATCCGGCGCCGAGATGATTAAACCTTCTTTATGCTTATATGAAAGGTATCGCTATTGTATGTCCCTTGCTTTCTGCTTCCATTCAGGCGCCCTCGGGTCGGCGGTCAACCTCTTAAAGGATTATGCGAACCTTAAAATATAAAATATTGCTGAATATCGCGGCGGCGGCGGGCTACTTTGCGGCCGGTTGGGTGGGGACCTTATTGGCGACCCCGCCGAGTAACGCCAGTCCGATTTGGCCGGCGGCTGGCGTGGCGTTGGCGTTGATGCTGGTATACGGAAATAGTGTATTGCCCGGCATTTTTCTGGGCGCGCTGCTCGCCCAATGTTATGCCTTTCTGGACATCTCCAGTTTCTCCAAAATGTTGGTTTCCATGGGGGTCGGTTCCGTGGCGGCCATCGGTTGTTGCCTGCAAGCCTGGCTGGGAATGTGGCTGATCAACCGTTATGTGGGCAGGCATAATCCGCTGATCGAGGACAAAAAAATTCTGCGCTTTTTTGTCTTGATCGCCGCCAGTTGCCTGGTGTCGGCTACGGTAGGCGTGGCCTATCTGGCTTTTCGGGGCGTGATCGGTTCTGTCAGCGTCGCCAATAGCTGGGCCACTTGGTGGGTGGGCGACACCATAGGCGCCGCCGTTTTTACCCCGATGACCCTGCTTTTTTTAGGCCGTCCCAAGGCCTCCTGGCAAGCGCGGCGCCGTTTTGTGCTGCTACCGCTGTTGACGGTGATTGTATTGGTGGTAGCCGCGTTCGAATTGAGTCAGCGCCAGGAGCAGCAACGCCTCGGCAGCCACTTTCAACGCCAGGTCGAATTGCTGCATACGGCCATTCAAGAGCATTTGCGCGACCATCTGGCCACCAATGCGGCGCTTAAAGCGCTGTTCGACAGCTCCAAGCGGGTCGATCTCTACGAATTCGAACTGTTTGCCGAGTCCATCCAGGTGCAACCCGGCAGTATTTTGGAGTGGATCCCACGCATTAGTGGCGCGGAGCGCGCCGCTTGGGAAACGCAACAGCGGGCGATTATTCGGCAACTGAATCCCGCGGGCGAGGCGGAAGCGGCAAAACCCAAGGACGAGTATTTTCCCGTGATGTTTTTGGTGCCTAAAAGCGGTAACGAATCGGCTTTGGGTTTCGATATCTCCAGCAATCCCCGGGTGGCCCCGGTTATTTTTCAAAGCATAGCCACCGGCAAGACCCTGGCTACGGGGCCGCTTTGGCTGATTCAGGACGCCGCCGGCAGATTGGGCGTGGTGATTTACTCGCCGATTTACAAGTCGAGACTGTCGAAAACGCCCCAGGCACGGCAACAGGATTTTCTGGGTTTCGTGGCGAGCGTGTTTCGCATTGACGAAGACATTCAAGCGATATTCGAGAAGTTGGGCCATAAAGAACTGCAATTGTTGCTGAGCATTCATGACGGCGACGAGTTGATTTACAGCAACCTGCCCGCCGATTATGAGCGCACCCTGCAATTTTCCAAATTGAGCATGGTCCGCCGGATCGATTTTGCGGGCCGGCAATGGCGGCTCGACTATGCGCCCGCCGCGGACTTTTTTAACCAGCAGCAATCCTTGCGTTTCAGTTGGCTGGTATTGGGCGGATTTTTGCTGTGCGGTTTGACCGGCTTCGGTCTGTTGCTGTTAACGGGCCGCACCGCCCGCGTCGAAGAGATTGTCGAAAAACGCACGCTGGACCTATTGCGTAGCAACGAGGCCCTGAACCAGGAAATTGCCATTCGCCGGCAGCAGGAAAACGAATTGCGGGTGGCCGCAACGACTTTCGAGTCGCATGAAGCGATTGCCGTTACCGACGCCGAAGGCACTATTTTGCGGGTGAACCGGGCCTTTAGCGAAATCACCGGTTACAGTGCGGCGGAAGCCGTGGGCCAAAACCCGCGCCTGCTGTCGTCCGGCTACCACGATCAAGAGTTTTACCGGCAAATGTATAAACAGCTGAGTAAAAATAATCAGTGGAAAGGGGAAATCTGGAACCGGCGCAAAAACGGCACCGTATTCCCCGAGCTGTTGACGGTAACCGGGGTACGGGACGCGCAACAGCGTCTGATACATTATGTGGCGATATTTTCCGATGTCAGCGATAAAAAAGCCGCCGAGCAGGAAATTCATAATCTGGCCTTTTACGATCCGCTGACCAACCTGCCGAACCGGCGGCTGTTACTGGACAGGCTGCAGCATGAAATCGCCGCCGCCAAGCGCCAATTGCGTTTTGGCGCCTTATTTTTTCTGGATTTGGACCATTTTAAAAATCTCAACGATTCCCGCGGCCACCAAGTGGGGGACGAATTGCTGGTTCAAGTGGCGCAACGGCTGCTGTCGATTATTCGCGAAGAGGACACCGCCTGCCGCCTGGGCGGCGACGAATTCATTATTATGGTGCCGGGCCGCTTTTTGAGTCTGCAACAGGCCACCAATCATGCCGCCATGCTGGCGGAGAAGATCTTGCTGGCCATCAATCAACCCTTTGAAGTGCAGGGCAGCGAACACCATTTTTCCACCAGTATCGGGGTGACCTTGTATCCGGAAACCGCCGAACAACCGGAAGACATCATTCAGCAGGCCGATACCGCCATGTACCGGGCCAAGGAGAGCGGGCGCAACAGCATCAGCTTTTTCAAGCCGGCCATGCAGGCCGCCGCGGACAGGCGCCTGACGCTGGAAAAGGAAATGCGCCTGGCCCTGCAGGAACAACAATTCGTGCTGCATTATCAGCCGCAGGTCAACGACCAGCTGCGGGTGGTGAGCGCGGAAGCCTTGATCCGCTGGATACATCCGGAAAAAGGCATGGTTTCGCCGGCCGAATTTATCCCGCTGGCGGAAGATACCCATCTGATTTTGCCGATAGGGGCCTGGGTGCTGCATGAAGCCTGTCATCAGATCAAGGCGTGGGACGAGCAGGGCAACAAGATTGACCATGTGGCGGTGAACGTGAGTTCCCGGCAGTTCCGGCAGGCCGGCTTTGTGCAGCAGGTCAGGCAGGCCTTGCTGGATGCCGGCGTCAACGCCAAACGCCTGGTCATCGAGTTGACCGAAGGCTGCGTGATCGAAAATATCGACGACACCATTGCCAAGATGCACGCCTTGCAGGCCATGGGGGTGAGGATATCCATCGACGATTTCGGCGTGGGCTATTCATCCTTGTCGTACCTGAAAAGCCTGCCGTTAAGCCAGTTGAAGATCGACCAGAGTTTCGTCCGCCATATCAGCGACCCCAATGCGGCGGTAATCGTGGAAACCATCATCATGATGACCAAAAGCCTGGGCTTGAATGTGATCGCCGAAGGGGTGGAAGATCGGGAACAGGTGGATTTTTTAAAAGCCAAGGGCTGTTTGTTTTATCAGGGCTATTATTTCGGCCGGCCGGTGGCCGCCGAGGCGTTTAAATTCAGCCTTTAAAAATCCTGCGGCAGGCCCGGGATGCCCAATTTCTGGATCCGCAGCGCATTATCGGCTTCCTCGTAGGCCAACAACTTGCCTTCTTGTTGCCATAGTTTAAAAGCCAGCGCATAGGCCAATACCCGAATCGGATAATCGCGCGGCAATTGCTGGATATACGGCTGCATGGTGACAAAATCGCCGGCGCCGTATTTTTGCATGATAAAGCGCAGGCCGCCGTTGCGCGGGCCGATGTTGTAAGCCAGCAGCCCCAGAAACAGATCGTTTTTCATTTCGGCCAGATAATGTTTCAGCGTGGCGGCGGCAATAAAGGCATTGTGGCGCGGATTGGCCAAATCCGTTTGTTTGACGGCCAACTTGTCCCCGGCTTGACGCAAAATGAAGTCGGGTACGGCCGTGACTTGAAACAAACCCTGGCCGCCGTCCCGGCTGCTGCGCGGTTGAAAGGACGATTCCGTGGCCGCTATGCCCAGCAGAAGATGCTCATCCACCGCAAAGATTTTTGCCGCCTGCCGAATGTCCGCCGCAAACGGTTCGGCGCGCTGGATCATTTTCAATAATTGCGCTTGGTTGTGGCGGCGGTAAGCCGCGTACACTTGATGCGCCAAAGTGGTTCGCTCGGCCTGCTGCTTGCCGCCCACCAGACCGCGGAAATGGCCGAATACCGGAATGTAGCCGTCGTGAAATACGAACCACAGCATCCCGACTGCCATGCCGGATGCCAGCGCGGCCGGCAATATCGCCACTTTGGCCTTCAACCGGCCGCGCCATTTCAGCCAAGCCAGCAAGGAGCACGCGCACAACACCACCCAAACCGCCACCCCGGCGGCAAACGGCAGCAAGCTGCCGAAAAAGCCCGAGCCGGAAAATGAGTTGGCGGAAGACCCCAAGATCAGCATGGTGCCCAATAAGGCGCATATCGCCAGAGCCGACCATTCCACGCTCAATAACAGCAGATTTCCCCGGCTCCAAAACGCGGGCGACGGGCGGCGCTTGCGGGCCGCCGATTTCCGCGGTTTTTTGGCAACGGCCGCCGGCGATTTTTCCG